>CANHVU010000029.1 GCA_947464275.1 Bacteroidota bacterium
ATATTTTCTCGCTTAACTTTAGAAGGACCAATTAATAAAGGTAAAGGTTCATATATTATTGCTGGTCGTAGAAGTTATGGCGATGTGTTAGCGACTCCTTTTTTGGCAGGAAATAAGGATTTTGATGGCTTTCAACTGTATTTTTACGATTTAACAATGAAAGCAAATTACAGTCTTGGTAAAAAGGATAAAGTTTATTTATCTGGCTATATGGGACGAGATGTATTTGGCGTTTCTTCGTTTGGTTTTAATTGGGGAAATCAAACCTTAACTGCTCGTTGGAACCACGAAATAAAAAGTAAATTATTTAGTAATACCACTGCATTTTACAGTAATTATGATTATGGAATTGGTACCGATAATATTGGGGCTAGAGATGCTTTTAAATGGACATCGCGCATTATTAATTACAGTTTAAAACAAGATTTTACTTGGTATTTAAACAGCAAAAACACCATTAATTTAGGTGGTCAAAGTATTTTTTACCAATTTAATCCTGCTAATGCAAGTTTTGTTAGTGGTGGTATTCGTCAAGATATAAATTTACCTTACAAATATTCTTTAGAGAATGCTACCTACATTTCCAATGACCAAACGATTAATGCTAGGTTATCGGTAAGTTATGGATTGCGCTTTTCAACTTTTCAATACTTAGGTAAAGGCGAAAAACAAATTTACAGCAATGATTATAACTCGTTTGGTAGAATATTAACTGGCATTGAAAAATACGATGACTTTGAGTCAATGCAAAACTACTTTAACTTGGAGCCAAGAGCTGCGGTAAAATATGAATTAAACTCAAGCAGTAGCTTAAAAGCCAGTTATATGCGCACTAGCCAATATGTGCATTTAATTTCTAACACAGCCGCTTCTATTCCATTAGATGTGTGGACACCAAGTACCAATAATATCAAACCTCAAATAGCCGACCAAGTAGCAATAGGGTATTTTAAAAACTTTGGTAGTACTAAAAATGATTACGAAACTTCCATAGAGGGTTATTATAAAGACATGCAAAACCAAATTGATTATATAGATGGGGCAGATTTATTGCTAAATCCATACCTAGAAGGTCAAATATTAAGTGGAAAAGGAAGAGCGTATGGTTTAGAATTTTTTGTGAAGAAAAATACAGGTAAACTTACAGGTTTTATTAGTTATACATTGGCCAGAACTGAACGCCAAGTTGATAAAATTAATAATAACGATTGGTATCCTACCCGTTTTGATAAATTACATAATTTAAATTTGGTGGTAAGTTACGATTTAACCAAACGTTGGACAATTAATACCAATTTGGTTTATGGTAGCGGAACACCAGTAAATTTACCTACTAATAAATTTGCTTTTGAAGGATACCAAGTTCCTCAAAACCCAAGTGCACCAAGAAATAATGTTCGCATTCCTGATTTTTTCAGGATTGATTTAACAGCTACTGTAAAAAGTAAAGACCGCAAGCAGCCCGAAATTATGCCAACCAATTTCTTAAAACGTATGAAATATACTTATGAGTGGGAAATAGTATTTGGGGTTTATAATTTACTAGGTAAACGTAATGCATTTGCTGTGTATCCAAGAGTTAACGATAAATCGCCTGCCATAACAGAAATGGTTCAATTCTCGCTTTTTGCAGTTCCTATTCCGGCATTTACTTATAATTTCAAATTCTAATCACAATTATTATTTTACATTAAAAATGAAAACAATGAATAAATTATATATTTTCCTTTTTGTTGCGGTGGCAATGATAAGTTCATGTATTGATAAAATAGATATAAATGCAGGAAATGGTGAGCCTCAATATGTGATTGATGCATCGATAGTTTACGACCCGCTTGACCCCAATAAATTGATAAAAGACACCATCAGAATTACCAAATCAATTGGATATTTAGAAAATGGTGAAGCTCCAAAAGTGAACGATGCTACTATATTGATTATAGACTCTACTGGTGGAAACCTTGTGGTTGATACATTTAAAAATGTAGGGAACGGAAATTACATTTCAATGACTTCTAAACCTCAACCATTGCATAGTTATATCATGTTTGTTCGTTTTTCAACCGGTGATACTGTTGTTTCATTTAGCAAAATTAACAGACCATGTATTACTTATGGTGATAGTAGTTTAACAACTTCGGTTTTAAACGATGAAAGTATTGGCAGAACAGGTCCAGGCGGACCATTAAAATCGGGTTGGGGTTATGTAGATATGAAAATAGCTGATCCTGCTGGATTAGGTGATAGTTACAGAATAAAGTATTATGTAAAACGCAATCCGGTAGCTACCAACCCATATTATACTGAAAGTAAAAGTGCTGCAGACTGGACCTATTATAACAATGTAAATAATTTAATTGTAGTGAGCGAATCAAACAGTGGCGACCAATCACCAAATTCTCAATTAGAAAAAGAAGCGTTGTTTAACTTTCCTGTTGCACGTTCTATTAATGTGGTAGAAGATGATATACAATTAAGACCTGCATATTATCCTGGCGATTCCATTAAAGCAGAAGTTTATAGCATAACTCGCGAAAACCTTTTCTTTTATGTAAGGTTAAAAACAGAACTTACCAACGGAACTGGAGGAGGATTTTCAGGACTATTTGCTACTCCCGTAACCAATGTTCCTTCAAATATTTTTGCTTATGGAAAATCTAATATTAAAGTGTTGGGTTGGTTTGGTGCATCGCATAAAGTTACGGTAACTACCAAAATGACTAATTTTGATTTTAACATAAAGTAATTTCGAATACTTTATTTAGTAATCAAAAAAGCCCAACTGAATTTATTTGGTTGAGCTTTTTTGTCCTCGGCTTGTGCCCTCACCAATCGAATAAGGTGCGGTGAAGACACCGACCTTGGACAAAGGCTTAACTAATTTACTTTGTTAAGTAATAAATAAGCCCAACAGAATTTATTTAATATGGAGGAATTTGGCTAAAGCCATTTGTTTCTAATTTTCTTCTCCACGCCCTAAAGGGCGTGGCAATTAATCCTTTCATATAGGCAGGTCAATTGGAAACGATAATTTGTTATACATTTTACAAAAACTAATAAGTAAGAAGCTATAAAGCGTTGAAAATGATTATTTGAAAGTGTCTATTGCCACGCCCTTTAGGGCGTGGATTAAATGCAACACCAACTGGCTTTAGCCAAAACTTGTATTTATTAAAGGTGCATTTGCGTTTTTGATGAGTAAAAAAATATGGGCATTCCCAAAATCCCCTCCTTTGATGGGCTGGAGGTGGGTAGAATTTTTTGTCCTCGGCTTGTGCCCTCACCAATCGAATAAGGTGTGCGTTGAGAACACCGACCTTGGACAAAGTGTTAAAGGTTTTGGCTTGCGCTAGTTAGGAATAAGGCTACTTTTGCCTTATTATTTTGCCATAAATTATAATGACAGATTTATACAAAGCCTATAATCAAATTAAGTGTGTTACTAATTTTCATGACCTTGTGGCTACCCCTTTTCAGGATGAAATAAACGCCATTGGGTGGACTCGTAATCTGGTTGGCGATTTTTCGGAGATAGTTAATAAAATAGCATTAACCGAAAATTTAATGGTGCTTAATGAAGAGGAACTTTGTGAGCTTAATTTAACCGAACAAGGTCAGCTTGCACGTAATATACTTTTACACGATTTAGCCTTGCTTAAAGCACATGGGGCTTCTCCAACACTTAATTTAATAAAGTATTATGAAAGAGATGATGCTGACTCCATTTTTTCAACCGATGTATATTCTTTTCATGTAGATAGTTCACCAATTCCAACCGATACTTTTTTATGCACTTATTATGGGGAGTCGAGCCAAATTATACCAAATTCGCAAGTTCAACAAAAAGTGCTTATTCCTGAAATACGCAGTGAACTCAAGAAATTATACAGTGGGGCAGAGGATGGTTTTGAATCGTTTTTAAGTGAACATTTCTTTGATTTGCACTATCAAGCTAAGCCTCAAGCTCAGCCCATTAGTTTAGGAATTGGTAATATATGGCGGCTAGCTACTCAGCATCCTGAAAGTAAAGTTCCTCCTTGTGTTCATTGCGCACCAAAGGAAAAAACTGGAGAAACTAGGTTATTGATGATTTGTTAAATTCAAATCAATTATGGATTAGTTTAACTTTTCTTTTCCTATAACTGTTATGCACTTTTTTCTTTAACCTTAAATCAGAGAAAAGCCAATCGTAACAAGCTCCAAATTCAGCACTCCAAAACAATTCTGAATGCGTTCCATTAGGTTTTATTATGTTTATGAAATCTATATTTTTAATATATCCTTTTTGTTGTAAAATAGTACTCATGCTATCTTGCCATATAGCCATTTTGCTACCTTCGGTTTGGCCACATATAAAGTAAAACTTTTGGTTATTGCTTTTACTTTTATGGAGTACATAAGTATAAAGCTGATTGCTGAACCAATAGGCAGGTGAAAAAATACCAGCCTTGCCATACAAATCAGGATATTTGAACATAGCATAAGTAGTAATAAATCCGCCCATACTGCTTCCTGCCATGGCAGTATTCATTTTATCAGAAAAAGTACGGTAAGCCGAATCGATAAAGGGTTTTAAAGTTAGAGCTAAAAAATCAACATAAGCATCACCTTGTCCACCACCATATTTTGGATTATTATAGGGCGAATATTCATCTAAGCGGCTAGCTCCACCATTATCAACAGCTACTACTATACAGCCATTATCACCATTATTTTGCTTACTGCTTAAGGTTTCATCTATTCCCCATTCATTGGAAAAAGCAGTAGTTTTATCAAAACAATTTTGACCATCGTGCATATACAAAACAGGATAGCGTTTGGTTAAATTGGTGTCATAATCATTTGGCAAATAAATCCAAACCCTGCGAAATTTATTTAACTGTGGAATAAAAAAACGATTGCTTATAATTTTTACATTTGGCAGCGCAGTTGAAGTAACTATTTCTTTAATTTTTTTATCCTCCCACCCAGCAATTGAAACATTTATAACACCATTCACCACATCACCCAAAGTTCGGTTTTTAATTACATTTCCGTTTGAATCGCCTTCAGCTGTTGTCCAACTTCCACGAGTAAATTTATACTCCTCGTTTCCTTTATAGTCAGGTACAATTACCTTGTATCCTTTATCAATTTTAATGAGTTTAAAATTTGTATCGTTAGGATTCCAATTGTTAAAGCTACCAGCTATAAACAAGTTATCGGTAGCTGGAGTATTGGTAGGAATACCTGTTAAATAAATGGTAACTTGGGCTGATAGGTTATAAAAAACTAAAAATAATAAATAAGTAAGTAATATTTTTTTCATGCTAATAGTGAAGGCACAAGTAAGCACAATTTAACTTAAACCCAAGAAGATTTTTTAAAAGGAAAATATGAATTGACTTACCCAATGTAATGTTAAATATTAGGAACTTAAATGTAATGATAAAGTTGAAAAAGTATAGATTTGCTAGTATTATTTTAAATGATCATGAAAAACATAAACATGAAAAAAATAGGAATGGCATTATTTGCCATTTTAGTTTTAATACAATTTATTAGGCCAGAAAGAAATGGAAATTGGGAGAAATCAGATAATGACATATCATTAGCTATAAATGTTCCTTCTAATGTGCAACAAAT
The DNA here is from genome assembly GCA_947464275.1 of Bacteroidota bacterium. Classification (GTDB taxonomy): domain Bacteria; phylum Bacteroidota; class Bacteroidia; order UKL13-3; family UKL13-3; genus JAAFJM01. The sequence goes on from CANHVU010000029.1 coordinate 5,626, forward strand.
ACTTGAAACGAGCTGCTACGATTGTCATAGCAACCACACTACTTACCCTTGGTACACCAATATTCAACCCATAGGCCTTTGGATGCAGCACCATGTAGATGAAGGCAAAGAAGAGTTAAACTTTTCGGAGTTTAAAACCTACAAACCAAAACGCCAAAAACATAAGTTAGAAGAAATAGCTGAACAAGTAAATGAGCACGAAATGCCTTTGAGTTCGTATACGTTAATCCATAAAAATGCTATTTTAACTCCTGAACAAAATGTGGCATTGGTAAGTTGGGCTAAACAGGAGTTTGAGAAAATAATAATTCCAGTAGAAGCAAAATAAGGGTTCATGTTAGCTAATACTTTAATTTTAATTCGAGGACTACCAGGTGCAGGAAAAAGCAGTTTAGCCAAATTATTGAGCGAGGACCAAAAATACCCTGTTTTTGCTATTGATGATTATTTTACCAATAAACTAACTGGCGAATACTGTTTTGATTTTAGTAAAAACTATTTGGCATACCAACAGTGTGAAAATTTAACTGAGCAAGCCATGAGCGAAAGCACACCAAAGGTTTTTGTAGATAATGCTTTTACCCTAAATTGGGAAATGGAACCCTATTTTAAATTAGCCAATATCTATAATTATAAATTGTTTGTTGTAACAGTTGAGAAATACCATAATGGTTCAAATATACACGATGTTACTACGGAACAATTACAAAAAATGGCAGAGAAGTATAAGGTGAAATTGCTATAATTTTTTATTTAATTCTGTTGTATTATTGCCCTCATAAATTATTCAATTGTCACTATCGTTTAAAATAGCTAAGAAGTATTTTTTCTCTAAAAAAAAGAGTGGAACTTATAATGCCGTAACTGTAATTTCAAGTATTAGTTTACTTGGTTATATTGTAGGTACTTGCGCTTTGGTTATTATACTTTCGGTATTTAATGGTTTTGAAAACTTGTTTGCTCAAATGTATAGTAATTTTGATGCAGAACTTCAAATTACTGCAGCTCATTCAAAAACGTTTAAACAAAGCGATATTAATTTTAGTAAAATAAATGCAATAACTGAAATAGAAAGTACAAGCAAAGTTTTAGAGGAAAATGTATTGCTTAGGTATAATAATAAAGAAACTATTGCCACTGCAAAAGCAGTTGATGAAAACTATTTAAAAATTGCCTATTTAGATACCTGCATAAAAGCAGGGGAGGCCCTCATACAAAGGGGTGACACTAACTTTGCATTATGTGGTGAGGGTTTATCATATCAATTAGGAATAGACCCATCAGACCAATTTAATTTTTTGAGTATTTATGCACCCAAAAAGGGCGAGATAAACTTCATCAATCCTGAAAATGCGTTTAACCGTGAGTTATTAATGCCAAGTGGCATATTCGCTATTCAGCCTGATATTGATGAAAAATATATTTTGGTTCCTTTGAGATTTTTAACTCGGTTATTGGAAAAAGAAAATGAGTTAAGCGCTATAGAGATTAAGCTGAAAAACAATCAAAGTATTTACCAAGTGCAACATCAAATCCAAGCTATTTTAGGGGATAAATATATTGTTAAAACAAGGTATGAACAGCGTGAAGCATTTTATAAATTGGTAAAAACAGAAAAGCTGATTAGCTATATAATAATTTTGTTTATTCTAATAATAGCAATTTTTAACACGATAGGAACCCTCTATTTATTGGTAATGGAGAAAGTTAAAGAAATAAAAATATTGCATAGTATTGGGTTAACTGCTCCTAAAATTGCCAATATTTTTGCTTGGCAAAGTATATTTATTGCTGCTGTTGGTGGTGTAATTGGAATAATGGTTGGTTTTGTTATTTGCCTTATTCAACAGCAATTTGGATTGATTAAAGTTAATTCAGGTTCGTCACTTGCCTATCCAATTCAGTTTGCATTAGTCGATGCAGTTATTGTGTTTGTTACTATTTTAATGCTAGGAATAATTACCTCCATTTATCCATGGTTAAAAGCAAGGAAAATAGCAATAGGAGTTATGTAGGAAAAATAAAAAAGAGGTATTCAGAATAGAATACCTCTTTTTTTATACTTTGTTATTTGAAAAATTACGCAGTTGGCTCTTTTGGAGTTTCTGGTTTAGGAGTTGGTTCTGGTTTTGGTAATAAAGCTTTACGGCTTAATCTGTATTTACCCGTTTTTTTGTCAACTTCAATTAGTTTAACTTTAATGATTTCGCCTTGTTGTAATACACCGTCCATTTTATCAATGCGGTTCCAGCTAATTTCACTGATATGTAATAAACCATCTTTACCAGGTAAAAACTCAACAAATGCACCAAAGTCCATGATGTTTTTAACTTTACCTTCGTATTCATCACCAACTACTGGCACTGCAACAATTCCTTTAATCATTTGCATGGCTCTGCGTAAACTATCTGCATTACTTGAAGCAATTTCAACTACACCATTCTTTTCAGTTTCGGTAATTGAAATGGTAGCTCCAGTTTCTTTTTGAATACCTTGAATAATTTTACCACCTGGTCCAATTACTGCTCCAATAAATTCTTTATCAATCAATAAAGTTTCAATACGTGGTGCATGTGGTTTTAAATCGCTAGCAGGAGCAGAAATGGTTTTGTTCATTTCGTTTCTAATATGTTCACGACCAGCTTTAGCTTGGTTTAAAGCCTCTTCAACCATTTCCCAACGTAAACCATTTATTTTAATATCCATTTGGCAAGCTGTGATACCTTTTGCAGTACCTACAACTTTAAAATCCATATCACCTAAATGATCTTCATCTCCTAAGATATCAGATAAAATAGCGTATTTACCAGTAGTTTCATCGCTAATTAAACCCATTGCAATTCCACTTACAGCACCTGTAATAGGAATACCAGCATCCATTAATGCCAATGAACCAGCACAAACGGTAGCCATACTACTTGAACCATTTGATTCTAAAATATCAGAAACAATACGGATGGTGTAAGGGCTTTCTTCCAAAGGAGGTAATACACGTTTTAAACCACGTAATGCTAAATTTCCATGTCCAATTTCACGTCTTCCTGGTCCACGGCTTGGTCTTACCTCACCTGTACTGAACGAAGGGAAGTTATAATGTAACATAAATTTAGCGTAACCTGTTAACATTGGGCTATCCAACATTTGCTCATCTAATTTTGAACCTAACGAAACGGTAGTTAACGATTGTGTTTCACCACGCGTAAAAATAGCTGAACCATGCGCTGCAGGTAAGTAACTTACTTCCGACCAAATTGGTCTGATTTCATCTAATTTTCTGCCATCTAAACGTTGTCTATCGTTCATAATCATAGCACGAACTGCATCGTATTCTACATCATGAAAATATTTGTTGGTTAAAAATTTATCTAGCACAGTTCCTTCAGGTTGTAAAGCTTTGTATTCTTCTCTTACAGCTTTAAAGCCTGCACTTCTTTCATTTTTACCTAATTTACCTTTTGCAATTGCAAAAATCTTATCATAAGCAAATTCGCGGATGGAAGCTTCTAATTCAGGATTGCTGCGCTCGTGGTTATATTCGCGAACAGGTTTTTTACCACCTAACATTTCGCATAATTCCCACTGCGCTTTGATTTGTAATTTAATGGCATCGTGCGCAATTTTTAAAGCTTCAAGCATATCTACTTCGCTTACTTCTTGGCACTCGCCTTCTACCATGTTTAAATCTTTTTCGGTACCAGCTACTATTAAATCCATATCAGCACGCTCTAAGTCGCTTTTGAAAGGATTAACAACAAACTTACCATCAATACGTGCAACACGTACTTCCGATATTGGTCCATTAAAAGGAACATCGCTTACCAATAAAGCAGCCGATGCAGCTAAACCAACTAAAGCATCTGGCATTATATTTTGATCGCTCGATATTAAAGTTAAAGCAACTTGCGTATCAGCGTGATAATCGCTAGGGAATAAAGGACGTAAAGCTCTATCAACTATACGGCTAATTAATACTTCATAATCCGAAAGTTTGGCCTCTCTTCTAAAAAAACTACCTGGAATACGGCCAACTGCCGCAAATTTTTCTTGGTAATCAACGGTAAGTGGCATAAAATCCACATCTTCTTTAGCTTCTTTGGCAGATACTACAGTAGCCATAATCATGGTATCTCCTGTTTTTAATACTACTGCTCCATCGGCCTGGCGAGCTAAACGGCCTGTTTCAAGACTGATGGTTTGACCACCAATTTCAAATGTTTTAATTGTTGCTTGTGACATATATTTTTTTGTTTTTCAGCCCCATCTGTTTCTATTTAATTATTCAATATTTTACCAAGATGGGATTAGTAAAATAGCGTTTTTAGTTTTGTATTTTTATGTGCTTCAAAAACACAAAAAGCAGGAGCTAAAATTTAGGCCCCTGCTTTTAATAAATTTAATTGGATATTACTTTTAATGGTAATATGTCAATTGGTGTGAAAATCTTATTTACGGATTTCAAGTTCTTTAATAATTGCTCTATAGCGGAAAATGTCTTTACGCATTAAGTAATTTAATAATGAACGTCTTTTTCCAACTAACTTTACAAGACTTAACTCTGCAGAGAAATCTTTTTTGTTAATTTTTAAATGTCCAGTAATGTGATTGATCCTCTCAGTGAAAAGAGCAATCTGACTTTCAGCAGAACCAGTGTCTGTTTTAGACTTGGCTGTACCGAACTTTTCGAAAATGGCTTGTTTAGCCTCGGTTGTCAAATGCATGATCTATTTTTTGTTTTAAAATGAGGTGCAAAAATAAATTTATTTTACAAGTAACCAAACTATAAATAAATTAAATTTAGATTGTTCTAGAAATTAACCAATAATTGGATAACCAAAGTGCGGGCAGGGTCTAATTTTCCTGGCCTTGTGGCATATTCACGATTGGTTAAATTATTAACCAATAAACCAACCGAATAATTTTTGGTAGGTTTTAGACCTACACGAATATTATGAACCACATCTGCATTTCCAGCATTGCTAAAAAAGGTTTTTACACCAGGAAGTAGCAATACAAAATCATCCACTTTTTCGTAAACACTGTAATAAAAAATGCTATACCCGAAAGTAAGTTTGCGGTATGCCAAATCTAAATCGAACTTGGCAGTGGTTCTATTTCTGTATGGCATAATTACCTTTTTTAAATAACTACCATCCTCAGCTTTGCTGTTTCCCAAACTTTCAAAAAATAATTTGGTATAATTTCCATAGTCTTTCAAACTTTCGTCTGTACTCATATTTACAGGTAAACTATAAGTATAACCTGTTAAAATCCTAATCATTACATCTTTTATTTTACCCTCACCTTGTAAACTAAAATCAATACCACCTGCACGCACATGGCCTACATTAAATGCCTTAAAACCAATCATTGGGTCAGGGTTTTCGATAGTTGGTTTATTGTATTGACCAAATCTAAAATCTATCATGCTATCGAAATCTTGTATAAAAATGGCAAAATCGGCCGAAGCTAAAAATCCTGCTATTTTGAAACCTTGTTGAATGCCAATTTCGGCTGTCCAGCCTTTTTCGGGAATCAAACTGGGGTTGGGCAATACATTTAAAAACGAAACTTTATCTTCTACAAATTTTTCGCCAATGGTTGGCACACGATAACCTTCGGAATAATTAGCGCGTAAATAGGTTTTTTTGGCTGCTTGGTAATTTAAGCCAATTCGTTTTAAGAGTGCTTTTTCTATTTTACTGGTATCTTGCGCAATCATTTCATAACGCATGCCTCCGGTAATAATTAATCTTTTATAAGTATAATCTAACTGACTATAAACCGCACCTGTTCCACCTCCAAATTGACCTTTGTATACATTGCCATTGCTAAACATGGAAGTTAAATAAACACCGCTGTTTAAGGCAAAATGCTTATCAATTTTGTATTTATTATTGTAATCAAAAGCGTATAAATTAGCTACTGCATCCGATTCGTTTGGAAATCTTGTTTTATCAAGTAACCTCGTAATTTGATACATCCTGAATTTAACAGCATGGTGCATCTTTAAACCATCATAATCAAAATGTGGATCTATGGTAAAAATTCTATACAAGTCATCAATTGGTTTTGATCCATTAAACTGTTTTAAAGTTCCAGAATCTGCATTAGCCCATAAGAAAAACCGACCTGATTTTTCGTACATCAAACTCCCGTTTACACCAAAAGTGATTTTTTTATTCCATTCAGGTCTGTAACGTGTTTTTATATAAGTTCGTGCCCTAAATTCGTCTGCATATTGCAAATGACTGCGCATGCTCGAAATATTGCCGCTCAGCACCAAATCAAAGTTGCCAAACATTTGCTTATGGGTGAAAAACATCCCATTGTTAAATGGTTGCGTAGCAGCCTCCCACCAATTTATAGCACTTCTGTCATAATTCTGCATGATGCCTTGGTAAGCTTGTATTTTGGTTTTTGGTGTTTTAGTTGGCCACCCTGTTCTTACATTTATGGTTCCATTTAATGCTGCAGAGCCGTATAAAACCGATGCAGAACCTTTTATTACTTCTACTTGCTCAGCGGCTTCTATTGGTAAAAATTTCCAACGTACATCGCCTAAATCGGCACCCATTAAAGGCATGTCGTCTAATAAGACTGCAATTTTACTTCCTGTATTATAACTGTAACCTACGCCTCCTCTTATGCTTGCTTGTCCATCGGCCACCTGCACCCCCGGCAATCTGTTAATTACTTGCGATAAATCTGTGCTATTGGTATTGTCAATTAAATAGGGTTTTATTATACTTACCGATGCAATTTCTTTAGCTACCTTTTTCCCCTCGCGCGAACCAGCAATAACAATCTGATCCATTTGATTATTGAAAGGTTCTAAATCAATTTGTATTTTTTTGTTGGCACCTTCGTCTAAATCAATATTTAAAAATAGAGTGCGATAACCCACTCGCGAAACTTTTAAAACATGTTTACCAGCAGAAGTTACAAAACTAAAAGCACCCAAACTATCAGTATAAATTTGTTTGGTTTTATCGAGCGAAACTACAGCAAAATCAACTATTTGCTGTGTATTTAAATCTGATACAACACCTTTTATTTTGGCCTGCTGTGCATTAGAAAAAACACTGATAAGTAAGAATAAAACTAGTATATAAATTTGTTTCATCAATAATTTTTTAGATATATTTTGATTAAACAAATATGTAAATTTTATTTTAAAGCCTTTTATAAAATTTGCCATTAATTTTATAAGATTAGGATTATTTTCTCAAAAAACAATTAACAATTTTAAGTTGAAATTGGTCCTAATATCACTTTTATTTTAAATAGTTATTGTTATTTTGCAACCAAAATAAATTTACATTTATGAAAATATTGGTAACAGGCGGAACCGGCTATATTGGTTCACACACTGTTGTAGAACTGCACAATGCTGGTCACGAGGTGGTGGCAATTGATAATTTTGACAATTCGTATCCCGATGTGCTTGACAATATTGAAAAAATTACTGGCAAAAAAGTTGTTTTTCAAAAAGTAGATATCAGAGATAAAAAAGCATTAACTGATTTTATGCTTAGCCAAAAAGGAATTGATGCAGTGATACATTTTGCAGCATTTAAAGCCGTTGGCGAAAGTGTTCAAAATCCTTTAAAATATTATGAAAACAATGTAGGTGGAACTGTAAACTTACTTTATGCAATGGAAGCAGCAGGCATCAGCCAAATAGCATTTTCATCATCGTGCACAGTATATGGTGAAGCAAACCCTCCGGTAGATGAAAGTACTGCTAAGCCAGAAGCACAATCGCCATACGGAAATACCAAACAAATTTGCGAAGAAGTACTTTTTGATTATACCAAAGCAAGCAATTTAAAAGTAGTTTCGTTACGCTATTTTAACCCAGTAGGCGCGCACGATTCATCCTTAATTGGAGAATTGCCAATTGGAGTTCCCAATAATTTAGTGCCATTTATTACCCAAACTGCTATTGGCAAACGTGAGGTTTTAACCGTATTTGGAAACGATTACCCAACCATTGACGGAACTTGTATTCGCGATTATATACATGTAGTGGATTTGGCCAAAGCACACGTAAAAGCCATTGAGTTTTTAGAACAAAAAAAATATAGCGAAGCTTACAGTGTATTTAACCTAGGAACTGGACAAGGAAATTCAGTTTTAGAGGTAATACAATCATTTGAAAAAGTATCAGGTGAAAAGGTTAATTATAAAATTGGTCCTCGTAGAGGCGGTGATGTAATTCAAATTTATGCTAATTGCGATAAAGCTACCAATGTATTAGGTTGGAAAACTGAACGCGATTTGGATAATTGTATGCAAACAGCTTGGGCTTGGGAAAAGCATTTAGCACAAAAATAGACCATGGTCTATAGTCCATGGACCACAGTCAAAAAATTAATACTCAAAATATAACTGATTAGATATGTCAACAAGAAAAATATTAATAACTGGAGGAGCAGGTTTTATTGGCTCTCACGTAGTACGTTTATTTGTAAATAATTATCCAAACTACGAAATTTATAATTTAGATAAATTAACATACGCAGGTAATTTAAAAAACCTGACCGATATAGAAAATGCACCTAATTACCATTTTGTTAGGCTTGATTTGGTAGATGCTACCGCGGTTAATAATTTATTTAACGAGCATCAGTTTGATTCAGTTATTCACTTAGCGGCCGAAAGCCATGTAGATAGAAGTATTACCAATCCTATGGATTTTGTGATGACCAATGTGGTAGGAACTGTAAATTTATTAAATGCTGCCAAAGAAATTTGGAAAGGTAATATGGAAGGTAAATTGTTTTACCATGTATCGACAGATGAAGTTTATGGCAGTTTGCATGATGGTGGTTTCTTTTTAGAATCAACCTCATACGATCCACAAAGTCCATATTCAGCAAGTAAAGCCGCTAGCGATCATTTCGTGCGTGCATACCACAATACCTATAAAATTCCGGTAGTTTTAACTAATTGCTCTAACAATTATGGGCCAAATCAATTCCCTGAAAAATTGGTTCCATTATTCATTAATAATATTAGAAATAACAAACCATTACCTGTTTATGGTAAAGGAGAAAATGTACGCGATTGGTTATATGTAGTGGATCATGCACGTGCAATTGATGTGGTTTACCACAAAGGAAAAATTGGCGAAACCTACAATATTGGCGGCTTTAACGAATGGACCAATATTGATTTGATAAAGGTAATTTGCAAAACCATGGATAAAATTTTAGGCAGACCTGAAGGCGAAAGCGAAAAGTTAATTACTTACGTAACCGATAGAGCTGGACACGATTTACGCTATGCCATTGATGCCAATAAAATCATGAAAGAATTAGGTTGGGAACCAAGTTTGCAATTTGAAGAAGGTATAGAAAAAACCATCAATTGGTACATGGATAACCAACAATGGATGGACGAAGTAACCAGTGGCGATTATGCCAAATACTACGATAAAATGTACGCAAGTAGGTAATTAGTTGATAGTTGAAAGCTTTATTTAAAGCACGAAATTCTGTCCTTGGTTTGTGTCCTCACAAACCAAACCCTTTTTGCCAATTATAGAGGGATTGGTGGGGACACCAACCTTGGATAAAAATAAAAAGCTGTTGACAACTAATTCAACAGCTTTTTTTACTTATTAGAAATAAATTTTTACTACTATGAAGTCACTTATAAAAGCTTTGATTATGCTCCTGCTCACTGCAAAATTAAATGCTCAAAACTATGAGCCCGTTTTGGTGGATAGCAACATTTCATTTTTTAGTAATCAAAACAATAAAATTAGTGGTACTAAAATAGACTCGTTTTACCAAATAAATAATGTCAATATTTTTGAGTTTAATAAAACTTGGAATACAGAAGACAGATGGTGCATAAAGCCAAACGGCCCCTCTTGGCTTGGATATAAAATGACATCAGTAAATAATCAATTTTTATTTTTCAATCAAAATAATGATACCATTTATTACCACCCAAGTTCAAATTTAGGTACTACTTGGCGCTTCTATACATTTGAGGATTCAAGCTATATATTGGCAAAAATTTCATCCAAGATAGTTGAAACATTTTTAAATACTTCTGATTCAATAATTGAATATTCATTTACAACTTATGACAAAAATAACAATATTGTCACAAGCGAATTAGACAATCAAACTTTAAAAATAAGCAAAAACTATGGATCAATAACTATACTTGAATATTTAACATTTCCAGTTACTATTATTAAAAGTAGCTTGATTGGAACGAGCAAAAATAATCTAGGTAAAACTTATTTAACTTTAAAGCAAACATTTGATTTTGAAATTGGAGACGAATTTCATTATGAAAAATTTAGTTACACAATTAGCCCTGACGACAATAAAACCAATTCAATACACAAGATATTAGATAAAAAATATTCTAAAAATAGTGACTCTGTTTATTACCAAATAAAAAGAGCAACTTATTTTTATTATGCTTATAAGGCAGATAAAAACCATCTTTTGATAGATACCTTGGATGTAAATTATCTAATTAACGAAAAACAATATTTACCAGAAGAGCCTATTCTAAACTATGCTTCAAATGAAAGTACAGGTAGAGAAATTGTTAAGAATAGTTTAAAAAATAGAAGGTTTTTTATTGTTGGGTCAGAGCGTATACATTATTTAAATAACGACTGTTGGACTCAATCACACATGGACCCAGGATATCGCATTACTTATGGCGAAGGATTGGGTTTTTTTAGTTATGACACCTATCAATTTCCAGGGAATTTAAACGAAAATATGGTTTACTATAAAAAAGGATTAGAAACTTGGGGAGTACCTTTTAATAATTTGGGTATAGAAAATATTGAAAAGCCATTGATTTCTGTTTTCCCAAATCCAATAGCTAGAAATGAGCCATTAATTATCAATCTTAGGAATGAAGATTCTCAGATTGAAATTATTAATATATTAGGAGAGATTGTACTAACGCCAAAAGTGAGTACAAATTCAAATCAGATCGATATTAGTATGCTACAATTAGGTGTATATTTTGTAAAGTGCAGTTATTTTAACAACCACTTTATTCAGAAAATAGTAGTTTATTAAATGCTGTTATTGCTGCGCCACTTCCTGACTGTAATGCTCTTCTACTTGACTTATAACTGCTAAAATTTCTTCTAATTTATTTAAGGTAACCAATTTGGTTCTAAATTCTTTAAAATGATTTAAGCCTTTAAAATACGAAGTGTAATGTCTGCGCATTTCTAAAACACCTAAGCCTTCGCCTTTCCACTCCACACTTTTGGTTAAATGTTTGCGACACACTTCTACTCTTTGCGCAATAGTTGGTGCTGGCAATAATTGGCCTGTAGCCATGTAATGTTTTATTTCATTAAAAATCCAAGGATAACCAATGGCAGCGCGGCCAATCATAACGCCATCAACGCCATAGCGGTTTTTATATTCAACTGCTTTTTCTGGGCTATCAATATCGCCATTACCAAAAATTGGAATTTTAATATTAGGGTTATTTTTAATTTTTCCAATCAAAGTCCAATCGGCTTCGCCTTTGTACATTTGAGCGCGCGTTCTACCATGAATACTCAATGCTGCAATGCCTACATCTTGCAAACGTTTGGCTACATCTTCTACGTTTTTGGAATTTTCGTCCCAACCCAAACGAGTTTTTACTGTAACTGGTAGCTTGGTTGATTTTACAACTGCTTCGGTTAAACGAACCATGAGTTCAATATCTTTTAAAACGCCTGCTCCAGCTCCTTTACAAACCACTTTTTTTACTGGACAACCAAAGTTAATATCTACTAAATCAGGATTTACTGTATCCACAATTTGGGTAGCCATAGCCATAGCTTCTTCATCGCCACCAAAAATTTGTATGCCTATTGGCCTTTCGTAATCAAAAATATCGAGTTTTTTTCTGCTTTTAATGGCATCTCTAATTAATCCTTCTGACGAAATAAACTCTGTGTACATCAGGTCTGCACCGTTATCTTTGCACACAGCTCTAAAAGGCGGATCACTAACATCTTCCATTGGAGCAAGCAAAAGTGGAAAATCGCCTAATTCTATATTACCTATTTTTACCAATTATTTATTTTAAAATTATATTGCGCTCACAAAAATAACAAAATGTTTAAGATACCCTCATTTGCATCCAACCCAATTGTGTTCTTTTTATGGCACTTGCTCATACTGATTGGAATGATTATTACCTTTTATATAGTTGGGGGGGTATTAGCAATTGGAATTACCAAAACATTTTTTGGCGTTGATTTACAAAGTTCATTTTTCGATATCATTAATCACCCTGGTGAATATCCACAAGGGGTTTTGGCCTTAAAGCTGAATCAAGGAATTATTTCAATTGCCATTTTTATAGTGCCCGCATTGTTGTTTAGCAGGTCAATTAACCAAAATCCAATTCATTTTTTACACTTAAAACATAAGACCCGTATTTATAATTATTTGTTTATAATCATATTAATTATTTCGGCTATTCCTGTTTCCTCTTGGCTTTTGGAACTAAACCAAAATTTACATTTGCCAGATAGTTTAAAAGAGTTTGAAACTTATTTACGCGGTGACGAAGCTTTTAGTAAACTCCAATCTGAAGCTTTTGTTAGAGCCAATGGAATAGATCAATTGATATTGAATATTTTTATTGTAGCGGTAATTCCTGCCATTGCCGAAGAAATATTTTTTAGAGGTTGTTTACAAAATTTTGTGCGCATGTGTTTTTATAATTTACATGTTTCAGTATTCTTTACCGCCATTATTTTCAGCGCTATTCATGGCGATTATTTTGGCTTTTTACCACGATTTATGTTTGGTGTGGTATTAGGTTATGCTTTTGCTTACAGTGGCAATATTTGGGTAACGGTGTTAGGTCACTTTCTAAATAATACCATAACCATTTTAGCATTTTATATTTCCGAAAAACATCCTGAAATTGAATATTTTAAAGATGATTATAATTTTCCAATTTATTTAACAGCAATAGCGGCTTTTGGAGTGGTAATTGTTTTATTTGCAATGAGCAAATTAAGGTTTAACCAAATATTTATAAAACATACAAATGATTGATTGGGTAAAAGTTACAGAGGTAAAAGATATTTTCACCTCGCAAAATATTATTACATTTTTGGCTGAAAATGGCATTGAGGCATCAGAAATTAACAAAACCGATAGCAGCTACGCAGGCGCTTTTGGAAAAATTGAAATATATTGCCACCAAGAAGATGCGGTTATGGCCATGCATTTAATTGAAAAAAATAAAATTTAAAGTAAAACTATATCATGAGTAATTTTTGGCAAAGAGCCATTACAGGTTTCTTTTTTGTATTAGCCATTGTGCTTTGCACAGTAATGAACGAATGGGCTTTTTATATTTTGTTGTTTGCAATCAATTTTTTATGCTTGCGCGAATTTTTCCAATTGATGCTGCCCGATAAAAACTGGATTGAGCAATATTTAGGTGTAATAGCTGGAAGTATTATCAATATTATGTTTGCCTTAATTATTAGAAACGATTGGGATTTTAGCTGGTTTTACCACTTAATTCCAGTGTTTTTATTAATGATAATTATAAAACTTTTTGAAAAAACTAAACGCGAGTTTGACACCTTGGCTTATCAAGTTTTAGGTATTATTTATATTTGTTTTCCATTGAGCATGTTGGCCGATTTTGGTCGTTTTAACAGTTTAACTTACGATGGTGCCTTGCCGATTGGTTTCTTTATCATGCTTTGGACTTGCGATACTGGCGCCTATTTAGTTGGCCGAAAACTTGGAAAACGTAAATTATTTGAACGCATTAGCCCTAAAAAAACTTGGGAAGGCAGCATGGGTGCGGCTGTATTTGTAATTTTAGTAGCATTTGTTTTTACCCAGTTCGATTATTTTGATATATTAGAACTACACGAATGGATTATTTTTGGTATATTAACTTTAATATTTGGCACCTTTGGCGATTTAACTGAATCGCTTTTAAAACGCAATATTGATGTAAAAGATTCGGGAAACTTACTACCCGGTCACGGTGGAGTTTTAGATAGATTTGATGGCTTGTTTTTAGCTGTTCCTGCAGTATATTTTTATTTGATTTTTACTACTTAATAGTTTTAGTAAATGATAAAAGCTTTGGTAAGTAAAGTTTACCACGATACTGAAAACAACAAAACAGAAACCATAAAATTACAAGCTTTTATAGTTTGTATAGCTTCGGCAGTTTGTATCAGTTTGGATGAGTATTTTGGTCAAGCTAACTTTACTTTTGATTTTTTACACCAAGTAGGTTTACATAAAATAGCCGATGTTTATGCCAATTTAGTGAACGATAAATTATATGCCTTGGCTTTTTGGGTTGGGGTAATAGTTTTGTTTTATGGCTTGGTGCCTTTGGCAATTATCAAATTTATTTTTAAAGATCAATTTTCAAACTATGGTTTAGGAATAAAAGGCGCTTTAAAAGATTACAAAATTTACCTTTTAATGATTGCTATTATGATGCCTTTGGTATTTACAGCTTCATTTACCGAAAGTTTTCAACACAAATATCCTTTTTACAAATTGCAAGTTGGCGAAGGATTATATCCACGTTTTTTGGCCTGGGAATTACTTTACTTAATTCAATTTTTTGCGGTGGAGTTTTTCTTCCGAGGATTTATGGTGCATGGCAATAAAAAGCGTTTTGGCTTTTACAGCATTTTAGTAATGACTATTCCATATTGTATGATTCATTTTGGAAAACCCTTGCCCGAAACTTTAGCAGCCATTATTGCAGGATTGGTTCTTGGCGTATTGAGTTTAAAAAGCAATAGCATTTGGCTTGGCGTTGCCATTCATTTTTCCGTAGCTATCACCATGGATTTTTGCTCACTTTGGCAAAATGGATTATTGTTTAAATAATAGTAGGATTACTTTTTATGGTCTATTAATTTGTAAACCTACTAAATTATTCGAATAAATAAATGGATAATCATTAAAATCGACAACCTCATTTTGTTTTAGTTATAACTCTTTTAAACCTATTGCATACGTTTGGTGTTTTTAGCTACTGTAAGAAAGTTATCTATGGCCTAATGCTAATAATTCCATTATTACTATTAATATCCAAAATAGGATAATCAGCAAAATCTACTGATGCATCACCATTTAGGTCGTTTGCATCATATCCTAACACACCATTTTGGCTAGTTATATCCAATGAAGGGTAGTCAGCAAAATCTATGGAACCATCTTGATTTATATCACCACTGTAAATTGCAAATACCCCATTACCCAAATTACTCAGGTTATTTCCATAAGCTTTATTTGCAGCATTTTTAAAATTATAAGTTGAGCCAACAGGAATAACCCTGAATGCTGATGCACTCCATGTTTCAATAGAATTGCGATGTTTAATAACAATGTAATAACTACTATCTATGGTTGTTGTAGGCAGGTTAATATCAGCTAGTCCATTTATATCAATCGTAACTTTTGATGAATACAACAAATCGAATGGAGAAACATCTGCTCGCAACTCAATAATTATAGTATCAGCAATATTAGTAGGTGTAATTCCATTAGCATTAAATGGAGCTGAATACATACCGTTATTACCATCATACAAACCTTCTAAAAATGCATTCACAGTTACATTAACATTTGATAAAATAGTGCCCGACAAGTATGTGTTTTTTATTTTTGCACTTGCATCACCTTTGCCACTACCACCAGAAAATGCTGGCAAGTAAGATACATTTACAGCACCAGAGACGTTGCTTGAAAGACTCGGTGAGCAGCCATTGGCGACAATTACGCAGTAATAATAAAAGCGGCTAACACTGTTGCTTAATGGTCTGTATGTACTGCTTGTTCCGTTGGTTGAAATAAGTGTTCCTCCTGTGTTTTGTGGCAGTATATTTTTATACCATTGGTAAGTTAAAGATGATGATGACGAAGCTGATACGCTTAACAAAGTAGCTGTATCTCCTAAACCAAGGTTTTGGTCCGTTGTGTTTGGTTGAGATGTGAAATTAGCACAGCTAACATTTACTGCACCTGATACGCTGCTTACAGTAGCGCATCCATTCGCAGTTAGCAAACAATAATAATATTTAATACCAATTAAATTTGTGGGTGGCGTGTAGGTATTTGTTGTTCCTCCTGAAGCCGAACCTACTGATGTGCCGCCAATATTTGAAGCAGTGCTATTGCTATACCATTGATATGTGATGGCATTACTTGATGTAGCTATTATAGTTATATTTTGCGGTGTTCCATTTACAGCCATTAGTTGGTCTGTGCTGTTAGGTTGTGCGGTAATAGTAATATCTGTGCAGGTTTTTGAAATATCACCTCTGCCACTACCACCCAAAAAAGCAGGTAAATACTCCACATTAATTGCACCCGATACATTGCTTGTAATGCTAGGTGAGCAGCCAGCCACACTTACCGTACAATAATAATAATACCTGCTAACAGAATTGCTTAATGGGGTATAGGTATTTGTGTTTGCACCCAAAATACTTGAGCCATCTGTATTTTGAGGTTTAGTATTTCTATACCATTGATATGTTATACTGTTTGAGGCAGACACTACTACACTTAAACTACTATTATTTACATTTAAACCTACATACTTGTCTGTATCATTAGGTTGAGATGTGAAAGCTGCACAATTAACCACCACTGCGCCCGACACACTGCTAACTGTGGTGCAGCCATTTGCGGTGAGCATACAATAATAATAGATTGTGCCAATGGTATTTGTTGAGGGCGTGTAGGTATTAGTATTGCCACCCGAAGCACTGCCCACAGAAGTACCACCTGTATTGCTAGCATTGGTGTTGCCATACCATTGGTATGCAATACTACCGCTTGATGTAGCCGCTACTTGTAAGGTTAGTGTGCTTGAATTGATGACAGTTGCTTGGTTTTCACTATTGGGTTGAGAAGTAATAGTAACATCACTGCATGTTTTGGAAATGTCTCCTCTTCCTGTTCCTCCAAAAGTGTAAGGATAAGTGATAATTAAATCTATACCATTGTCTGCGCTGGTAATGGCAGGGTTTGATGCCATAATTCTAATTCTATAGCCACTACCTGCAACGGTGTTGGAGGGTATGGTAGCATTAATAACACCTGAACTTGTGCCTACTAAAGTGCCAATATTGCTAACACTTGCAAACGAACCTGAGCTATTGGATAACTGAGCCGTAAAAACATTTCCTGAATTAAAAGTACCTGTTTTGGTAAAAGTAATACTAAGGCTTGCCGACAAACTACCCGATGCTTGTATTGGATAACCCGCAGCATAGCTAATAGAAGAAATGCCAATGGAAATAGCTTTAGCTTGAAAGCTATAAAAGACACATGCCAAAAATAGGGCAAAAACAAATAATTTGGGTTGGTGGTAAAGGCTTTTCATAGTGTTTATTGTGCTGAACGAACTCCACGGCCTACGAAACCTCCGTTTCTTGACGAACCCACATTACTATCTATATAGGACCTATTAGATACTTCTAGCAATTGCTGATAATCAGTAAAGTAACCTCCTCTGCTACCTATGCCTGAATTTGAAGAAGGCCAATTAGAAACATTAAACAAACCATCTGATTGAAGGATTCCATTGCCGTGGTCACCAGTAAAACTTCTACCTGAAGACAAATATAGGTTAATTGCTAGTTCACCTGCATTACCACTCAATTCCATTATTCCGTAAAAAGAACTACCAGAAGTGACTCTACCTAAATTATTTGAATTAGAGGCGAAAATACCTACTCTAAGTGGGCCGACTCCATAGGCATAAGCAGCATTACCTTGATTTAATGTTGTACTATAATTACTACTGATAGCTTCATTTGTATAACCTGAATTACTTAAATCATGTTCTGCAACAAAAATGCTTGATGTACCCCATGCATATTCACCACTTACAGGGGTTTGATTTCCTCGACAGGCTTTTTCAAATTCCATTTCGGTTATTGGTCGTAAGCCTGACCAATCTAAAAATGAACCGAAATCAGCCCAATTAATGTTTGCTATTGCAATAAATTCCCCATCACTGCTTTCGTCATAAACCCCATTGTCGTTTAAATCACAACCAAAAATTGCTGGAACAGTACTTACAACCCCAGCAGTTTTTACTTTTAATTTATTTCTCCATGTATCAGGCATATAAGGATTTACAAAATTACCTACAGTAACTATATCTAAAGAACATTTACTTGTTTGCTGAGTATAGGTTAGTGTATTTAAAAAGTCTCTGTATTGTCCAACTGTCAATTCATACTTCATACTATAAAAGGCATTATATCCATTTGGCCAACTAGAGCTTGTTGGCGCGGTTTGACCAGTTGGATAACCACCAGCTTGTCCGCCCAAACTACCTATGCCACTAGGCGCTGTGGTTGCATTACCTGTATTTATTGTGGTTAATGAAAATCTTGGTGCCGCTTGATATTCAATACTTTCATCTTTACCATCACCTACTGCAAAAGTACCTGTAGGCACATATACCATTTCTATGGCAAATACTTTTACATCCAAAACGGCATTATCAGCCACACCTTGGCTGCCATAATTCCAGCGCAATTGCACATTTTGGTAGTTTACATTGCCATTACCATCAGCATTTTTGTATATAAAAACACCCACTGCTGGGTTTGTGGTGGCATTAAAAGTAGAAGAAGGTGCTACCAATCCTGCATCTATGGTACTGCCTGTTGGTGCTGTGTGCCCTGTATTGTTTAGGTTACAGTGGTTCCAAGCACCACCATTCACTCGGTACTTTACAAACACCCATGCAGCATCCCAATTTAATGCAGAAGAACGCCATGAATTTTCCCAAGCTATGTTAAATTTTACTAAAGAATAGTTAGCTGCATTATTTACTCCAGCAGTCGTATTCTTTCCGGTAATGCTAATACCAGAAACGCTGATATTGTTGGCGTTTATTTGTAATGTTTGTATAAAAAAACCACTAATAAAAAGTAATGACGCTCTTAAGATTTGTTTCATGAAAATAAAAAATTATTCTTTTGCAAGTAAGAATAAATAAGGTAATAATGCAATATTTGTTTTTAAATTTGGCTTGGAGTAGCCATTCATTTTTCAGTAGCTATCACCATGGATTTTTGCTCACTTTGGCAAAATGGATTATTGTTTAAATAAGAACCTCCAAATACGCTTTGCTTAAATCCACGTAACTTTGGGCATTACGTTTTATCTTTTCTACTTGTTCAGGTGTAATTTGTTTAACCACTTTAGCAGGTGAACCCAATACCAATGAATAGGGTGGAATTTGCGTACCATCAGTTACCAAAGCATTTGCCCCAACTATGCTAAAATCGCCAATAACAGCATTGTTTAAAATTGTGGAGTGCATGCCAATTAATACATGGTTGCCAATTTTAGCACCATGCACAATAGCGGAATGACCAATGATACAATCATGTCCGATATGAGTTGGGCAGTTGGGATCTACATGCACCACTGCATTGTCTTGTATATTACTTCTATCGCCAATAATTATTTCATCTCCATCGGCACGCAAAACAGCACCAAACCAAATGGAAACCTCATTGCCTAAATTTACATTGCCTATAACTGTAGCATTTGGTGCTATAAATACTTCATTACCTTTAACGATTGGCTTGGTTAAAGTGAGTTTCATTTTTTCTTTATCAAACATTTTATTTTACAAGGCTAAAGCAATATCTAAGTATACAAAAATATCGTCTGGTAATTCATCACCTTTTTTAGTAGCACGTTTATGGCCGGTTCTTACTGCAATTAAATTACTATCAGGCACTGCAAAAATGTATTGCCCCCTAATTCCTCTGCAATAAAATATATCGTGGCCTTTGTGTTTCATAACCCACCATTGGTAACCATATTTATCGTTTGGCTTACCATCAATATCTTTTAAATTAGCCAATTGAATAGATTCTTGAATATATGATGAATCTAATATTTGCTCACCACTCCAATTGCCTTTGTTCATGTAAAGTTTAGCAAATCGCGCAAAATCGCGGGCTGTAGCATACCAACAGCAGCTTACTTTTTCCATTCCATCAGCTTTATCTAAACTCCAAAAAGCAGGTTGTTCTGCACCCATTTTTTGCCATAAATTTTCAGCAGCAAACTGCGAAACGGTTTTATTGCCCAAAACTTTTTTCAAAATTATTCCTAATAATTGTGTGTCGCCTCCTTTGTATTTCCAAGTAATTCCAGGTGTTTCTTTTACTACTGCTTTTACAGTTAAGGCATTTACATCGTTTCCGTAATAAGCCTCACTTGGCCATGCTAAAGGACTATTATACGTTTCATCAAAATCAATTCCGCTGCTCATAGTAAGCAAATGTTTGATGGTAATTTTTGCTTTGTCACCTTCCTTGTAACTATCAATATAATTGCCAACTGGCTCATCCACACTTTGAATCAAACCTTGTTTAATGGCAATACCAATTAAAGCAGCAGTAAAACTTTTAGCCATACTGAACGAGTTGGTTACACTTTTATCGTTATACTGCTCCCAATAGTTTTCATAAATAATCGAATCGTTTTTAATCACCAAAAATGAAGTTGTTTTAAACGATTCCATTTTTTGCATCAGGCTTGCATCAATTTTAGCCTTGTTATAATTTACCGAAACTGCCCAAGGTTGTGGTTTGGTAGCAGCCATTTCTCGGTAAGGAAATAAATGAAGTTCATCAATATCAGGACTCATTTTACCATTAAAAATAGTCATGGCAAAAACCCGGTTTAAAAATGTTTTGCCACTAATTAATATGGCAGCTTCGCCAATAACCAACAAGCTAATTATTACTATAAAAAACCATTTGATGAATTTCATATTTGAATATTTATTTATAAGATTACGAATATAAAATTATTTAGGAAATAAGGTTGGTTGGAAAATATTGGTTTAAATAAAAGAGAATAGTTTTACGTTTTAACTCATTGGATTTGTTATAAAATTAACAATGCGTAGTTTAATTAATGTGAAAAATTAATTATAATTGCCTATATGAACTTAAATACTATTCCAAAACTTGTTTTTATGATGCTATCATTAATAGCAATCAAAGCCTCTGCACAGGATTTATTATTAACAACTAGTAACGATAGTATCCAATGTAAAATTATTGAAATCAATAAAAATGATAGTATAGAATACATTTACTTCAAAGGGGGAATTAAAAAAACCGAAAAGTTAAATTTGAATAGTTTTTTAAAAGTAATTCCCAATTTTTACTTGGTTAAATCTCAAAACAAGGTTGATTCTATCATTAACATTCAAAACACCAAATACTTTCAAAAATTAAAAGAAAAATCTTTCTTTAAGGATATTAATAATCGAATATCACTTGATTATACTTACTCGGCAAGAGTAAGGGAGCCTTCTTTGTTAATTTATAACGGCAAAACAAAAGTTGTAGAAAAAGATAAAGAACAGTTTACTGAATTACAAGGTTACCAACTAGAATTCTCCTTGTCAATAAACAAGGATAAGAACTTGTTTTTAGGTGTTATTGTAAGTAATTTAACTAATGAAATTAAAAACTATAAAATTGCAGGCTTACCAAATGCTCCTATTCAACAATATGATGCAAGTAACCAAATTAGTAGTTTAGGAGTTAAAGGGATGTATTTATTTCAGTCAAAAAGAGCGTACAATAACCTTTTTATTATTTTAGGTTTAAATAAAACTTTTTATAAAGAGGAGTTATACGCTACTAATTATTATACGCTTTACACAAGTAGTACTTACTCACCTTTTGGTGGTTTTAATTATGATTTTAGATTTCATAAAAATCTTGCAGTAGGTTTAGGTTTATTGTTTGAAGCTGGTTTTATTAAAGAAATAAATAGTAATAAAAATGGAACAAAAACTACCCACACATTAGATGGAAATGGTTATGATTTATTTAGGCTAAATTATTCTGCAGGGTTAAAGTACTATTTGGGCAAATAAATATTCATCGATATTTTATTTTACAAGTGAGCTCCCATTAATATTCAATCAATTAATTTTAACCATAAAAACCATTTAATGAATTTCATATTTTAGTATTCATTTATGCGATTCCGAATATAAAATTATTTAGAAAATTTGGTGAGTTGGGAAATTTGTTTAAAACATAGCATCTGTTTTCTGCTATTCAACTCCTTCGGAGTTGTTGACTATTTTGCCTTTATTCAATCACAGAGTTACACTCGGTGCTATTTAAATTAAACTCCTTCGGAGTTACTTTACAAATAAAATTATTTATTACATGTTAT
Source organism: Bacteroidota bacterium (assembly GCA_947464275.1). GTDB lineage: Bacteria > Bacteroidota > Bacteroidia > UKL13-3 > UKL13-3 > JAAFJM01. The sequence goes on from CANHVU010000029.1 coordinate 27,879, forward strand.
TATTGAAGTGAGATATTTTTTAAAAGGTAGCTTGTTATATAATCGATTTCAAGAAAAAAATAACTCCAGAGGAGTTGAATTTCAATAACCCTGCATGAAATGCAGGGAAAACAAAAAGCACAAAAACAACTCCGAAGGAGTTGAATATAAAAAATACGAGAAAGAATCTATAAAGTTTATTTTAGAAATTTAGTAGTTTTGATCAAATGTTTTTCAATCAAATCACTCAACAAAATGAAGTTTAAGAGTTTTCTAAAACCAATTTATTTAAAAAGTTCTGTCAGGATTTTATTTGTAATTAGTTGCTTGTTTTTTATGTTTCAAACGGATTTACAAGCTCAAGTTGCTGGAACTTCGTTTACGAATGAAGAAAAAAAACAATTACTTGAAGCAGTTAAAAACAAAAAAATAGTAGCTATTGCTGAAAATGTACATTGGATAAAAGAATATAAAGAAGACCAGTATAATATAAGCAAACTTTTAATCGATAGTTTGGGTTTTGATGCCATATTTATTGAAGTTTCCAACATTCAAGTGAATAATGACCTTAGAATTAATGAATTTAAAATTTATGAAAAGACATACAAATTGGCTAGTGAAATGAAAATACCAATTATTGGAATAAATACTGCCTTTGGTGGAGATATAAGAATAATAATTGAAGCTACTAAAATAAAGGATTCTTTATTCTCACATGAGCTAAATAAAATATTTATACTCAACAATTCAAATGAGGCTTATTATTGGTATAAAATGCCGCTAAACGAATTGGAAGACTTGAAAAACCAGGTGCTAAAATTATCACCAAATAACTACACACTCTCTGCATATCCGAATGTAATTAATGATTTAGTTGAAAATATAAATTATATTTCACTAAAACGAACTAGAACTGACTTAATAAGAGATTCCTTTATGTTTGCAAAAGTCAATAATTACCTACTTGAAAACCCAAACCACAAGGTTGTTGTAATAGCACATAGTAAGCACTTAGCAAAATCTCCAAAAATTCGAAGGCAGAATTTAGGAGTACTTTTAAATGAAAAATATAAAAATGACTATTTTGTCATTTCAACTGAATTTGAGAAAGGAATTATTTATACCTCTAAGGAAAAGCAAAAACAAGATACAAGTTATTTTAAACCTATTTCTAATTGAAAAACTATATGGAATGATAAAAAAATTACCATTAAGAGGATAATGAGCGCAAAAGAAATAAGTAATAAAAAATATACAGCGCAATTTATTGGAGCTAGTTTTCAAAAAAGTTATGGATTAAGAAAAGTATATTATAACGAGTTATTTGATTTAATTATTACTTACCCAACCATTAATTATCAAGGGTTGAAATAAATAAATTTTCTTTAAAATGTTAAAAAACTACTAAATATGATTCTCAATAGAACAATTATACTTTCACTTTTACTCGCAATTTCTAAACTCGTTTATACCCAAAATATAAGTAAAGTTGATATTACAAAATTTAATGTAAAAGACACTCAATTATTAAATAAAATAGTAGGTGATTGTAGAGTTATTGGACTGGGTGAATCTGCTCATGGTGCAGGAACAATTTATGATTTAAAGGCTGATGTTATTAAAGAATTGGTTTTAAAGCATAATTTTAAAAATATTGTATTTGAAAGTTTTTTTTGGGGTACGCAAACCATGAATAAGTATATACATAATGAAAATGTAGATATTAAGGATGCTTTTTTAGATATGGGTGTTGGTGTATGGATAAATAACGAGGTTTATAACTTAATGAAATGGCTAAAGGATTATAATCTTGATAAACCCGATAGTTTAAAAGTTAGTTTATATGGATGCGATGTTTGGGGAATTACAATAATTTCACAACATTTTAAAAGCCATCCTTGGGTACTAAAAAATTTGAGCAGTTCCTCCATAGAAACTCTGGATTCGCTAAGTAATTATTCTAAATGGAAAAAAACCAAGACAGGTATTGAACAAACTAAGTTGCTTTATAATGATTTTCGAAAAAATTATATCCCAAATGCTTTTGAAACAATTGAAGAGAATTACATTGTTACATTACTTTCAGACTATTTAAAGAAATGCAAGTTGAAACATGGTTATAGAAGCGCTGTAGTTCGAGATGAAATAATGGCAAAATCCATAATTTATTTAACTGAACAAAAGCCTAACGAAAAATTTATTATTTGGGCGCACAATGAACATATAGCCAAAGCTCGAAATTCAACGTTTATTTACCCAATGGGAGGACATTTAAAAAATTTTTTTGGGACGAAATACAAAGCAATAGCTTTTTCATTTTATTTTGGAGAAATAAATACATACAATGTTGTCAAAAAAAGCCAAGAGTATTGTGTAACAGACACCGCAATCAAAAATTCTATTGAAGCAATTGCTTCGGGTTTCAATGGTGACTTGGCGTATATAAATTTTGAAAATTCAATAGAAAGTAATAAACTCTTAGGTAAAAAATCAATACGTGCAATTGGGGACAGATTTAAATTTGATAGCTCTAAATATTATTACACCAAACAAAAACTGTATAAGGGTTTTAATGGACTAATTTTTACTAGAAAATCAGATGTTGCCCATAAACTAACTCTTGATTAATAACATACAAATGTTCTTAATTTTTAATGGATTTTTTTAGCCATTCTTGAATGTCAATCATAGCTTCCTTGTGAGAAATACATTCAATATTTTCTGATTGTTTCAAACCTATATTAACAGAGTTTTGAATTTCACTGGGTAACTCATCAAACCAATTATCTTGTTCAGTTTCTAAAATTGTTTTCATAAAAATGCTTTTGTTTCTTCAAATAATTTTTAAATTTGATTATGTCCAAAATTCAAAAACCAAAATCCTTATTATTTTTACTTAGAAAATATTATGTCTTAATATTTGTTTTTGGTATTTTTTGTTTCTGGATTTTTGAAATAGGTTACAGGAATTTTAAAAGTTACTTTTTAGTTAGCAATTCAATTCCATGTAAAGCCGTCATTATTAATGAAAAAAATTATTATGGCAATAGTCCAGTATCTCAAGAGTTTTCATATTCATATAGTTTTGATGTAGAAGGAACTATTTATAAAGGCAACTCCAATGAATCAACGTATAAATTAGGAGATACCATTCTTATAGAATATGTAAGTTTTTATCCAAATTTCAACAGGCCAAAGCCATAACAAAACTCTACTTTTTATTAAACTGTGTTTCGTAAAGACTGGTGTAAAAACCGTCTTTTATTTGCAGTAAACTTTCGTGGGTGCCGCGTTCTTTTATTTCGCCTTTGTCTAATACCAAAATTTCGTTTGCTTTTTGAATGGTTGAAAGCCTGTGTGCAATTACAATACTGGTGCGGCCTTCCATCATTTTAGCAATGGCATACTGAATAATATCTTCTGTTTCTTGGTCAATGCTAGAGGTTGCTTCATCTAAAACCAAAACTGTTGGATTAACTACCATGGCTCTTACGAACGAAATCAATTGCCTTTGTCCCATACTTAAAGTTAAGCCACGTTCTTGTACCAATTGATTATAACCATTGGGCAACCTGCTAATAAACTCATGAGCACCTAACAGTTTTGAGGTAGCAATTACTTGCTCCATGGTTATTTCCTTATTGTAAAGCGTTATATTATCGTAAATAGAACCGCTGAATAAAAATACATCTTGCAAAACCACCGCAATATGCTTTCGTAAAGTATCTGTTTGGTATTGTTTAAGCTCAACGCCATCTATCAAAATTTGTCCTTTTTGATAATCGTAAAACCTGCTTAATAAATTTATGATGGATGATTTTCCAGCTCCTGTTGCTCCAACTAAAGCCATATTTTTTCCTTTAGTTAAGTTAAACGAAATATCTTTTAAAACATAATCTTCATCAATATAAGCAAAACCAACATTTTTAAATTCAACTTCACTTTTTAGTGTTTCAAATGGAATATTTCCGGTTGGTTCAATATATGTTTCATCATCCACCAAAGCAAAAATACGTTTACTAGCCACCATGCCCATTTGCAACGTATTGAACTTATCTGCTATTTGACGGATTGGCCTAAAAATCATAGATATGTACATAATAAACGCTACAATAACACCCGCAGATGCTTGTCCGTTAATGGTTTCCTTAGCTCCATACCAAACTACCAAACCAATGGCTATACTCGAAATAATTTCTACAATTGGAAAAAAAACAGAATAATAAAAAACACCTCTAATATTGGCATCTCTGTGGTCTTTATTGATGGCTTTAAATTTTTCTAACTCTTCATCTTGCTTGTTAAAAATTTGAACTATTTGCATGCCAATTAAATGTTCTTGCACAAATGTATTTAGCTCAGAAACTTTGTTTCGAACTTCCTCAAACGATACCCTAACACTTTCCTTAAACCAATAAGCTGCAACCAATAAAAAAGGCAATACCGAAAGACTAACCAAGGTAAGTTTCCAGCTTGCAAAAAACATTAAACCCAGAATAAATATTATTTGGAGCAGATCGCCCATAATACTGATGAAGCCTTCGCTAAATACTTCGGTAATGGTTTCAATATCGCTAATGCAGCGTGTTACCAAGGTTCCCACAGGTGTATTATCAAAAAACTTTAAACGTAGTTTGCTTAAATGAGAAAATACTTTTGCTCTTAAATCTTTAATAATTAATTGCCCCAAAAGGGCACCCAAATAACTTGATAACAACTGAAAAACAGTTGATAAAATAAGCATGCCAAATACAATGGCAGAATATAAATAAATGTTTTTAAAATCGCCTTTAGGAATAAAATTATCAATGATGTATTGAATAATATATGGCCTAATGGTAGATAATAGCGCAAAAAGAATGGTAAATAAAAAGGTAAACCAAAACAATTTAGCATGTGGACCTGATAACTTAAAAAGTCGTTTTAAAATATTGCTTTCAAACGCGCTTGGTTTACTTTTTTGCATTTAGTTTTATAAAATTCTATACTAATTTTTCGCTTAGTTTTTCTATTTCAAATTTTGCCGGCAGGTTGCGGTAAATAATATTATACATGGCATCCATTATAGGCATTTTTATGTTCATGGTTTGGTTTAGTTCATAAACAGTTTTAGTAGCATAATAGCCTTCGGCAATCATTTTCATTTCTAATTGTGCAGATTTTACTGAATAACCTTTGCCAATCATGTTTCCAAAAGTACGGTTACGGCTGTGTTGCGAATAACCTGTTACCAATAAATCGCCAAGGTAGGCTGAGTGATTTATTTTTCTATCAGCATCAGTTATAGTGCGCAAAAAACGTTTCATTTCTCTAATGGCATTGCTCATTAATACTGCTTGAAAATTATCGCCATAACCCAAGCCATGACACATTCCTGCGGCAACTGCATAAATGTTTTTAAGAACAGCTCCATATTCAGTGCCACGTACATCTTTCGAAATTACAGTTCTTATATTTTTATTAGCCACCATACTGGCAAAATGCCTTGCCATAGTTTGGTTTGAGCTAGCAATGGTTAAGTATGATAATTTTTCAGAAGCTACTTCTTCAGCATGACAAGGACCTGAAATTACCACAATTTGGTCTTCAGAAATTTGAAAATCATTTACAAAAAAATCGCCTACAATTTGTTTGGTATGAGGCACCAATCCTTTTACTGCCGACACAATGGTTTTACCTTTTAAATCTTCAGCGGTAATGCCTTCTAAACTATTTAATAAAAATGCAGAAGGAATAGCAATTACCAATAAATCGCTGGTTTTAATTATTTCTTTTAAATTACTACTCACCTCAATTGATTGAGGATGAATTTCAACTGTACTTAAATAATCAGGATTGTAATGCTTTTCTCTTATAAAATTTGCTTTTTCTTCAGAACGAACCCACCATTGCAACTTGTTTAAAGTTGGTTCAGGTAATTCCTTATGCTCTATAAGCATTTTTACGATAGCAGTAGCCCAACTTCCACCGCCAATTACAGCTACATTTTTAGGTAAATTTTGTTCCATTAATTATCAATTTATTTTTTAGGAATACGCATTCTGTATTTAGTATTTGCGCCACCTTTGCTAATGTTTACCAATTTATTTTTCAATAAACGTTTTTTTAGTGGACTTAAATAATCAACAAATAATTTTCCTTTTATATGGTCGTACTCATGTTGTATAACGCGTGCTGCAATTCCATCAAATTCCTCTTCGTGCCATTCAAAATTTTCATCTTGGTACTTAATGGCAATATCGCTCCATCGGTAAACATCTTCTCTAATGTGCGGAATACTTAGGCAACCTTCTTCAAAAGCCCACTCTTCGCCCCATTCTTCAATAATTTCAGCATTAATAAACACACGTTTTAAATCAGGATAATCCTCATCTTCAAAACCCGAAGTATCAACAACAAAAAGGTTAATAGCTTTACCTACTTGTGGAGCAGCTAAACCAACACCTTGCGCACTATACATAGTTTCCCACATATTGGCTACTAAGTCTTTTAATCCTTCATAATCGGCCGAAATATTATCGCCTACTTTACGTAATACGGTATCTCCGTATGCTACTATTGGTAATATCATTTATTTATAAAATTAGATCCCGCTGTAGCGGGACGAAATGCCAAATTCGAAGTAAAAACTTCTGTATTGGAACTTCTATTTATTATTTTTTTTCCTTTTCCGTTGACTAAAGTCAACGGAAATTTATTAGGCAATTATTATTTTTATTGGCTAAAGCCAAATTATTTTTCTGTCTGTGGCTGGTGTCCTCACCAACTACTTTTTAACTTAAACTTTTTACATACTCCGCATTAAACACTTCGCACTCCGCATTTACAAAGTAGTCATATAAGTTTGCAATATTAAAACTGCGCTTACTTGATCTACATTTTCTTTTTTTTCTCTGTCTTTCTTCTTCAAACCCATTTCGGTTAAACTACGCCTAGCTATTACCGAAGTAAAGCGTTCATCGGCACGTTCAATTTTAATATTTGGAAAAGTTTTACTAAGCAAAGATATAAATTTTTCGATATGTGGCGTAGCATCGGTATCATCGCCATTATGGCGAGTAGGTTTGCCCACCACAAAACTGCCAACATCTTCTTTAGCGGTGTAATCTTTTAAATATTGAATTACATCTTTGCTATGCACTGTACCAAGCGAACTGGCAATAATTTGCAAAGGGTCGGTTACTGCTAAACCAACTCTTTTTGTTCCATAATCTATTGCTAATAATCTTGGCATATTGTTTTGATTTTCAAAAATAATTTGTTAATTCAATGGTGTTTGTTAATTCAATGGTGTTTGTTAACAAGGAAGATTCCTTCGGAATGACTGTTTGTTTTGCAATTATTTATTAGTAATGTTTTACTGAAATAATAAATAATTGAACTAATCATCCCTTTTCACTTATCAACTTTATTAACCATTTCACTAGTGTTTAAAATGACGAATGCCTGTAAAGTACATAGCAATTTTATGTTGGTTACAATATTGTACCGATGCATCGTCTTTTACCGAACCACCTGGCTGAATAACTGTTTTTATTCCTTCGTTTCCAGCTATTTCTACACAATCAGGAAA
>CANHVU010000030.1 GCA_947464275.1 Bacteroidota bacterium
GCAAATTTGTAGAGCATAATCAATTTGATAGATTAGGAATTTTTACTTACAGTCACGAAGATGGAACACATGCCGGAACTATGGTGGACGATGTGCCTCAAGAAGTGAAAGAAGAACGTGCAGCTATTGTAATGGAAATTCAACAAGGTATTTCTGCAAAAATTAACCAACAAAAAATTGGCAATACCTACAAAGTGCTTTTTGATAGAAAAGAAAATGGCATGTGGGTTGGTCGTACTGAGTTTGATAGCCCTGAGGTTGATAACGAAGTGTTGATTGATGCTAAAAAATACTATGCTAAAATTGGTGATTTTGCCAATGTACAAATTGAAAGTGCCGAAGATTTTGACTTATACGGTAAAATTGTTTAAAAATATTTCCCGCAGATTACACAGATTTACGCAGACTCACTGAATACTTTCAGTTTTATTTGTTTAATCAGTGTTTTTCAACGAAATCTGTGGGGGTAAAAATAACAAAACGAGTTAGTCATGCTGAAAGCATCTTCCTTGCTTTAAAAATTTGCTAGCCATTAGCTAACAGCCTAAAAGTATTAAGAAGATTCCTGCGGAATGACTTTATGTTATTTCTTTTTCTTAAAATTGGACTTAGCTTTCGAATAACAAAAAACATCAATGTCAACAAATATTCCAATGGCCAATACTGGCCTTATTCCTGCCATCACTAAAGATTATTTAGAGCAAAAAGCGTCTTTAAATCCATTTTATAAATATGAGCCAACTATTGACTCATTTGAAGAAGTAATTAAAAATAAGCGCTTTACAGAAGAAAGCAGAAATATTTTAGTAGAAGCATTATTGAAGCAATATAAAAATGCGGAAATAGCTTTAGGTGAAAATGAAGCAACTTACTTAAACACTTTATCGCTCAAAAATACGAATACGTTTACAGTAACTACTGGTCATCAATTGGCGTTATTTACTGGGCCTTTGTACTTTATTTACAAAATTGCTACTATCATTAATTTAGCCAATAAGTTAAAGGCAAAATACCCACAACAAAATTTTGTGCCTGTATTTTGGATGGCAAGCGAGGACCACGATTTTGAAGAAATCAGTAGTATTTATTTGTTTGGTAAAGAAATTAAATGGCAAAAGCAAAGTAATTCAAAACCTGTTGGACATTTAGATAATGAAGGAATTGACGCATTAATTGAACAATTAATTCCAATTTTAGGCGAAAAGGATAAAGCAAAGAAATGGATTCAATTATTGCAGGAAAGTTTTTTAACCAACAATAATTTTAGCATTGGAACCAGGAAATTGGTTCATGAATTATTTAAAAACCAAGGTTTGGTAATAATTGATGCTGATGATAAAGCTTTAAAAACGCTGTTAAAACCAGTAATGGTAAGCGATATCTTTGAACAAAAAAGTTTCAATGCCATTCAAAATACCAATAAAGCGTTAAGCGAAAACTATAAATTACAAATAAATGGGAGGGAAGTAAACTTTTTTTACTTGCATCCTGAATTTGGCCGTAGGTTAATTAAAGCAGAAAATAATCAGTTTAAATTAAACGATACTTCGGTAGTTTTTACTGCTGATGAGTTAAAAGCTGAAGTGGAAAATTATCCAGAACGATTCAGTCCAAATGTAGTTTTACGCCCTGTATATCAGGAGTTAATACTGCCTAATTTGGCTTATATTGGTGGTCCGGCTGAGGTAGCATATTGGTTGCAATTACAACAAGTTTTTGAAGCACATCAAGTTCCTTTTCCTGTAATTATGCAGCGCAATTCTTATTTATTACTAGGTAAATCTACCAAAGAAAAAATAGAAAAAATGGGTTTAACCATAGCCGATATGTTATTGGCTGATGCTGATTTAACCGATAAATATTTACAAAAACAGTCAGCCACTAGCTTTATGGAAAATGCCAATCAGGTGGATGCTTTGTTGCAACAAATGATTGACGAAGTAAAAAACATTGACCCAAATACCTTAAAAGAATTGCTGCAATATAAATTAGAAGCTAAAAAAACATTGATTACGCATTTTAAAACCTACAAAAAAGCGCGCGAGCAAAAGCAAGAAGACAATATTACTAAGTTGTTAAAATTAAAAGAACGCGTGTTTCCAAATGGCACTTTTCAGGAACGAATTGAAAATGTAATGATGCACGATATCAATATGTTTGACGATTTGATAACCAAAGTACTTGAAAATGCAAATGCCTTTAGTAATGATTTGATTGTATTGGAATCTTAATTTTCTTCTGGAATAATGTTAGAATGATATTGCCTTAATGCAGTGATGATAGCAAAACTACCCCAAAGGATAATGGCAATTTTATCTGTTTCGCTGTAATTGTTTAACAGGCCATGAATTAGAAAAGTGCTTAAGCCAACTAGGGTTGATGTGGCCAATATTTTTACTTCTATATTGTTTGTATTGAAAATCAATTTGTAACCATTACTGTATGCAACTGCTATAATAGCCAAAAAGGTAAGTAATCCTAGCCAACCACTTTCAGCTAAAGGTCCTAAATATTCACTATGACATGTTCCATTATCGCCAAAATAAGTTGTAATTGGAGTTTCAAATTCAGGCTCTTGGTATACGCCATATTGAAATGAATAAGTTCCGGGGCCAAAACCAAAAAATGGTTTTACTTTGTTCATGTTTATAGCTGCCACATAACGGTTAACACGTTCAAGATTTGATACATCGTTATTAATATTACTTACTGATTCTAGGTGCCTATCAAAGCCTTCAGCGCTATTTTGTTTATTAAATGAAAGTTGATAAATGATATCATTACTGTTAACAATAATAAATAAGGTAAAAACTGATAAAGCAATTATTAGCGTACGGAATTTAATTTTTAACCAAATTAAAATAAGTAAACCAAAAGCACCGGCTAAACTTATCCAAGCTGCTCTGGTATAACTAAATATTACCCCTAATAAAAAAATTAAGAGTGTTATTATTGTTACAGCGAGCAACCAAGAGGGTATTTTTAACCTAAAGGCATAAATTATATTAAGTAGTAAATAGGGGATAAAAAAGGCTAATGCAGCTGCGTAAACGCCATGTCCTACATAAAAAGGCTGCATAATAGTAAATGATACAATTTGAGCAAAATCGTACTGACTATGCCTTACAAAAGTATATAAAACAACAATTACTAACCCAATGATATGAAGCCATAAAAAGGCATGTATATTTTTTATATTTTTAAATAGTACTACTGTTAAAAAATAGAAGGTAGTAATATACCAAATACGCGCAATTACAAATTTAACTGATACCAAAACCATTTGACTGAAAAAGGTATCAAAAATGAGCCATGCCAAGTTTATAAAAATAGCAATGGTTATAGGTTGTTTGAAAATCCTATAATCATAATTACCATCAATAATAAATTTGAATAATACAGTTGCAGTAAGTAATATCAGTAAGGGTTCATCCGGTAAACTAATACCAAGTCCCCCTCCAATATCTTCATATTCAATTGATAATGGAATAATGAAAGAAAGTAATAAAATTAGTAAATCGGAGCGGTAAATGGCGGTGATTAAAACCAAAATTACCAATGGAAAAACACCAAGCCAATTAAATCCAAGTGTTAAAGCAATAGCATTAAGTATAATAAAACCAATACTAATACCATAAAACCAATTCTTACTTTGATTTAGTTCCAAAACTTAAGCATTAATGTTAATTTGACGAATTTTTTCGTTAAATAATAAAATAACACAACCTAACATAAATGATCCAAACATGGAAACTGCAACAATTAACCATCTGATAGGGTATTCTTTTTTTTCTGCTGGAGTAGCTTGTTGAAGTAAAAATACGTTACTTAAATTAGCATTTACATCCACATTTGCTTGTTCTAATTTTTTTCTTAATTCGCTTAATTTATCAAGTTCTAAAACCAATGTTTCTTGCGATGAAAGTGCTTCGGAACCATATAATGCTAAACTACTTTGCTGTTTGGTAATATATGCTTGGTTACCTCCTTTACCAGCTAATTCGGTTATGGCTTTTGACTGTTCTTCAAAACTATAAACTCCTTTTGCACCTAAGTCGCGCATAGTTTGTTTTATGCTATTAACCTCTGCTTCTTTGTTTTTATATTGCTGCTCAATAATGGCTAGAGCTTGCAAAGCCACACGTCTTTGAACATCTGTTTTTACACTATCTAAAATTAATACAATTCCATTGGCAATTTCTGCTGCTTTTTCAGGAACTTCATCCAAAACATTTACTTCAATTGAGGCAAAAGGTGTTTTACGAACACTTATATGTCGGGTAAATAGTTTACCCATTTTGTAATTTTTTTCTGTATCCGATTCTTTTATGTGATAATGCTCACGCAATCCGTAATTATTGATAACCCTATTTTTCAAATTATCACTTTCAAGCATTTGAATGAATTGTTGGGCTGTGGCTTGTTCACCAAACTCTAGTGGATCTTTTGATTTGATACGTGTATCCGACAATAAGGCACTTGAAATGGAGTTATTGGTAGAAGGATAAAAAATAGCAGTTGATTTGTACAAAGGTTTTATAAACCAAGGACTTGAAAAAATGATGGCTGCAATTCCAGCACCTATAGAAATTATACTGAGAGGCTTTTTATACTTTATTAAAAATTTTACTACATCAACTAATTCAAAGTAGTACGTTCTTTTATCTTGACTCATTTCTTAAATATGTTAGTTCAAAAATATAAAAATATATTTAGGTGTAAAATTTAATTGAATTTGCTTTTAGCTAAATTAGCTAGCTGCTTTATATCCAACAGTTTAAAAACAAAAATTGATACCCCACCAATTAAGCACAATATGGTTAACGACACAAGCAGAGAAATAGTATATGTTTTACATAAAAGAGCAACTATGCATAACATAACAAAAACCATCAACAATTTTCCGAAAATTGCTTTATTGAATTCTAGTTTAAGTACTTTGTAGGCAAAATAACAATTGGTAATGCCAATAAAGGTTTGGGTAATTATGGCCGCATAAGCCGCGCCAAGTGCCTGATATTTGGGTATAAGTACAAGGTTTAAGCCGAAATTAGTTATTAAGGCAATGAGGGCTAAAATATTTAAAATTTTAAGCGATGCATTTGCCGTTAGCAATGTTCCAAAAATGTACATAAAGCATAATGGAATAAAGCATAAAATTACCAAACCAAAAACTTGAGTTGCGTAATCATTGGCTTTAGGAGATAGCATAACCAAAATTTCGCTTTGAAAGAAAAAACAAGCAATGCCAAATATAAAACTGGGTGCAATTAGCAACCCCAAGGCGGTATTTACCAAAGGTTCTAATTTTTGTTTTTCGGCAATCATTTTTGAAAAAATGGGAAGCAAAAGCATTGCAACTAAAGCTGCAATCATATTAGCTGCTTCTAATAATCGGTAGCCAAGGGCATAAATTCCATCGTGGTAATCGCCATCTGGTAATAGTTTGCCTATCAAAATATTATCTACACGTGTGTAAAGTGTCATTAACAAAGCTAGCAAGGCATAAGGAGCTGTTTTTTTGTAAATATCCCAAAGAATAGCTTTATCAAAAACCATAGTAATCTTACTTATTTTTTTACTAATAAAAGTAAATGAAATGGCAGCACTTATGCCATAAGCCAAAGTTTGTGCGTAAATAAAATTGGTAATATTTAATTCGAAAATGCTGGTAAACAGTAAAATAGAACAAAATATAATCATCAAAAGTCTATCTAAAACCGAAAAAATAGAATCTGTTTTAAAAAGCTGCAAACCACTTACATTGCTTCTGAAATAAATATGAAAAAATGATAACACTTGGTTAAACGATAACATAAAAATTAAAAACCAAATGCTTCTATCGTAATTTAAAATGGCAGCTAAAATTAATGTAGTTATTATGTAAAGTGCTGAAAATAAAATTTTTATGGTGAGCAGTGCAGAAAACTGTTTTTCTAATAAATTGGGGTTTTTGGCTAAGTTAGAAGTGGTGTAATTGCCAATTCCAAAATCTAATAAAACCGAAAGCAGCAATACAAAATTGAATAAAATATAGTATTGGCCATAAGCTTCAAAACCCAAACGGTTTTGTACTGCCCTATCAATTCCTAAAATCCAAAATGGTTTGATAAGGAGGTTAACTCCCATCATAATAATTAGATTTAGTACAAAGGTTTTTCTCATTGGCTGCGCAAATATAGATTTATTCAGCAAAAAGAAGTTTGCGTATTATGTTTTCTACAAATTTCCAGAAACCCAATTTGACCAATGGTTATTTGCTTTTAAAGTTGGTTGCCATTTAGCAATGTTTCTACTAGCTAAAATTTTAGCAATTAGTAAAAATGTTTCTTGTTTGCTTGGAGGTAACTCCTTATTGTAAAAACTAGCATAATGATATTCATTTATAGTGGTTAAGTATGGAATATTTTTAGGAATATTTGCTTTCAATTCCTTTTGTGTGGCATTTAAAATAGCAGGGTTAGTTTCTTGTAAATAGCGAATAAATTCACCTAAACTAATTTTTGCAGTATAGTTACTATCGTTAATTTTTATGCCTAGTTTCTCATACTTTTTATAATCATTTTCAAACCTAACTTTTTTATTTCTTATGTTTATAAATTTATTGTTTGTTTGGTTCTCCATTGCTTTTTCGAATTCTAATTCATCAATAATTGGTAAAAAATTTATGTTAGAAATATATTCTAAGTTGGAGTTTTTTTCTTTGTTGTATTTAATACAATTTCCTATGTAAATTTGTTGGATTTGAGCCTGATTAAGGCGGTTATTGTAACCATTTACTTCAAATATTATTGCCCATCTTTTTGAATCTGCAAATAAATGAATCTTATTACCAGCAGTTAAAAAATAACCATGTTCTAAGTCTATGAAAAAATTATATAAAACATTGCTATCAGTTTTCTTAGGATAAAATTTACCGGCAACACCTAAAAATGATGCATCTAATTCAGCTAAAATCTCTTTTTCCAATTCCTCATTTAAAGCAGTTTTGTGATTTGTCTGAAACGAAAGAATTACGATGGAACTAACAATCAGAAATTTTATTAATAGTCTATTTTTGGACATAATTGAATTGGGAGTTATCTATTCGCTAAAAAGTATTTCTATTTTTTGCCTGAACCTTTTTAATGGATGGCGTTTTGCATGTATAAAACGTAAAATAATTACTTCAAATTCTATTACTTCGAAAATTATAAGATAAGGGAATCTATCTAATTGGGCTTGTTTATAATTAGCATGCTTACTCTCAAATGCCTTAGGATTATTTTGAATATTATTTAGCGTATTTTCCCATTCATCAAGTAAGGAAATACCTAAGCCAGTTTGTCTTTGTTCGTAATAAAAAACAGATTCATTGACCTCTTCATAAACCTGTTCTAAGACAATAATCTCAAATTTCATTGCCAATATTTTTCAATATTTTTTCACGAACTTCTTGCACACTATACGTATTAGCTTTACCACTTTCGTAAAGTTCTTTTCGCTCATTAAATAATTGAATTTCGTCCTCATTTAACTCGTAAGTTAGACCGTTGATATGTTTATTGATTATAACATAAATTGCTTCTAAAAATGATTCATCATCAATTTCATTAACAGCTTTGGTTATTTTGCTTTTTAAAAGAATTGTATCCATATGAACACTTATTTTTTATCAAATGTAATTGAAAACTAAGACTTATACAAAATTGCATATTATGCTTTCACGCCATCAATTTAACAAAAAATTGAATGCCCACCAATCCACTTTTGTCTTAAATAAAGAAATTTTAAATGAATAAAATGTATCAAATATTAGTGCGTATAACTTGTAAAGAGTTTAACTGCTTAAGTAAATCATTTAACTGAAGAATGTTATTTAATGAAGGAAATTTTTTATCGTTTATCATTAAATTATTTTCACTAAAAAAATAAGTAAAGAAAAATATCAAATAGTAACAAAAACAATAGAACTACTAAAGTGATATAAAAAATAAATTTATTAACTGAAGATTTAGAAAATAACAGAAATGAAAGGGATATAAATTCTAAAATAAGGTTTAAATGAGGGTAATTTCCAACCATAAGAAGAAAATAGTATTTTTTTCTAAATTCATCATTAAATAAGAAAGGATCAAAAACTTGATGGCTTACGAATATGATTAAATAGTCTATAAGTGGTAAATAAAGAAATAAAATTGACACAACAAATGATATAACACCTAAATGCTTATTCGAGTTCATAATTTACTTTAATTATATTTTTAGTTTCAAATAAACGAATTTTAAATGAATAAATTTTATCAAGTAGTAGATAGTATGGATATAGCACGAATTTGTTTTTTAGCTCTCTAATCAAACATAAATAAAACAAAAAAAATCCGTTACAAACTGCAACGGATTTTTTCAATATTCAATTCAAAAATTTTCCAATCTTTTAATCTTCTAATCTTTCAATCTTTATAATCTACCTAATAAACATAAGTACTAAACACCATTCGGCCTCCGTTTGGCATTATTCCTTCCATTACCACTTGGCCTCTTATTTGTTCAAAATCGGCTATCAATTCTTCTGGTTTTTCGTATTGTTTTTTGTTTAATGCTATTAATATAAAACCTTCACTCAAGCCAATATTGGCAATTTTTCCGTTCCTGATATTGTAAATTTTGATACCGTTTTTAATTCCTAATTTGTCTTTTTCTAACTTAGGTAATGCTTGAAAATCGGCACCTAAACTTTCTGAACTAACAGTTCCTTTGCGTAAAATAGCAGTATTGCCTTCTTTGTTAATTAAACTAAATGATGCTTCTGTTTCTTTTCCATTTCTTAAAAAAGTAAACTTGGCTTTATCACCCGGACGCATATAAGCCATGTATTCATCAAAAATAGCTTTGCTGTCAATTTCTTTATCGTTAATTTTTACTATTACATCACCTGTTCTTATGCCGGCTTTATCTGCAGGACTTTCGGCCAATACTGAACTTACATATACCCCCAAATTATTACTGATATTTAATTTTTGAGCTAAGCGCGAATCTATATCCGCAATGTCCATTCCAGTATAACCACGTTGCACTTCTTTGAAATCAATCAAATCTTTGATAATTTTTGAAACAATATTAGAAGGAATAGCAAATCCATAACCAATATAACTACCTGTTTGACTAGATATAGCGGTATTAATTCCCACCAAACGGCCTTCTAAATCAACCAAAGCACCACCACTATTTCCTGGGTTAATAGCAGCATCGGTTTGAATAAACGATTCAATTGGAAATTGATTGTTTACAATATTGATATTACGCCCTTTTGCGCTTACAATTCCCGCTGTAACAGTTGAGGTAAGGTTAAACGGATTTCCTACAGCTAAAACCCATTCGCCAATTTGAACATTATCGCTATTGCCAAAAACTATATGTGGCAATTGTTTGGCTTCAATTTTTAAAACAGCAATATCTGTTGATGGGTCGCTACCAACCAATTTAGCCTGATACGATTGTTTTTTATTATTTAAAATAACTTCAATGGTATTGGCATCTTTAATTACATGGTAATTAGTAACTATATAACCATTTTCAGAAACTATTACACCGCTACCCGAACTTGCAACTGGCCCACGTTGACCAAAAAAATCGAAGCTGTTAAAAAAGTCGAAACTTGGGTCAATATAATTACGCTGATTACTTAAAGTTTTTATAAAAACCACACTTGGTGTACTGCTAGCCGAAGCTTTAATAAAATCGGTATTGTTTATAGCGGCACCTTTGTAATTTACTGCTTCTACATTGTTTCCATTTGACGAATTTCGTTCGGTAAAATCTTGTACTAATACAGTAGGGGAGTGCATTTTATAAAACACATACGAACCTACAATTCCACTAAAAAAACTAACTGCTACAAATGCTACTTTTTTTAACATATATTTTATTAATTTTATCTCACAATATTTGCTCTAATAGTAATATTAACCTCTGGTTTTTCAGGGTCATTGGTAATAAGGGTAATTCCCCTAATGTCAAGCCCAACAACATTAAATGAGGTATAATCAACCTTCATTTTTATTTTTTGTTTAGGCTTTATCACCATGCTTTCAAGTTCTAAATTAACGCAATTACAAGAAGGTTTTGCCTTTCTAATAATCAAGTCACTTTTACCTTTGTTGGTTAAAATAAATTCTGTTATTGAGCGATCTTCGTGACCAATATCTCCAAAATCATGCAAAATTCTATCTACGGTAAATTTTGGCGCTTTTTTAAGTTCTTTTGGCGTTAATAATGAAAAATCTTCAGTTATGGTTGAGTTAACATAAATGATTTTAACAGGGATGGAGTCATCGTTAGTATATATTTTTATTTGTTGACTAAAATCTCCAAAATCGTCTTTGTTTCTTGGCCAGTATTTGATTAATAAATCTGCATCTGTGTTGGGAATTAATTCGAAAATTTTTCCAGAAACCAAAATATTGGGAGGTGTTTCTATCCTTCTAATTTGCATTTTTTTGTTACTAAGGTTATAAATTTTCAAATAAGTACTATCTGATTTACCTTGTTTAACATTGAATTTAAAAGTGTTATTATTTACCGCTAAAAAACCATACTGATAGGTATAAGTAGAGCTAAATTCATACTTAGCAGGAGCCACATTTCCTTTTAAATGTAATACAGTTTTAACCAGTTCAGTATTGGTAAAAATAGTGATGTTTTTTCTGAAATAACCTGGTCGTCCTGCAGGGTTATAAACGGCTTTAATATTCCCAATTGAACCAGGTGCAATTGGTTGTGTAGTCCATTCGGTTTTGGTACATCCACATTCAGGCTGAACATCTTGAATTATTAAAGGAATATTACCGATATTTTTGATTGAAAAATTGTAAATTGCTAAACCCCCATTTTCATTTATTACGCCAAAATCATGTTCTGTTTCTTCTAACATGAATTTTGCATATTTGTCTGTTGCAATAACTTCGTTAGCAGGTGCTTTTAAGGTGTTTTTTTTATTCTTATTTTTTTGTGCAAATGCACTGTTGCCAAGTATTAAAAGGCAAACAAATACTAAAATTATTTTATTCATTTTTTATTTTATATGCTGTATTGATTAATTAAACAGGGTTTAAGTTGCTTATTTAAATTGGATAAATAATTTAAAAAAAATACTACAAACCAATATGCTGATTTGAAGTTAAAAAAAGCTAATTTTTTATTTCAAAATTATCATCATCTAACCATACTGGAAATGCTTTTCTATAAGTTTTTAACTCAGGCAAATGTATGGTAAAAGTGGTTTCATATTCCTCGTGAGTTAACTCATTTAGTAATTTTCCTTGGGGATTGTATAATGCTGATTGTCCGTTATAATTTATTTGATTTCCATCTTCACCAACTCTGTTTACTGTGGCTACATAGCATTGGTTTTCAATTGCCCTTGCTTGGTTAAGTACCTGCCAATGTGTAATTCGTTTTTCTGGCCAACTAGCTACTACAATCATTAAATCATAATCAAATTGTTCGGTACGTTTTAGCCAGATAGGAAATCTTAAATCATAGCAAATAAAAGGTGCTATTTTCCATCCTTTATATTCAATACAAATTCTCCTATTTCCTGAGGTATAGTGTTTGTTTTCTTCACCCATTCTAAATAAGTGTGCCTTATTGTAAAATTGAACATTACCATCAGGTGTCACAAATAAAAATCTATTATAGTATTGGCTATTTTCTACAATAATTAAACTTCCACATACAGCGGTATTTTTAACCAATGCTACCTCCTTCATCCAATTTACGGTAAATCCATCCATTGGTTCGGCTAGTTTGCTACTATTCATGGTGAAACCAGTAGAAAACATTTCAGGCAAAATAATTAAATCTGTTGGTTCTGTAATTTCAAAAATTCTATTGGTAAATTGTTGAATATTGGTCCGTTTATCTTCCCAAAAAAGATTGCTTTGAATGAGCGTAATTCTTAACGAGTCTACTGTTGTCATTTTGGGTTAAATTTTATAATAAGTTAAATTATATTTTCATGAGTTTTTCTGCAGCTTTTTCAAGTGTTTCATTTTGTTTTGCAAAACAAAAACGCAGCAATTGATTATCAGTTTGCTTATGATAAAATACCGACACAGGAATACTTGCAATTTTATGTTCTTTGGTTAATCTAACAGCAAAATCTGTATCTTTTTCTTGTGTTATTTTTCCATAATTCAATAGCTGAAAATAGCTTCCTTGGCAAGGCATTAATTTAAAGTTGGAGCCTTTAATTAGTTTTCTAAAATAATCGCGTTTTTCTTGGTAAAAGTCAGATAGTTCAAGGTAAACACTTTTATCATCAAAAAAATCGGCCATTGCATATTGAATAGGAGTATTGGTGCTAAATGCCATAAATTGATGCACTTTTCGCAACTCTACAGTTAAATTAGCTGGTGCTAAAATATACCCCATTTTCCATCCAGTGGTGCTGTATGTTTTTCCAAACGATGATATGATAAAGCTACGCTCTGCCAATGCAGGAAAACGAGCCACACTTTGGTGTTCTACTTTGTCAAAAACCATGTGTTCGTATACTTCATCGCTGCAAATAATTACATCCGTACCACGTACTATTTTTTCTAATTTTTGTAAATCTTGTGCGCTTAAAATACTACCAGTGGGATTATGTGGCGTATTTATCAAAATCATTTTGGTTTTGAAATTAACCAGTTTTTTTACCTCGTTCCAATCAATTTTAAACTCAGGAAGTTTTAACTCTACAAACACTGCCCTGCCTCCATTTAACTCAATGGCTGGCACATAACTATCATAACAAGGCTCAATAACTATTACTTCATCTCCTTCTCTAATCATGGCACTCATTACCGCATATATGCCATGAGTAGCGCCAGGTATAATAGTTACTTCGGTATTGGCATCGTATTGGGCTGAATATAGTTCATAGGTTTTTTGAGCAATTTTTTCGCGCAGACTAAGTAAACCAGGCATTGGCGCATATTGGTTCATGCCAGCTTTCATGTATTTATTAACTAACTCAATTAGCTTTGGCGATACTTCAAAGTCAGGAAAACCTTGTGCTAAATTGATAGCTTGATGTTCGTTTGCTAATGCTGTCATTACAGCAAAAATACTTGTATTGGCTTTTGGAAGTTTTGATTTTATGGAACCATTAAATTGCATAGTGCAATATGCAAATATTGCTTTTACATCTCCAAACCTTTAAAAACATTGTGAATAAATTGTTTTTTAATTCGTTGTTATTGGCATTCAAACCTTTTTTTAAAAGGCTAATTTTTAACTTTTTGTTTTATTTAAGAGTTTTATAAATTTAATGTATCTTTTCACCCATTACAATGTTTGACTACTTTTTGGTTTAGCTATATATTAAAAAATTTCTTCAGCCATATGCCATATTTGACTTGGAATGAAAATTTAAGTATAAAGCAAATAATGTTTTTACCTAAGATATTGTGATTATAAATAAAATAAGTAAAATTTAAGTTTAGCAGTCAAATTTTAATAAACAAACGCTTAATTTTGACCAGATTTTTTATTTAAAAATGAAATACAAAATATTTAATAAACTAACCTTAACATTTGCCTATCTTTTTGTTTTGAGTAATTTGGGTTATAGCCAACTACTTAAACAGCCCGAAAAAAAAGGTTTTATGCCTGTTGTATTAATCGAAAATTTTAGTTCTGAAGGTTGCAGCAGCTGTCCTGAGGCCGATAAGTTTTTGGGAGAGGTAATACATATAGCCGATAGTGCTGCTAAACCAGTATATGTTATAGATTTTCATGTTGACGTTTGGAACAGGAGTGGTTGGGTTGATAAATACAGCGATTCGCTTTATACGCAAAGGCAAATGAACTATGTGGGCAAAATGGATAGTATTCCTATGTACACCCCACAAAGTTTTTTAAATGGAATTCTATCTGTACCTGGTTCTGATAAAAAAAGTATCACTAATTTTATTAAACAAACTTTATCTAGGCCAAATGAAAATTTTTTAAAATTGAACGCCTTCCAAACGCATCCTGATACACTTATATTGGAGTACGAAATATTTGGAAATACTGATAGTTTACTGATAAACTTCGCCATAACCGATAATAATATTTATTCTAAGGTAACTGCTGGTGAAAATGCAGGAAAGTTATTGCATCATCACAATGTAGTAAGACTTTTTAAAACCGAAAAAGTGAAGGGAAACAAGGGAAAATCATATTGGATTATACCAAAAGGTTTTAACTTCAAGCAAACACGTGTAACGGCTTATACACAGCATGAAAATACTTGGTTTGTTACTGCAGCCGATCAGCTAACAAATTAATAACTTAATGCAGAATGGCACTTCAAAACTGCTTGTAATCAGTATTAATAAAAAGGATAATCAAAATTAGTAAGCCAAACATCCGTAAAAAACTATTACATTCGAAGCCTAAAACTATTTAATTTAAATACTTTTAAAATAATATGACTCAAACAAAAAAGAATGTAATGCTAGTTCCAGTTGATTTTAGTGAAATTAGCCTAAACGCCCTAGAACATGCAGCACAAACTGCAAAGCATTTCGATAACGATTTAATTATTCTAAGTATAGTTGAAGAAAATTTGTTGACTTCAATTTTTAGCAATAACGAAGAGAAGGAAGCACAAGCACGTGAAAAAACCATTCCTGAACTAGAAAAATTGGCAATTTCTATAGAAGAGAAATATGGTGTTAGCTGCAAGCCTGAAGTAAGAGTAGGCCGAATTTACAAAACAGTAATTGAAACAGCTGTTGAGTTTGGTTGTGATTGTATAATTATGGGAACTCATGGTGCTAGTGGATTTACTCGTATAGTAGGTAGTAATGCTGGTAAAGTAATAAACTATAGTACTGTACCTGTAATTGTGGTAAAAAGCAATAAGGTAAATAACGCTTATAAAAATATTGTTTTTCCTCTTGATTTATCAGTTGAATCAAAACAAAAAGTAAAAATGGCTATTCATTTAGGAAAAGCATATAAATCAACCATTCATATTTTATACAATAAAGTAAGTGATGAATTCTTGAATAATAAAATGATTGCTAACTTACACCAAGTTGAAAATATTTTTATTGAAAATGGAATTGAATTTACGGTTAAGGAAGTAGATGAATCGAGCAGCGATTTTGCAGAAGAAACTTTAAAATTTGCAGAATATAGCCAAGCTGATTTAATTATGATTATGACGCAATCAGAAGATAAGGCCTTCACAGAATATTTAATTGATACATACGCCCAACGAATTGTTAATGCCGAAGGTACAGTACCTGTTATGTGTGTTAACCCAAACCGCGATGTATTTAAATCTGAATTTGTAATTTAAGTGATAGGTTAATAAAGTTAAATGGGAGATTGGATTTTTGAATGTCAATTTTTTACAAGAAACTAATTAACCTATCAACCTTATTAACTTAATAAACCAATAATATCAATCAACAGGGCTATTTACCCTGAAATGTTTTGAAAAATGAGTAAACACGGAAAAATTTTAGTTGCCATGAGTGGCGGCTTAGACAGTACCGTAGCAGCTGTAATGCTACGAGAAGAAGGTTACGAAGTAATTGGAGTAACCATGAAAACTTGGGATTACCAAAACAGCGGTGGATCCAAAAAAGAAACAGGCTGTTGTAGCCTTGATAGTATTAACGATGCAAGAACAATTGCCGTTAAGCACGATATTCATCACATGATATTGGATATTAGGGATGAATTTGGTGATTTTGTAATCGAAAATTTTATTGAAGAATATTTAGCTGGAAGAACACCAAATCCTTGTGTACTTTGCAATACCCATATCAAATGGGAAGCTTTATTAAAACGAGCAAATATGCTTGATTGTGAGTTTATAGCTACAGGTCATTATGCACAAGTTCGCCATGAAAATGACCGTTATGTTATTAGTAAAGGACTTGATGATAATAAAGATCAATCATACGTTTTATGGGGATTAACACAACAAAGTTTGGCTAAAACACGTTTTCCATTAGGTGGATTTAGGAAAACTGACATCAGACAAATGGCTATTGATATGGGTTACCAAGAATTAGCCAATAAAAGTGAAAGCTACGAAATTTGTTTTGTACCCGATAATGATTACCGAGGCTTTTTAAAACGCAAAGTTGATGGTTTAGAAGAACGCGTAGAGGGTGGAAATTTTGTTACAGCCGATGGTAAAATATTAGGCAAACACAGAGGTTATCCATTTTATACAGTAGGTCAACGTAAAGGTTTAGAAATAGCTTTAGGTGAGCCAATGTTTGTGTTAGAAATTATTCCAGAAACTAATACCGTTGTTCTTGGCCGCGAAAATGAGTTGAGTAAAAAAGGCATGTGGGTGCGTAATGTAAACATGGGCAAATTTGCTTCAATTGATAATCCAATGGAATCGCTTACCAAAATTAGGTATAAAGATGCAGGAAGTATTGCCACCATTGAACAAGAAGGTTATAGAATGAAAGTAATTTTTAATAATCATGTAAAGGCAATTGCCCCAGGCCAAAGTGCTGTTTTCTATGATGGAAACGATGTAATCGGTGGTGGTTGGATTCAAAGTGGTTTTGATATTTAAGTTTTTTGTTAATTGAGTTGATAGGTTAATTGAGTTAATAAAGTTGATTTCATACATTATACTTTAACATTTAGACTTCCACTTTAAAATTTAGCATTCAAAATTCAAAATTGATTCCTACATTTGTTTACATGAGAACCGTTTTAAAAGTTGTGGCTTTTGCTTGGATTTTGGCTTTAATGTCTTGTAGTAAAAATAATACTGATATTGCTGCAATTGATAATGGTTATAGCTATTTTCCAATCGATTCTACAAAACAATATTTTTATTCCGTTGATAGCATAGCTTACAATAAAAATTTGAAAAGAATTGATACTTTTCATTACCAACTGAAAACAGTCCTATCTAATAGTTTTTTTGATAATTCAGGCATTCAAACATGGCGCATGAGTCGCTATGCTAAATACAGCGATACGCTAGATTATGTTGAAATCCAAAATCATTTTATTCAATTTTACGGTAATAAATATTTGTATAATGAAAATAATGCAGTTTTGCTAAAAGCAGTATTCCCTTTAAAAAATGAACTAACTTGGAATGGTAATTTATATAATAACTTAGGATATATTAAATCAAACGTAAATTTCATTAATGAACCTTTTGTAACATCAGATACTACATTTCAAAATACCGTAAAAATTACGGAATGGGAAAATAAGGATTTCATCTTCGAAAATTATAGATTTTCTGTATATCAAGATAAAGTTGGGTTGGTTTATTTTAGAAACCGATATGTTGAAACACAATCAGAAAAAAATGAAGTTTCAGGTTTTGATATTAGCCAAAAACTTATTGGTATAAAATAGTTATGTTTTTATTAAGAGTTTTCCACTCTTTTAATCCTTTTTTATACCATATTACTAAAAAACGTACACCATTTTTAACCTCATCATGCCGTTTAAATAAAAAAACTGCCGTTCGTATAAATTTTTGTCCCAAATTTATAAAATGTAGCCGTTGTTCTACATGAAAATGTATTTTGCATTTAGTAATTTTATTATTAAACCAAAAAATAAATAAAACAAACATGACAAAAAAATCTACAAAACGAAGGGCGTGGTCCCTAGTATCCACGGTAGTTTTGCTACTACTGCTTGGATCGAATTGGCTGCATGCGCAAAGCACGGCAAATTACACTTTTTCAACGGGCACAACAGGCTCATTAGCCTTAGATGCTAATGGTAACACTGTTGATTTATCAACCGGTGCAACTGCATTAGTGAATTCTGGAATTGATGAGGGTGCTTCTACTGTAAATAGTATTGGTTTCAACTTCACTTTGATGGGTGTAACTTATACGCAGTTCTCAGCCTCTTCTAATGGAGTTATTCAGCTTGGAAATACTGCTGTAGGAACAGCTACTTATATAGCTAGTGGCGGAACAGTTACTTCTCCAAGAATTGCTGCTTGGGGTTCAGATGCAACTACTACCACAAATGGAGTGCGTTCTAAAGTTGTTGGAACATCACCAAACCGTTGTCTAGTTATTGAGAACAATGCTTTCTTAAATTACCAATCAACTATTAATCCTTGTCAATTTCAAA
Organism: Bacteroidota bacterium; assembly: GCA_947464275.1. Lineage (GTDB taxonomy): Bacteria > Bacteroidota > Bacteroidia > UKL13-3 > UKL13-3 > JAAFJM01. Next base: position 18,109 of record CANHVU010000030.1, read on the forward strand.
TAAGACTTTATGAATCGACTGGAGTAATTGAATTTGTTTATGGTTCAATGACTGCGGGTACAATTGTAAGTGCTGGTTCTATTGGTTTTTCTGTTGGAACAGCAACAAATACTTTGGCTTCAATTACCAATAGTACAAATGCTGTAAGTTTAACAACTTTTGCTGCTAATACACCAACTGCGAGTACAGCAGTACCTAATTTAAATTCTGCATCAAATGGTTCAAGAAGAGTTTATACTTTTACACCACCTGCGGCAACTGCTGCTAGCGGTTTATCTATTTCAAATATAGGTGCTGGTGGGATGACATTAAATTGGACTGCTGGTGCGACTGCAAATCATTTGGTTTATCGCTCATTAGATAATATTACTTATACACTGGTAGCTACTTTGCCAATTGCAACTACTACTTATGCTGCTTCTGGTTTAAACCCAAGTACACTTTATTATTGGAATGTAGTAGCAACTTCAGAAGGTGCTGCTTCTGCAGCAATAAATGCAAGTGCAAGTACTAATGCCCCAACTTTATCAGGAACAAAAACAGTTTGTCCTTCTGGTTGTGATTACGCAACTTTAACAGCTGCTACAGCTGATATTGCTACTCAAGGATTGGCAGGCCCAGTTGTTTTAGAATTACAACCTTCTTATGTTAGTACATCAGAAACTTTCCCAATCACTTTTGGTGTTTATGCCGGTGGAAGTGCAACTAATAACTTACAAGTAACAGTTAATTCAGGTGCTACAGCGTTAAGTATAGCCAATACTAATACTGCTAGTACTGCTTTATCTATTGATATGAATGGTGCTAGTTATGTTACTATTGATGGTCGCCCAGGTGGAGTAGGTACTACTTCAGAATTGAGCATTTCAAATACAAACATTGCAACTCCTGTTATTAGATTAATTAATAATGCTAATAATAATACTTTAAGATACTTAACCATTAGAGGTGTGAATGTTTCAAACACTGCTGCCACAATGGGTTTAATTAGTTTACAAGGTTCAACTGGTACTACAAGTACTTCAGGTAATAGAAAAAATACTATATCAAATTGTACAATAGGTGCTGGAGCTACTACTCCACTTAAAGGTATTTATTCTATTGGTACTTCTACAACAGTTGTTAATGATAGTAATATTGTTACTAACAATAGTATCTCAGATATTTTTAACCCAACTGCTGCAAGTACTGCAAATTGTTTAGCTATTGATTTACCTTCAGGTAACTCTGACTGGACAATTACAGGTAACAGTTTCTTCTTGTCTTCTGCAAGAGCTTCTACTGCAGGTTCTCAAATTAACTATAGCATTTTTATCTCTGGTGGAGATGGATATGTAGTTAATAATAATTTCTTTGGTGGAAGTACAGTTTCTGCAGGTGGTTCTTGGACCGTTAATGGAACTCCAGTTGCTTACCGCTACAATGCTTTAAGCATTAGTGCTGGTACTACAAGAATTTCAAATGTTCAAGGAAATACATTTAAAGGTTTTAGTATAGTTAGTACCTCTGGAGGTTCTGCAGCTAATCCTGTTTGGTCAGGTATAACTGTAGCTGGAGGTAATGTAAATGTTGGAACAACTACTCCCAATACAATTGGAAGTACTAGTGTGGTTGATAACATCATAGTTTCAAATACTACCTCTTCAATTACAACAAATGGATTGGGTGTTACAGGTATCATTGTTTCATCAACAGGTGTTGTGAATGTTGCCAACAATATTATCGGAGGTTTAACCTGTGCTAGTAGTTCTGCTACCATTGCTGGTAATGTTTGTGGAATAAATGTAACAGGAGGTTCTGGTAAAAAAGTAATATCTGGAAATACAATAGGTGGAAGTTTATCAAATAGCTTAAGAGCTGGAACTAATGGAACAACTACTACAGTTGCAACCGCAGTTACGGGTATTTTAAGTTCAAGTTCTGCAATTGTGGTAATTTCAGGTAATTCAATTTCTAACGCAGTAGCTTATGCTACTACAGGTGTTACAGCGGTTAGAGGTATTATAGTTTCTTCAGGTACTGATACCATTGCTAATAATACCATTTCAGCATTAAGTACCAATGGTGCTGGTTCAGTTATGGGTATTGCAAGTAGTACTACTACTGCTGGTATTGATATCTCTAGAAATAGTATCAATAATTTAACGGTTGTAAATGCAAGTGCATCTGCTAGAGGTATTCAATTATCATCAGGTGCTAGTACATGTAGAGTTGCTTATAACTTTATTCAAGGTATCACAGCTTCGTCTTCAAATGGTAATGCTATGATTATGGGTATTGATATTGGACATACCAATTCTCAAAATATCTACAACAATACTATTGTTTTAGGTACAGCAGCTTCGCCTTTAACCGGTGTTACTAATTTTGGTGTAATTGGTATTAGTTATAATACTGGTACAACTGATATTAGAAATAATATCATTGATATCAATGCTACAGCAATAGGTACCGGTGTTAACATTGCTTTAAGAAGAGTTGCAGGAACAAATGGAACTGCTCCAACTAATTTAGCTACAACTTCAAATAGCAATATTTATTTTGTACCATCAGCAGATTTTAATTATTTCTACGCTGAAGGTGCTACTGCAAATAGAGCTACTATAGTAAATGCATACCATAATTGTGCTTCTTGTACAAATACCGGTGTTACTACAGCGCCAGTTGTAGATGCAAATGTTAACACAAGTTGTTCAAGATTTAAATCGTTTATGGGTGCAACAAGTTCACGTGAAGGTTCGTCATTCTATGAGGATGTAATTTTTGCAGGTGGTGCAACTATACCTAATAATTTAATTCCTGCTCCAACTGGGTCTACTTTTGTATTAGATGGTGGTCAAATAGTTAGTGGTTTAACAACTGATTATTTTGGAAATGCTGTTAGTACTACTATCCCTGATATTGGTGCTTCAGAATTTACTTCAGGTACTAAATCAGATGCAACAGCACCTGCAATTTCATTTACAGCAATTCCTTCAACAGCTTGTAGTTCAAATCCTACATTTGTAGCTACTATTACTGATGGAAGTGGCATTGATTCAACTACCAATGCTCCTAGAGTTTACTACCGTTACACTACGGATGCTGTAACAGCTTTAGCTTCGGCTAATAATAATACTGTGGGTGGATGGAAATACACCACAGCAACTGCAAAAAGTGGAAATAATTTTACTTTTACCATTGATTATTCATTATTAAACAAATCAATAGTAGCTGCTGATGTAATTCAATATTTTGTGGTAGCTCAAGATTTAGCTGCTACTCCTAATGTTAAATTTGCAACTGTAGGATTGGCTGCTAATCATTGCCCAACTTCAGTTAACTTAACATCTGCTGCATTTCCTATCGTAGTTTCTCCAACTATCACTACTTTGACAATTGCTAACACACCTACAGTTACGGTTTCAACTAATAAAGTTGAAAATTGTACTGGTGGAACAATTTTTACTATTAGTGCCGCTGCTGATGGATTAGCTATTTACGATTGGCAAAGAGCAAATACCACTACCGCTTGGACTAGTTTTGCTACTCAACCTACCAGATTAACTTCTACTACTTTTAGTGCTGTATTATCAGCTGCTAATACAAATGATACCATTCGTGTAGTGGCTACTTGTCCTGGTGCAGTTACTCCATTATTTACTTCTAGTAGAGATACTTTAAGAAATATTGTTGATTGTCAATATACAGTTGCAAGAAACACTGGTATTACTTACAATTCAATTATGACTACTGGTAGTACCTTCACTACTTTATCAAGTGCTGATGATGGTTTTACTAATAAAGTATCTTTAGCTGGAACCACTTTTAAATATAGAGGTAAAGTTGTAGGTGGTTTTTATGCTTCAACTAATGGTTGGATGTCATTAGATACCACTGTTCAAACAGGATCGTTAACAAATGATTTATCTGCAACTGGTCAAAGATCTGTTATCGCTCCTTTCTGGGATGATTTAGTGTTAAAAGGTTTCCCTGGAATTACAGGTACTACCAATTTAAATTCTTGTATGCGTTACAAAATCAATGGAACTTTAGGAAGTGGTACTGCTGATATTATCATGGAATGGGCAGAAATTGAAGGTTATAACTTCCCTGCACCAAATTTAAATTTCCAAGTAATTTTGCATGAGTTAGGTAATACCATCGAAATTAATTATGCTAACATGCAATTGTATGATGGTTCTTCAACTGCTGGCGTATTTACCTATGCTACTGGTATGAATGGTAGTTCTCCTGGAACTGCTAGTTTAGATCAACGTATGATTTTACAAAATACTAATACAGATTACTTTACCTCAGCTAGTGTAACAACTTTAAATCAATCTCCTGCTTGTTTTTCAGGATATTTATTTACTCCAGCAGTTAGCTATACCGTTGGAACTGCACCTGTAACTACAGCTGCACCTTCAAATAATGATACTGCATCTTCAGTTTTATTAACTGTAAATTCAACTCCATGTACTAGTGTTTGTGGAACTATTTATAGAAGTACTAATGGTACAGCTACATCAGGTGTAACTGCTTGTTCAGCCACTACTCCAGGTAATGCTGATGATGATGTTTTCTTTAAATTTACAACTACTACTGCTCCTCAATACAAAATTGCAGTAACACCTTCATTAGGTTACGATGCAGTATTGCAAGTTTTAAATTCTTCATTTACTCCAGTAGCATGTGTAAATGCTGGTGGTGTTGGTATTTTAGAACAATTCCAAGCACTTGCTTTAAGTTCAGGAACATACTATGTACGTGTATATGATGCAGCAACTGGTGCATCTGGTTCAGGCGAATTTGGAATTTGTGTGAGTGAGGTAATCCCTGCTCCTGCAAATGATGAAGCTACCAATGCAGTATCATTAACTGTTGGTAATACATGTAATCCTACAAATAGTCCATTACCAAATGTATTATCAGCTACTGCTTCTGCGCAAGCATCTTGCTCAGGTACTGCCGATGATGATGTATGGTATAAATTTACAGCTGCAGGCGCTGGTATTGGTCAAACAGTAAGAGTTACTGGTGTATCTACTTACAACCCTGTATTGCAAATTTTTAGCGATAGTGGTATTACTCAAGTTGCTTGTGTAAATAATACAGGTAATGGTGGTGTTGAATCATTCTACAGTACTTCATTAACTCCAGGACAAGTTTATTACGCTAGGGTTTATCACTCAGGTAATGGAGTTGCCAATGGTAATTTTAGTATTTGTGTTTTTGCTGATGTACCTACATGTACTTCAAAAATTTCACCTTCAGCTAATGCTTCGTTTATTACTGGAGATTCATTAAAATGGAATGCTGCTACCTTTGCAACAGGTTATGATGTTTATTTAGATGTGGTTAATCCTCCTCTTAATTTAGTTTCTTCTAACCAAGCGTCAACTTTTTATCCTACAAGTGGACTTAGTAGTAGTACAGTTTATTACTGGCAAATTGTACCTTTAAATAATATAGGTTCAGCTTCAGGTTGTGCTGTTGATTCATTTAATACCAATCCTCCTAGTTTTATTCCAGCTCCAACTTCACCTGCAGTAGGTTCTACTTCACGTGTTGCTACTAATTTAGTTTTAAGCTGGCCTGCTTCTAGTGGAGCAACGGGTTATGACGTTTATTATACAGCTGGAAGTACAACTGCTACTTCTCAAGTTTCAGCTAACCAACCAGGTTTAACATACACAGTTGCTTCTGTACCTGTTGGTGTTCATGCTTGGAAAGTGGTTCCAGTAAATGCAAATGGTGCTGCTACGGGAGCAATTGATTGGATTTTCTATGATTCATTACCTGTACCTGCTTTAACTCCAATTTCTGTAACAAATGGAGGAACTACTCCTTTAGATTCTAATGTATTATTAAGCTGGACTGCATCAACTGGTGCTACAGGTTATAATGTATTTTTAGATGCAGGAACAGGAACCGCAAGTACTATGGTTTCATCAAATCAAGCTGGTACAACCTACAGAACGGGTAATATTGCTGCAGGTGCTTATACTTGGAGAGTGGAGCCTATCAATGCAAATGGAGGATTAAGTTCAACTGATTGGACATTTACAGTTCAAACTCCTACTTGTATTGCTTCACCAACTTCACCAACTAATAATTTTGTTGCTTGTTTATCAGCATTACCTACTTTAAGTTGGGCTGCGGTAACAGGTGCTAGAGGTTATGATGTTTATTTAGATGCAGGTACTTCTGCACCTACTACTTTAATATCATCAAATCAAACAGGAACTACTTACACTTTAACAGGTGCACTCTCGGGAGCATACACTTGGAGAATTGAGCCAAGAAATAACAATGGTGCAACATCAAGCTGTACCTTCTGGAATTTCACAGTGAACAATCCAGTTGTGGTTTCTTCTTCAGGAGCAACTCGTTGTGGACCAGGTTCTGTTACATTAAATGCAGTAAAAGCCAATGCTACAGATTCTATTATCTGGTATGCTGCTGCTACAGGTGGAAATGCTTTAGCTTATGGCACAAGTTATACACCTAATGTAACTGCTGATACAAACTATTATGTTGCTGAAGGAGTTTTCAGTATTCAACAAGGATTAGGATTAGATACTAATTCAGTTCCAACTACTACTGGTGCTTTTGCTCAACGTGGTATTGTATTTACTGCTAATACTGATTTTGTGTTAAATACTGCACAATACTATTCACCAACATTAAATGTAACAAATACAGCTACGGTATCCTTGATTAATCACACTACCGGTGCTACTATTTCAACTTTAAGTATTCCTGTAGCTCAAGGTGGAACAGCTGGCTGGTACACTTTAAATATGGACTTAAATATTACTGCTGGTGTAACTTATAGATTATTAGCTAGCTTTAGCCAATCTGTAAATAGACAAGCTGCTGGTATTGACTATACTATAGCTCCATATAATAATTTGGGCTCTTTTGGAACCATTACTAGTGGATATGATGGTGCTGTAAGTGCAACCACTTATAGTTATTTCCATAATATTACGGCTACAAGCGGATGTATTGGATCAAGACAACAAGTACAAGTATTTGTAACTACCCCTCCTTCTGTTTCTGCTGGTACTGGGGTTTCTATTTGTCAAGGTACAAATACATCATTAAGTGCATCATCTGGTAATACTAATTATACCTATTCTTGGTCTCCTGCTACTGGTTTATCAGCTACTAATACTGCTTCAGTAACTGCTACACCTTCGGTTACTACTTTATATACTGTAACTGGTTCTGATGCAACTTCTGGTTGTGCGGCAACAGATACTGTAAGAGTTACCGTTAACAGAGCACCAAATACACCTGTATTAACACCTAGCACTGCTTCTATTTGCGCTGGTGTTCCTCAAATGCTTGCAGTTACTAATTCTGCAACAGTACAAGTAGGAACAGCTAATACCACTTCTGCAAATAATAATACTTCTCCTTATACTAGTAATTGGGAAGGTGCAAGACAGCAGTATTTAATAACAGCAGCTGAATTGAATGCATTAGGATATACTTCAGCTAGTAACATTAATAGCATTGCATTTAATGTAATTACTTCTGGTGGTTTTAATCAAACCGACTTCTCTATTAAAATTGGTCATACTTTGGCAACAGCGTTAACTTCATTTGTAACACCTACAGGCGCTGGATTTACAAATGTTTTTGGACCAACATTATTAACAATACCTCCTACAGGTTGGAATAAGTATAATTTTAATACTCCTTTCGCTTGGGATGGAACATCTAATATTGTAATTGATATTTGCCATGATAATGATATTGCTGGTACTTGTCCTGCATGTTATGGTGCCAACTCTACTATTGAGTTTACAGCAACTCCTTTTGTATCTGTATATGGACGTTCTGCTGATAATGTTCAATCATGTGGTGTAGCAGGTACTGGAGGTAATTCAAATAGACCTAACATTAGATTTGAGTTTGATGCAAATAACAATGCGTTATGGGCACCAACTACAAACTTATTCTTAGACGCTGCTGGTACAATGCCATACACAAGTACACTTGAAGATACATTATATGTAATTTCAAATACTTCAATCAATTATGGTGTTACATTCACATCAGTTAATTCTTGTACTTCTACTGATACAGCTCGTGTAAGTATTACTACTGCTCCTGCTGCACCAACTAGCTTTACTGCTAGCAATGGTACAAATAGCTCGTTTGATTTAACTTGGAATACTTCACCAGGTGCTTTAGGCTACTTAGTTGATGTTTCTGACAATGCTGGTTTCACTAGTTTTGTTTCTGGTTACAATGGTTTATCAGTTTTAGGTGCAAGTGCATCAATAGCTGGCTTACCGGCAGGTAATACTTATTATGCTAGAGTAAGTGCAGTTGGTACTTGTTCAAATTCATCAAATGTAAATACATCTATTTTGTTAAAATCAGATGCTCCAACTGCGTTGAATGCTACAGCAGTTTCAACTTCTGGATTTACTGCAAATTGGACTGGTGCAAATGGTGCTGCTTCATACTTATTAGATGTTTCTACTGTGAGTAACTTTAGTACATTTGTAAGTGGTTACAATGCTGCATCTGTAAGCGGTACTAGCGAAGTAATAACAGGCTTATCTTTATCTACTAAATATTTCTACAGATTACGTTCTGTTAATGCTTCTGGCACTTCAATTAATTCTGTGGTAGATTCAGTTACAACTTCATCTTCTACTTGTACCTTAAACGTAACAGCCTTTTTACAAGGATTATACTTAGGAGGCGGAGTAATGATTTCATCACCATTCAATGCAGATGGCGTAAGCTCACCAACGGTAGCCGATACAATTACAGTAGAATTACGTAATCCAGATTACAGCTTAGCATATAGTGTAAGCGATACATTAAGTACAACAGGTCAAGCAAGCATTACCTTCCCAGGAAGTGCAGTAGGCAATAAATACTATGTAGTAATCAGACACCGTAACTCAATCGAGACATGGAGTAGCGATAGTATATTGATTGGTAGCACAACAAGCTATGACTTTAGTAGTGGAGTAAGCCAAGCATTTGGAGACAATATGTTAGATGATGGATCAGGCGTATTTTTAATATACGGTGGAGATATCAACCAAGATGGCTCAGTGGATTTTGGAGATTACCCAGATTTAGATTTAGGAAGTAGTAATAGTGATGTTGGATATTTTGCAACAGATTTAAATGGTGATAGCTCAGTAGATTTCGGAGATTATCCAATGTTAGATTTGAATAGTAGTAATTCAATATTCTCATTCCATCCATAATAGAAAAAAAGAAAGGCAATAAAATTGCCTTTCTTTTCTATTAATTTGTAAACAGATAACAACAAATAAAAAAAACAGAAATGAAAAAAATAACAATAATAATGGCATTTATGTTGACACTAGGGTTGTCATTATATGCACAGTTACCCACTTTTGAGTGGAGATTAGAAAATGGAACATTGACAAGTTCAACCACTTATACAGTAGATGTATATTTATACAATAAGGGTGGTTCATCATTTGAATTACGTGGAGGTACGATAGCATTTTTAACAAATTCAGCATGGCGTAATGGTGGAACTATAACCACATCAAAATTATCAAGTGGATTAGTAGCAGGCCAACAAAGCAGTCCAGTAACAGCTTATGTAACTACAGCACCAGAATACTGGCGTCAAACCATCACAAGTTTAGGAGCAGGTAGTGGAACTACAGTAGCAGCAGGATCACGCTTATTGGTATTTAAAATGCAATTAAGCAATACGGTAGCCTTTTCAACAACAGCGTCACCAAATTTTGCATGGAAATTTAATGCAGCCCCATCAGCAGGATGGAATTACACAGATGGAATAGGAAATTCAGCGAGTGTAGTAAGTAATACAGTAAATATCATCAACCAATTAAATTGCCATACACCAACATATTGGAATGGAAGCTCATGGGTATCAAAATCAGTAAGAAATGGAGCAGATACAGCAGTAATCCCAAGTTCATCAAAAGACGCAGTAGTTTATACTGGTACTTTAGGAGCAGGTGCATTAACATGTAGAAACTACGAGTTACTATCAGGCGCAACCCATAATTTGGGCGCTAATACTTTAAGTGTAAACGGAACAAGTATGATAAACAGTGGTACTTTAAATGCAAGTACAGGCACATTAAATTTAGAAGGTATTTCAGCAACACAAACAACGAATCAAAGCGTAAGTGGCAATGCATTTAGTGTAGCAAATTTAGGTTTTGGAGCATCAGGTAATGGAGGAACAAAAACCTTATCAGCAGGTGTATCAGTATCAGGATCAGTAAGCCAATCAGGCACAGCGGTATTGGCATCAGGCGGCAACTTAACGTTATTGTCAAGTGCAACAGGTACAGCACGTATCAACCAATTAACCTCAGGAGCAGCAGTAACAGGTAATATCACAGTAGAACGTTATATTCCAGCAACAGGCAGAAAGTGGAGATTTTTATCATCACCAGTAGTAGGTGGAACAACTTTACAGTGGAGAGATAATGCAGGTACAACAGCAGGTCGTGGTATCCAAATTACAGGCGGTAACACAACTGATTACGATGTATCAACATCAAACTCACCATCATTATTCCGTTACAACGAAAGTTCAACAACAGGAGGAGCTGATATTAACAAAAAATGGACACCAGTAAGTGGTAATACAAGCTTAACAAACGGCTTAGGTTACAGAACATATGTAAGAGGAGACAGAACAATATCGTTAACCACTGTAGTAACCACTACCAATGCAACAACAATATGGGTAAATGGAACATATCCAAGTACTCCAGTAAGTATGCCAGTAACGTATAGTGCAGGTTTAGGAAATGGATGGAACTTAGTAGGAAATCCATTCCCATGTCAAATTGATTGGAATGCAGCATCAGGATGGGGCAAAACAAATGTATCAGGTACTTTCTGGATATTTAACCCAACAACAAACAGCTACGGATCATTTGATGGAACAACAACAATAAATGGCGTAACCCGTTATATTGGAAGTGGTCAAGCATTCTTTATCCAAACTAATGGAGCAAGTCCAGTATTAACAGCAGATGAGGCAGTGAAAGTAGGCTCAACCCCACCGGTATTGTTAAAAACAAGCGAGCAAAACTCATTGAGAATCCAATTAGTAAAAGATTCAACAGAGCGTGATGAGACTGTAATTAGATTTATGGAAAACAAAAGCGATGAGTTCAATGCTAATGATGATGTATTAAAATATGCAATGAATGCTAATGTAAATATCAGCTCATACTATGGAGTAGATAAATACACAATGGTAAACTACTTGAATTCAAGAAATTTGAAAACCAAAGTAGTAGCATTAGGCGCATGGGTATCAAAAGCAGGAGTTTATACAATGAACTTTAATCAAATCGAAGACTTTGATGCGAATATCAATATTTACTTAAAAGACAATTACAATAATACATTAACAGATTTAAGATTAAAAAACACTTATGACTTTAATGTAGAAGAAGGAAATGCAGCAAGTACAGCAGATGGAAGATTAGAAGTAATCTTTGTAAATACAAGTACATCAATAGAAGACGCCTTAGCCGGCTTAAGCCCAAAGATGGAAGTATATCCAAATCCAGCAGTAGACGTGTTACATGTATCATTAAGCAATGTAAACTTTAAAGAGTCAACAGTAAGTATTTACAACGTATCAGGCCAAGAAGTGATGAGTACAAATATGATTGGCAAAACAAAGAGCTTAGACATTGAAAAATTAAGCAATGGAGTTTATATGGTAAAAGTAACGAATAGCGCAACAGGCTATAGCAATACAGTAAAGTTTGTGAAATAAAATAGAAAATTAAATTAAAACGAAGATTCACAAACCCAATCAAAAAAACTTAAAAATAAAAAAGAAAGATACCATGAAAATAAAAAGAATAATAGCAGCAACATTGGTATTAACGATGTTTGCGATAGGCGCTCAAGCCCAACCAGGCAGTACAACAACCTCAGGCGATCCATTTGGAGATGAGCCGGTGGATGTACCAGTAGATGGTGGCATTGCAATATTGGCAATAGCAGGAGCAGCTTATGGTTTTAAAAGACTAAAAAACAAATAGTCCATACTTATTTAAAACCATTTAAGTACATTTTATAAAAAAGGCGGTCCTTTAAAGACCGCCTTTTTGCGTATAATAAATTTATGTAATTGACTATAAAATTTAATGCTAAAAATTTTAAGTAATGGGAGTATATGTACTAGTGAGAAAACTTATTGAGAAAACTTGAACTAATATTCACCTAAATATTTGCTTTAACTATTTAGTTTAAAAGCTTTAAGAAGGAGAGGAGCTTGTTAATTGCTACTCATAATGGCAATTCTTATTTTTATCAAACCTTCATCAAACTGCAACTCCGTTTGTTCTGTTTTGGTGGGAATTTGAAACCTATGAAATGGATTATAGCCCACATCTTTATAATCTTTCCAAGTTAATTTGGTTTTATCTCCACCAATACGCTCAAAGTAAAATGTACTGCTCGAGGTCATTCCTCCATTGTTTATATCTAAGGCAGTAGTTAATTTTTCATTTGGAATACACTCTACTATTTTTAAATAGCCTTTTCCTAATAAGTTACCTCTAAAATAATAGCTAGCATTTAATCCAGAAATATTTTTAGAAAAGAACCAAGCCATTGAAGTGTCTACATTTTTATCCCAAGGGCTCAATTTGGCAATGTTCTGTATGTTATTTAAATAAGCAAATGTTTCATAAATAGGTTTATCAATTACTATGCTTCTTTCTACCTTAAATTCGCGAGGGAAAAATAAAGAAGCTAAAAATACACCACCTACAAATAGCCAAAAGCCTAAAAATACTTTAAATAATTTCATATAATATAATTTATAAAGCCAACGCAAAATGGTTTTACGTTGGCTTTGAGTTGTTGTTATTGATTAAATATAATTAAATAGCAAAAGCTTGATCTATAATAGCAGCTTGTTCTTTTGAATGTACTTTGCTAAATCCTGTAGCTGGCGATGCACTGCTTTCGCGGCTTATGCGTTTTAAATGCATATTATTATCCCAACGTAATAAGTATAACCAAGCGCCCATATTCTTAGGTTCTTCTTGTACCCAACAGAATTCAGCTCCTTTGTATTTTTCGTAAATAGCTGCTAACTGAGTTTCTGGCATTGGATACAATTGTTCTACCCTAACTATTGCAATGTCTTTTCTATCATTTTTTTGTTGATATTCAAGTAGTTCGTAGTAAATTTTACCTGTGCAAAGCAATACGCGTTTAACCGATTTTTTAGTTACAAATGCATCATCAATTACTTCTTGGAAAGTTCCATCAGTAAATTCTTCTAATTTACTAACACAAGCAGGGTGACGTAATAAACTTTTTGGAGTCATTACTACCAATGGTAATCTGTAATCGCGTTTCAACTGTCTGCGCAAAGCATGGAAATAATTAGCCGGACTCGTAATATTACAAACTTGCATATTCCAATTAGCACATAATTGTAAAAAACGCTCTAAACGTGCCGATGAATGCTCTGGGCCTTGACCTTCGTAACCATGAGGCAACATCAAAGTTAAGCCACTATAGGTTTTCCATTTGGTTTCAGCGCTTGCCAAATATTGGTCTATAACTATTTGCGCGCCATTGGCAAAATCGCCAAACTGCGCTTCCCAAATCGTTAAATCATTAGGCGTAAACATACTGTAACCGTATTCAAAACCTAATACAGCATACTCGCTTAATAACGAATTATAGAACTCAACATTTCCTTTTTTATCTTCACCTAAACTATCTATCACATTATGAGCCAATTCGCTATCTTCTTGTTTAATAATAGCATGTCTATGGCTAAATGTACCGCGTTCACAATCTTGGCCAGTCATTCTTACATTATGCCCTTCGTTACTTAATGTAGCATAAGCCATTAACTCACCCATTGCCCAATCGTAATTATCATTTTTTATCATGTTTTTACGATCATTGAACAATTTTTCAATCTTGCTAAATGCTTTAAAACCAGTTGGAATTCCAGTAATTTTATCTGCTAATCTTAAAAATAATTCTTTGCCAACAGCAGTATTTGTTTTTACTTCAAAATCTTCGCGTTTAGCCGATCTAAATCCTTCCCATTTATCTGCTAAAAAGTTCTTAGCCTTTGATGGTTCAGATGCTTTTGCACTTTCTAACTTAGCTTGTAACTCTTTTCTAAAATCAGAATCCATTTCTTTAGCCAAATCAGCTTCTACACTTCCTGCGCTTAACAATTTTTGGTTGTAAATTTCTCTTGGATTTTGGTGCGTTGCAATAGCTTTATATAATAAAGGTTGCGTAAATCTTGGCTCATCACCTTCGTTATGTCCATATTTTCTGTAACCTAACAAATCAATAAATACATCACTATTAAATTGTTGACGGTATTCCATTGCTAATTTAACAGTGTAAACCACCGCTTCTACATCATCTGCATTTACATGGAATACAGGGCATAAAGTAGTTTTAGCTACGTCAGTACAGTAAGTTGATGTTCTTGCATCAATATAATTGGTAGTAAATCCAATTTGGTTATTGGTTACTATATGAATACAACCTCCAACTGAATATGCTTTTAACCCTGCCATTTGAAGTACTTCATAAACTACTCCTTGGCCAGCTACCGATGCATCTCCATGTATTAATATAGGTGCCACTTTTCCAATATCTCCACTGTGGTTTTTATCTAATTTTGCTCTAGTTAAACCTTTTACTACTGGGTTAACAGTTTCTAAGTGCGATGGATTTGGCGATAAACTTAGTTTTACTTGTTTGTTTTTTCTAGTAGTTAAGTGCGATGAAAAACCTAAATGGTATTTTACATCACCCTCAAATATACCTTCGTCTTCAGCACTTTTGCCTTCAAACTCTTTAAAAATATCCTCGTACGATTTGCCTAAAATATTAGCCAATACATTTAAACGACCTCTATGCGCCATTCCTAATACAAACTCTTCTACACCAATTTCGGCACCAAATTGAATAACTTCATCTAAAGCCGGTATCAATGTTTCAAGACCTTCTAACGAAAATCTTTTTTGACCAACAAACTTGGTATGAATAAAATTTTCAAATACTGTTGCTTGGTTCAATTTCGATAAAATATGTCTTTTATCCTCAAGGTCTAATTTAGGAGTATTTTTAGTACCCTCCATTTTACCTTGTAACCAGGTTAATTTTTCAGGATTTCTTATATAATCAAACTCAGCACCTATACTTTGGCAATAAGTTGCCTCTAAATGAGTTATTATATCCTTTAACTTAGCTGCACCAATTCCAATTTCAACTCCTGCATTAAAAGTTTTATCTAAATCACCTGCATTTAAGCCAAAGTTTTCAATGGCTAAGTTAGGTGCATATTTTCTTCTCTCTCTTACAGGATTAGTTTTGGTAAATAAATGCCCACGCGAGCGGTAGCCTTTTATTAAGTTCAAAACATTTATTTCTTTCAATATATCTTCCGATAGTTCAGCACTGCCTGTGCCCACACTTTTACCATTAAATTTTTGTTGGCCCATTTCAAAGCCTTCAAAGAATTTTTGCCATCCAAAATCCACCGATTCAGTATCAGCCAAGTATTGCTGGTAAATATTGTCAATTGCCGCTACATCAGCATTCGATATATAAGAAAATTTATCCATTGTATATTATATATAGTGTTGTTTTGTTGCAAATATAATAATATAGCCAATAATGCATTTATAAGTAACAGTATTAAAAACTGATTTTAGGTATAAAATAAATATAGATACACATATATATACATCAAACAAAAATGTATACATGTCCTACATTATATATAAAACATACAAACCTATTATTATCCTTACAAGAATTAAATTTTATTTTGGAGCTAATCCAGCTATCTGCACTAGTTTTTCCGCTTCACTCCAAAAGCTAGTTGCCTCTATCTGGGCTATTTTTATTATAATGCTAATAATTAGTATACATATAATACATAGATAACATAAGTATAACATGGTTTAATAGATATGTTATCATAACAATTTACATCCCAACCTTAGTAAATAAAAAAATAAGTCCTTGAAAATAAGGTATAATGGGGAGATGGTAAATAAATAAGTTGCAAAGGAATAAAAAGTACATACATTTGCACCCCCTTGAAAGAGGGAAAGTTCTAAAGAAGAGGGTAAAGAGGAATCGTTGGATTATAAGTAAACACTAGCGAAGACGAGAAAAAATAATTAAAAATAAATCTTGCATAAAGAGAAAAAGTAATTATCTTTGCCACCCCTTAGAAAAGGAAAAAAGTTCTAAACTTAGTGAAGAAAAAAATAAAAA
>CANHVU010000031.1 GCA_947464275.1 Bacteroidota bacterium
ACCTGCCTGTCACGCAGGGGGTCGCGGGTTCGAGTCCCGTCCGCACCGCATTTTGGTTTCGTAGCTCAATTGAATAGAGCATCTCACTACGGATGAGAAGGTTCAAGGTTTGAATCCTTGCGAGACCACGAGAAGTTATTTAAAAGGCTTGTAAATTAATAGTTTACAAGCCTTTTTTTATTTTTGGGGTAAACAATTCCTAATCGTTAAATTATCTTTCCTAATCTAACCTAAGTTTAGTTTTAATATCTGAATTCATTATTCATAAAATATTCTGCTAAAAGTTCGGCTTGTTTTAAAATTGTTTTATAGCAATCCGTTTCAAAGCCTGTCCGTTCAACATTTTGTATATTTTTTTGTGATTTTGGCTTGATATAACATGAAAAATAATGAGATATTTTATTATTGTTATTAATGTTAAGGGATTAACTCAAATAAATTTCCATTGGAAGTAAATTTTAACAGTCCGTATTGATTTATTTTATACGTTAAAGAATCATTGTGAACATTAATAATATTTGTAACTGTATCATATTGCTTGCCTAATATTGTTGTTGATACTATTGGCTCTCTTAATCCAAAACCTAATGAATTTTCATTTACATAATTTATATTGTTAATTGAAATTGCAAAATTGTCAAAAAAAGAGCTATTGATATAATAATTAAGATAAAAGTTATTACCGTAGGTGCTATCAATAAATTGCATATGTTTTTGTTCTAATGGTATTTTTGTAGGGCAATCAACTTGAGTATAAGTATAAGTATAATTAGTTTGTAAACCATAATTATAAAAAACTATTGTATCTTTTTTGTTTCGTAAGTATTTAACACTTTTATTGTTTTCGTAAGGAAAAAGTAGCCTTTGAATATCTAAATCTAATGTTTCAGTCCTTCCAGTTGTTTCCTTACATTTAGAACATCCATAAAAAAAGGCACTAATTAGTAGTAAATAAGTAAGTGTTTTTATTTTCATAATTTATACTGTTTTATTTATTAATTGCTTTGTTGGTTTTAGCTTCTGAACTTCTTTCAAAAATAAAATATTGGCCATATAAAAGACAATTATCTCAATAATAGACTAAAACAGTTTTTTCTACCATAGATTTAAATTCTTTATTGTTAAATAAAATTCTTCAACCCAGAATTTTATATTCAAAGAAATTTTTTCCTTGAATAAATTTACCTCATAGAACTCAAACAAATCATCCATAAAACAAAAAAGGCCAATAATCAAATTATCAGCCTTTTTGTTGAAATAGTATAAATTATATTATCCAACTACTTTTACGTTTACAGCGTTTAAGCCTTTTTTGCCTCTTTCACTTTCGTATTCAACTTTGTCGTTTTCTCTAATCTTGTCGATTAAACCAGATGAATGTACAAAAATGTCTTCTCCGCCATTAGTTGGTACAATAAATCCAAATCCTTTTGTTTCGTTAAAAAACTTAACTGTTCCTTCTTGCATTGTGTTATTATTTTTAAAAATTAAGTTGGCAAAATAATAAACTATTTAAATAAAAAAAGCCTGTAATAAAAATTACAGGCTTTTTTGGGGTTTAATTAAAAAAATTATAATTAAGCAACTTGAACACGTACTGCGTTCATGCCTTTTTTTCCTCTTTCTTCTTCAAAAGTTACTTTGTCATTTTCTCTGATTCTGTCTATCAAACCTGATGAATGTACGAAAATATCTTCTCCACCGTTAGCTGGTGAAATAAAACCAAATCCTTTTGTTTCGTTAAAAAACTTAACTGTTCCTTCTTGCATTGTGTTGTTGTAATTAATTGTAAATAAATTGTTGTAATAAAAAAAGCAGTTGTTTACTACTTGCTTTTTTTTGAATTAAAATTAGAATATTATCTAGTAACCTGCACTCTTACAGCGTTGATACCTTTTTTTCCTCTTTCTGTTTCAAATTGTACTTTGTCATTTTCTTGAATTCTATCAATTAAACCTGATGAATGTACGAAAATGTCTTCACGTCCTTCTGATGGAGTGATAAATCCGAAGCCTTTTGTTTCATCAAAAAACTTCACTGTTCCTTCTTGCATTGTATTAAATTATTAAATATGAAGGCGCAAGGTAACCTTAATTAATTCACAAACAAGTTATTTTATTTTTATACCTAATATAGTTTAACCATTTAGCTAGATGTTGAGAATGGCTTTTTATTAATTTAATAGACAATTATTTAGCTTAAGTATATAATTATTTTGAATTATATTTTTAAAAACAATTGGCTTGTTTCAATTTTGTGACTCTTTATGAAAATTAAAAGGTCAATTATTACCATTTGCTTAGTATCATTTAGTTTTGTTAAAATAAATGCACAGTTTTTATTTACTGAAAGTTTTGTATTGATTCCTGTAGATACTCAAAAACATTATGCAGGAACTATTTCGGGAAGTTTTAGTTCGCAAACACAAAAAGAAACAGTAAATCAAATTGCTGCTCGGGCCGAACTTGCCATGCGTTTAAAAAGCAATAATGTATTAACAGTAGCCAATAATTTACAAATAATAACCAATGGTAACCAAACCATTTTAAGTGGCGGATATTTATTTGCTAGGTTCAGAAAGGATATTTCCCGCAGTTTGTATCCAGAGTATTATGCCCAATATCAGTGGCTTGAATCAAGAGGATTGGAACAAAAATTTGCTATTACAGCCAATTTGCGCAAACGAATTTACAGAGATGAAAAATTAACCTTAGCCACAGCTGCTGGCTTTATGTTTGAATATGAAAAATGGAATTTTGAAGGTGTAAAATCTGAAAATATACCAACTAACACCAATCCAAGAGAAACGTTTAACCCAAGGCTTAATTGGTATTTTAGTTACGAGCAATTTATCAGTGACCAAATAGTTATCAATAGTGGATTGTATTACTTTTTAAGAACTAGTTTTGATCAATCATTACCTAGAATAGGTTTTCATGGAAGGTTTGGATATAAAATAACCAAAAATCTAAGGTATAACTTAAATTTAAGAGCCATGTACGATTATGAGCCAATAGTACCTGTTTCCAAACTTTGGTACACATTTAATAACGAATTAGTTTACAATTTTTAGGTAATTTTTATTGAATAAGTAAGTTGTAATTTGTTTAATCTTTTAAAAAAAAGTTTACCAGCGTAAAAAAATAAGTTTGGTTAAGTTAAAATCTATAAAAATCAAACACAAAACACTAATATTGCAGTGAATGGAAAATATACGCAATTTTTGTATTATTGCTCATATCGATCACGGTAAGAGCACATTAGCAGATAGACTTTTAGAATATACTCAAACTACCAGTAAGAGGGAAATGCAAGCACAATTGCTTGACAATATGGATTTAGAGCGTGAAAGAGGGATAACCATAAAAAGTCACGCTATTCAAATGAAGTACGAATTGGATGGTAAAAAATACATTTTAAACTTAATTGACACTCCTGGACACGTAGATTTTAGCTACGAGGTATCGCGTTCCATTGCAGCATGCGATGGTGCTCTATTAATTGTAGATTCAAGTCAAGGTATTCAAGCTCAAACCATTTCAAACTTATATTTAGCTATTGAGCAAGGATTGGAAATAATTCCTATCTTAAATAAAATAGATTTACCAAGTTCAATGCCTGAAGAGGTAAGCGATCAAATTATTGATTTAATTGGTTGCGATTACGAAGATATTTTAAGAGCAAGTGGAAAAACTGGCCAAGGTGTACATGATATTTTAAAAGCA
Source organism: Bacteroidota bacterium (assembly GCA_947464275.1). Classification (GTDB taxonomy): domain Bacteria; phylum Bacteroidota; class Bacteroidia; order UKL13-3; family UKL13-3; genus JAAFJM01. The sequence goes on from CANHVU010000031.1 coordinate 3,726, forward strand.
GTTGTTAATAGAGTTCCTGCACCAAAAGGAAATGAAAACGCACCTTTAAAAGCGCTTATTTTTGATTCTGTATTTAATTCATTTAGAGGAATTATTGCTTATTTCAGAATTTTAGATGGTGTAATTAAAAAAGGCGATAAAGTTAAATTTATGGCCACAGGAAAAGAATATTTTGCTGATGAAGTTGGTATTCTTGGTTTAGATATGGAACCAAGAAGCGAAGTAAAAGCTGGTGATGTTGGATACATAATTTCAGGAATTAAAGAAGCCCGCGAAGTAAAAGTGGGTGATACTTTAACAACCGTTTTAAATCCTACTGCCGAAATTATTCATGGTTTTGAAGATGTAAAGCCAATGGTTTTTGCTGGTATTTATCCAGTTGATACGGAAGATTTTGAAGAGTTACGCGAAAGTATGTACAAACTTCAATTAAATGATGCTTCACTTACGTTTGAACCAGAAAGTTCAGCTGCATTAGGTTTTGGTTTCCGTTGTGGTTTCCTAGGAATGCTGCACATGGAAATTATTCAAGAACGTTTGGAGCGTGAATTTAAAATGACCGTAATTACTACAGTTCCTAACGTAAGTTACCATGCTTACACTAAAAAAGGTGATTTAATTGTAGTTAACAATCCAAGTGATTTACCCGATCCAAATCATATTGAATATGTTGAAGAGCCATTTATTGCCGCAACCATTATTAGTAGTGCAGAGTTTGTAGGGCCAATTATGGGTTTATGTTTAGGAAAACGAGGCATGTTAAAAAGCCAAGTTTACTTAACTATGGATAGGGTTGAAATGAAATTTGATATGCCTTTAGCAGAAGTTGTTTTCGACTTTTTTGATAAGTTAAAAACCATTTCAAAAGGTTATGCTTCGTTCGATTACCATCCAATTGGTTACGTGCAAAGTGATTTAGTAAAATTAGATATTTTATTAGCTAAAGACAATGTTGATGCGCTTTCAGCTATTATTCATAGAGATAGAGCTTACGATTGGGGTAAAAAGATTTGTGAAAAATTAAAAGAATTGATTCCTCGCCATCAGTTTGAAATTCCGGTACAAGCTAGTATTGGTGCTAAAGTTATTGCCCGTGAAACTATTAAAGCATTGCGTAAAGATGTAACTGCAAAATGTTATGGTGGTGATATTTCGCGTAAACGTAAATTATTAGAAAAACAAAAAGAAGGTAAAAAACGCATGCGCCAAGTTGGTAGTGTTGAAATTCCACAATCAGCATTTATGGCCGTTTTGAAACTTGATTAATTATTGGGACAACTGGCGGCTGACCTCTGCTTAAAGCGGAGAAAAATTACAGCACGTTTTAATAATCTAAGTAAACAAGTTAACATATACATAACAACAAAAGCTAGAAGCCAATTGCTAGAAACTAGGAGCAATAGGCAAAAAAAATGGTAAAAACAAACTTTATAGATTGGAGTCTAATTGATTACCAAGAGGCTTGGGATAAGCAAGAAGTTTTACTTAAACAAAAAGTTGATATTAAGTTAACTGAGCGAGATGTACCCGAAAATGAAAAAACTATTATCAGTAATGAATTGATTTTTTGCCAACATCCTCATGTTTATACTTTAGGTAAAAGTGGTTCTCTTGATAATTTATTATTAGATGAAATTGGTTTAAAACAAGCCGAGGCTACATTTTATAAAATAAATAGAGGTGGTGATATAACTTACCATGGCCCAGGACAATTGGTGGCTTACCCCATCATTGATTTAGAACAATTTTTTACTGATATACATAAATACTTGCGTTATTTAGAAGAAGCAGTAATAAATACAATTGCTCAATATGGAATTAATGGTGGCCGCTACGAAGGTTACACAGGTGTTTGGATAGATGCTGATAAACCCTCTGCTAGAAAAATTTGTGCCATGGGTGTACGTTGCAGCCGTTGGATAACCATGCATGGAATAGCATTGAATGTAAACACAGATTTAGGCTATTTTAAAAATATTGTTCCCTGTGGAATTGATGACAAAGATGTAACAAGTATAGCACGTGAAGTTGGCTACGAAGTTGATTTCAATGAGGTAAGCGAAATTCTGAAAAAAGAAATTGCAAAGCAATTTGAAATGGAATTATTTTAATTTTATTCAAAACACTTTCTCAAAACATCCTTTATACTTTCGTAAGTATTTAAAGTTTCAATATCGTTTTTAGTAAAATTTTGCCATTCTACTTTTGTTATATCTTCCTCTGTTTGAGGTACTAAGTTTTGGCTAAAATTAGTGTTCATTTTATACCAATAAGTACGTTTTAAAATGTGTTTTTCTTTAAAAAAATAAGTGTGATAACTTTTGCAAACCAAGTTTTCAATAGTTAATCCAGTTACAGCGCACTCCTCCTCCACTTCTCTAACTGCTGCTATTTCAGGTATTTCCCCTACTTCAATTTTTCCTTTAGGTAAATCCCAAACACCTAATCGCTCAATTAAAAGCAATTGGTTTTTACTGTTAAATACCAACCCTCCGGCTGCTTCAATTATTTTAAAATATTTGGCAAATTTGTTAAACACTAATTCTTCATCTTTACATTTAAAAACAACTCCAGTAAACTGATTTGCAAACACTTCAGCTATTTTAGTTTCAAATAATTTTTCATCAAAATCAAAACAAGGAAAAGAATTATCAGTAAAAGCCGAATTTGCTATAATGAATGGTTTATCGTTTATAAAAATTTTATACATTTGCCCAATATGAATTTAAGTGAAAATACTGCCGCAAAAGTAGCGGAATACTTGTTACAAATTAACGCAATTAAATTAAAACCAAACGAACCATTTACTTGGGCCAGTGGTTGGAAAAGCCCAATTTATTGCGATAATAGAGTTTCACTTTCGTATCCTGAAGCACGTAATTTTATAAAAAAAGCATTAGGTCAAATTATTAAAGAGCAATTTTCAGATGTAGAGGCTATTATAGGTGTAGCAACTGCAGGAATAGCTCCAGGAGCATTAGCTGCAGACGAGTTAAGTTTACCATTTGGTTATGTTCGTTCTGAAGCTAAAAAACATGGAATGGGCAAACAAATTGAAGGCGATATTGCGCCAAATACCAAAGTGGTAGTTATTGAAGATTTAGTAAGTACGGGTAAAAGTAGCTTACAAGTTGTAGAAACGCTTAAAACTTATGGTTGCCAAGTACTAGGAATGGCTAGCATTTTTACTTATGGTTTTGATGAGGCACAAAATGCTTTTAATAATGTTAATTGCAAATATGTTTCGTTAAGCAATTACCAAACATTAATTCAAATTGCTATTGATAAAGGAATAGTTTTGCCTGAGCAATTAGCTTTACTTAACGATTGGCGTAAAAGTCCGTCAACTTGGAATCAATAACTAAATTTGTTCCTATGAAATTTTCGAAAAATCCTTTTAAAACAACTTATGCGGTTTGGTTTGGTTTGTGGACAGTATTTTCATTTACTGTGTTATATCCATTTATTAGATATGCTTTAAGCAACCCTAAACGCTATCCTTTAGGACATAAAATTCGTAGGTTTTGGGGCCGAATACTTTTAACTACAGGTTTTGTTAAAATAACTCAAATAGTTGAAGAACCATTTGACACCACTAAACCTTATATTATTTGCCCTAATCATACCTCGCAATTAGATATTGTGACTTTAACTGTAAAATTAAACCAATTGGATTTTAGTTTTATGGCTAAAAAAGAATTAGAAGAAATTCCAGTTTTTGGTATTTGGTTCAGAACCATTGATATAGCTGTGGATAGAAAAAATCCTCGAAAAGCAGCTGAAGCTTATATAAAAGCCACCAAATTTTTTGAAAGTGGAAGGAGTTTGGTAATTTTTCCTGAAGGAACCATTTCAAACCAAGTGCCTAAATTGATAAAATTTAAAGATGGCCCTTTTAGATTAGCCATTGAAAAACAAATAGATATACTTCCTGTTACCATTGTTGGAAACAATAATATTTTACCAGATCAAGGAGTTTTTGAAGGAAAACCAGGACACGGATACCAAATAATTCACAAACCAATTTCAACCAAAGGCATGACGTTGGAAAATGTGGATGAATTAAAAAACCAAGTTTATAATATAATAAACAATAAATTAGCCGAATACAATTATGGAAATTAATAACGAAATCATTGATAAATTAGCTGATTTGGCTAAACTTGATTTTACCGAAACAGAAAAAGTAGCTTTGCAAAAAGATATGACCCAAATTATATCGTTTTTCGAAAAAATGAACGAGGTAAATACCGATAATGTAGAGCCATTGATATTTATGAATAGCCACGAAAATGTATTACGTAACGATGAACCTAAGCACGAAATCACCCATCAAGAAGCGTTATTAAACGCACCTGATAAAGATTCGGATTACTTTAGAGTTCCAAAGTTTTTAGATAAATAACACCTTGTTTTCCCTTCTATCATAAAAAGGAATAACTATAAGTAATAATTTATTTTATTGCATCAAAACCAAAATAAAAAAGCATGGCTAATTTAGTAATTGATATAAATGGAATAGGAAAAACCTATAAAATTGGTGAAGTAGTAGTTAATGCTTTGGTAAGTGTAGATTTAAAAATAGCCAGAGGCGAATATGTGGCTTTAATGGGGCCATCTGGCTCAGGAAAATCAACCTTAATGAATATTTTGGGCTGTTTAGATACGCCAAGCCGCGGAAGTTATAAACTTAACGGCACTGATGTGAGCCACATGACAGACAATGAATTAGCAGAAATAAGAAACAAAGAAATTGGATTTATTTTTCAAACTTTTAACTTATTAGCTCGCAATAGTTCGTTAGAAAATGTTGCATTACCATTGGTATATGCTGGAATTGGGAAAGTTGAAAGATTAGCAAAGGCTAAACAAGCATTAGAAAGCGTTGGTTTAGGCGAGCGAGTAGAACATAAACCAAACGAATTAAGTGGTGGGCAACGACAAAGAGTTGCCATTGCAAGGGCTTTAGTAAACTCTCCTGCTATTATTTTAGCCGATGAACCAACAGGAAATTTAGATACCAAAACTAGTCACGAAATTATGGACTTGTTGGAAGAAATACACCAAAAGGGAAATACAGTAATTATAGTAACTCACGAAGAAGATATTGCCAAAAGAGCTAAACGTATAGTTAGACTAAGAGATGGCGTAATAGAAAGTGATAATATTAGCTAAAGTTTACAGCTAAAATAAAAGTCGTTTTCAAATTGGCCTTTTAAATCTATTTCGTTTTTAAATAATCCAAATACACTCGCGCCACTTCCGCTCATACTTGCATAAATAGCTCCATTATCGTAAAGCTTTTCTTTTATTAAACCAATACTTGGATGATGTTTAAAAACCGATTTTTCAAAATCGTTTTCAATTAATCCATTCCAATTTTCAATTGGGTTTTTTATTAATTCTTTTAAAGATATTGAACCTTCGCCTCTTTTATAAACATTGGCAAAAGCCTCAGCCGTACTTACATGAATATTAGGTTTAACTAATACAAAAAAATAACCATTCAAATCAATGTTTATTGTCTCTAAAACCTCGCCTCTTCCTGTGGCATAACTTGGTTTATTTTCAATAAAAAAAGCACAATCACTACCCAAAATAGCAGCATAATTTTCAAGCAGCTTATTAGATAAATTAAGCTTTAAACAATTATTCAATAATTTTAAAGCAAAAGCAGCATTGCTACTACCTCCGCCCAAACCAGCTCCCATTGGTATATTTTTTAATAAATAAAAATCAACTGCTTTTAAGTTAAAATCACTGGCCAATAAACGATACGCCTTAACAATTAAATTATTTTCTAAACTACCATCTATACTTAAACCAAAAGATTTAAACGAAACTGAATTAAATAAATTCCTATCATTTTCAATTAACTCTATCGAATCAGCCAAAGGAATTGGATAAAACACAGTTTCTAAATTATGAAAACCATCTTCGCGTTTATTAATAATATGAAGTCCTAAATTTATTTTACAATTCGAAAATGCAATCATATTTTATTTGATTATTCGTTTATCAATATCCATTTTAACTATATTCTCAATCGTTAGTTTTGAAAAATCTCTATGTAAAGGATTAATTAACACATTAAATTCTATTGGCATTACAGCTGAAGGAACTTTAATACCAACTGAAGTATTACCTTTAAGCCAATTATCACCAATTCTCTTTAAAATATCTGGAGCAGGAACATCTTGCCAATTTTCAGGCATTTCATTTACTGTTAATTGTTCAAGTTTAACTTTACTATCAATTTTTAAAGTTAATAAACTAGTCTGAACAGTTTTTGCTATTCCACTTGCATTACAAATAAACTCAAGCATACATAACGATGGAGAACAAGCAGTATAAAGCATTGCATTGCCTACATTATTCCATCTTCCTCCATATAATTTTGCTCCATATCCACTTATATCATTTATATAAGTTTCAAGCCCAAATCTAAATAATTGCATTATGAAAATACACCGTGTTCAATTCTACCTAATACATCTGAAACCATTTTTACACCAAAACTGGTATCCAATAAATCTAAAGGTTTTTGATTACCTAAAGCATAATTTGGTGTTTGAAACCATTGCTTAACGGCCTCTTCATCTATAAATATTTTATGTGCTTTGCTATAAACATTAGCCATTTCTATGGTTTGCTCCGATGTATAAATATCTAAAGGAGCGTTATCTTTAATACGCTGAAAATTACGAGCGCTCATATGTAACAACTCACAAATTTTTTCTTGAGTTATGCCAAATTTAGCAGCCATATTGGTAACAGCTTGTTTTAAAATACCATTTCTTGTAAGTGTAACCAAATCCATTTCATTTTGAAAATTAGATGCTAAATTTAAAATAGATTGCATTGAGTTTTGTGTAGTATAACCTCCTGCCAATGCTTCTTCCACAAGCATAGAAACTGGTTCTGTGCTAGCATATGTTTTATTTACTCTTGTTGATTTATACGTTTTTCCCACACGCAACAATACGACATTTTTATGTAAAAAAAAATATTTTGTCGTATTATTTCATTTTCTCTCTCTTTTGTAAAAATTTTAATAGTATTTGATCAAGGTTATTTTCAATACAAGCTTCTACAAAATCAACTTTTAATTGGGCACATTTAAGTTTTATTTCTTCTTTAAAATCGACAACCAATTTTTTATAATCATCGGCTACCAAATTTGAATGCAGTTTTAATTGTTCATTGGTTTCACTATCAATAAAAATATATGGACGCTTAGCAAAATCAAAATCCATCTCTAATTTTTTATCGGCCACATGAAAAATAATTACTTCATGTTTATTGTATTTTAAATGTTGAATAGATTCAAATATTTTTTCCAAATTATCATTGCTAAACATATCAGTAAAAATGATAACCAATGAACGTTTATGAATAGTTTCAGCAATATGATGCAAACCTGCTGCTAAATTACTTCCAACATTTTTATTTTTGGCTTCAACAAGTTTGTTCAACTCATTAAAAATCATTTTAATATGAACCGAACCTGATTTAGCTTGCGATTGGAATGAAACCTCATTATCTATTACATTTAACCCAACTGCATCGCGTTGCTTTTTAAGCATATAAGTAATACAAGCCGAGGCATAAGCAGCAAATTGAATTTTAGTAATCCCTTCGTTTGGAAAATACATGGACGAAGAATCATCAATAACCAAATAACACCTTAAATTGGTTTCTTCTTCATATCGTTTGGTATAAAGTTTTTCAGTTTTACCAAATAATTTCCAATCAATGTGTTTAATGCTTTCGCCTTTATTGTATTGCCTATGCTCAGCAAACTCCACACTAAAGCCATGAAAAGGACTTTTATGCAAACCTGTTATAAAACCTTCTACTACTTGCTTTGCAAGCAACTCAAGGTTACCAGTTTGAAGTAAATTATATTCTGTTATCTTATTTTCCAAAGTGTGTAAAAATAAAAAATCCCTTCAATAATTTTGAAAGGATTTAATAATTTATATTTTTTAAATGTTATGCAAGTTGAGCATCTAATTTGCCGGCCAAAATATGTTTTGGAACCGCTCCTACTTGTTTGTCTACTAATTTACCATCTTTAAAGTATAACAAAGCAGGAATACTCATAATACCATAATCGGTAGCAATTTTAGGGTTAAAGTCTACATTAACTTTACCAACTAATGCTTTTCCTTCGTATTCTTTATGTAATTCATCTACTACTGGACCCACCATGCGGCAAGGACCACACCATTCTGCCCAAAAATCTACTAATACTGGAACTGAAGATTTTAAAACTAACTCTTCAAAGTTTGCGTCATTTATTTCTATTGCCATAATTTTATTTTTAATTATTGATATATTTTGATTGTGCAATTTAAAACCCAATTTATAAAATGCAAACAATTTGTCAGTTCATTTTATAAATCAAGGTGTTATTATTTTTTTAGTTTAATTTATAAGTTAAGCCTAGTTCGTCAAAAGTTTGGAGCATTTCATTGGTTATGGAAACCTTGTATTTGCTCGACCTCATACTAATAGCTAACTGTTCTTTCTTATTGGTTATTATAAAATTAAGCAAAGCTGATCCAGAATTGTTTTTAATTTTTTCATAAATTATAGAAACTAAATTGTCATTTAATTCTTCTAATTCTATTTCTAAGTTAACAGTTTTAAAATACTTCTCCCTTATTTCAGGTAGCATTTCTATTGAGTTTATCTTAAATTCAAAATCATCTTCCTTGCCCCATCTATTATCAACCCTACCTTTTATAAATAAGTAATAACCTGGTTCTAAAAACTTTTTATAATTCAAATAATTCTCCCCAAATAATGGCATTTCAAAAGTTCCAGTTAAATCTTCAAAAACAAAACTACCAAATGGTTTACCCATTTTGCTAATTCTATGATTTACGGATGCTACCACACCAATAATTTTTATTTCGGCTATTCCTTTTAGTGGCTTTAAATCTTTTAACTCGCTTAATGGATGAGAAGACAATTTGTCTATTTCTATCTTAAATGGATCAAGTGGATGGCCTGACAAATAGATACCAATTACCTCTTTTTCTTTTTTAAGTTGTTCCATCAAACTCCAAGTTTCGGCAGCAGGAATAGTTGGTTCTGGTAAACTCACCGATATACCACCTCCAAATAAACTCTGTTGATTATTACTTTCGTTAGCTTGTGCTGCATTTCCAAAACGAATAGATTTTTCAATAATATTTGATTCATCAACCAACGAAAAATACTGTGCTCTATGGGTTCCTTCAAAACAATCAAAAGCACCTCCGTAAGCCAAACCTTCGAGCGTTTTCTTATTTACGGCTCGTAAGTTTACACGTTTTGTTAAATCAAAAATACTTTTAAAAGGACCATTTTTTTTGCGCTCAGCAATAATTTCTTCAACAGCAGCCTCACCTACTCCTTTTATTGCTCCCAATCCAAAACGTAATTCACCTTCTTTATTAACTGAAAAAGTAACTTCCGATTTATTTACATCTGGACCAAAAATATTCAAATTCATGCGCTTACACTCTTCCATAAAAAACGATATTTGGTCAATATCGCCCGAAGCATTATCAAGCGTAGCAGCCATAAATTCTTCAGGATAATGTGTTTTTAAATACGCAGTATGAAAGGCCACATAAGCATAACAAACCGAATGGGATTTATTAAACGCATATTGGGCAAATGCTTCCCAATCTTTCCAAATTTTCTCTAGGACTTCAGCCGGATGGCCATTTGCAGTAGCTCCATCTAAAAACTTACCCTTCATTTTATCAAGGGTTTTACGGTCTTTTTTACCCATGGCTTTACGCAAAGTATCCGCATCGCCTTTGGTAAAATTACCAATTTTTTGCGAAAGCAACATTACCTGCTCTTGAAACACAGTTACCCCGTAAGTTGGCTCCAAATATTCCTGCATTTCAGGTAAATCAAATTCAATTTTTTCGGTTCCATGTTTCCTAGCAATGTAAGTTGGAATATAAGCAATTGGACCCGGACGGTACAAAGCGTTCATAGCCACCAAATCGTCAAACTTATCGGGTTTTAAATCCTTTAAATGCTTTTGCATTCCAGCACTTTCAAACTGAAACACGCCATTGGTATCGCCTTTTTGGAAAATAGTTTCGTATGTTTTTTGATCATCTAAAGGAATTTCATCCAATAAAATTTCTGCTCCATGATTTTCTTTTATAAATCGCAGTGCATTTTTTAAAATGGTTAAATTCTTTAAACCTAAAAAATCCATTTTAATTACACCAGCATCTTCAATTACTTTTCCTTCAAATTGAGTTACCAATAAATCAGAATCTTTGGCTACAGCTACCGGAATTAAATCAGTTAAATCGCAAGGCGCAATAATTAAACCCGCAGCATGTACACCGGTTCCGCGAACCGAACCTTCTAACTTTTCAGCTTCTTTGAGCACTCTCGATTGTAAATCATTACCATCGTAAAGCAACCTCAGTTTCTTTACATTTTCTAAATCATCACCCTCTAAACCTTCTTTTTCTTTTAAACTTTTTTCACCCTCTAAAGGTGCTTTTAAAAGCCTTCCAAGGTTAATTCCAGGTTTTGAAGGAACCAATTTAGCCAAAGCATTAGCATCGGCTAAAGGCAAATCTAACACGCGCGAAACATCCTTAATACTTGATTTGGCTGCCATTGTACCATAAGTTACAATCTGCGCTACTTGGTTTCGTCCGTATTTTTGAATTACATAATCAATTACTTTTTGACGACCAACATCATCAAAATCGGTATCAATATCGGGTAACGACTTTCTATCTGGATTTAAAAAACGTTCAAAAAGTAATTCATATTTTATTGGATCAATATTAGTAATTCCAATACAAAAAGCCACCACACTGCCAGCAGCGGAACCACGACCAGGACCAATAAAAACGCCTAAATCTCTACCAGCTTTTATAAAATCCATTACAATTAAAAAATACCCCACAAAACCCATGGTTTCGATGGTATGTAATTCAAAATTGATACGTTCTTCAATGGCTGGCGTTAACTCTGAGTAGCGCTGGCGGGCCCCTTCGTAAGTTAAATGTCGTAAATACTGATCTTGGGTTTGAAACTGAGTTGGAATTTCGAAGTTAGGCAATAACACATCGCGCTTTAAATCGAGTGTTTCTATTTTACCAACAATTTCGTTTGTATTATCAATGGCTTGAGGAATATCGCTAAAAAGCGTGCTCATTTCCTCAGTTGTTTTAAAGTAAAATTGATCGTTTGCAAATGCAAATCTTCTACCTTTTATACTTACATCATCATCAGAAAAATCTTTTAAAGTAGGTGTGCTTTGCAAGGAACCTGTATTGATACAAAGCAAAATATCGTGTGCATTGGCATCTTGTTGATCAACATAATGAGAATCATTGGAGGCAATAACTTTTACATTGTACTTAGCCGCAAACTTCATCAACACTTCGTTAACCTCGTTTTGCTCTTTGATATCGTGGCGCTGCATTTCTATGTAGTAATCTTCGCCAAATAAATCGAGCCACCACTTAAATTCTTTTTCGCCTTCAGCCTCCCCTTTTTTTAATATAGTTTGTGGTACCATAGCGCCCAAACAACAAGTAGTAGCAATTAATCCTATGTGGTGTTTTAAAATAAGTTCTTTATCAATTCGTGGATATTTACCATACATTCCCTCCATGTAGCCAAGCGAACAAAGCTTTATTAAGTTCTTATATCCTTCAGCATTTTTGGCTAAAAGCAATTGATGATTTCGTTTGTCTTTATCTTCTTTGGTAAATATTTTTTTGCTTCTATCAGGCACCACATAAAACTCACAACCAACAATTGGTTTAACCTTTAATGAACCATCATCGTTTTTATGCTTGTAAGCTTCAGCCACAAATTGAAACGCACCGAACATATTACCATGGTCTGTGATGGCAATAGCAGGCATATTATCTTTAGCTGCTTTTTTATATAAATTACCAATTTCAGCTGCTCCATCGAGCAACGAAAATTGGGTATGAACGTGTAAGTGAGAAAACTGCATTTTACCTTAAATAGTTTGCCAATTTACACTAACATTCACAAGTAAAACATATTGTTGAAAAAGATAAAATAAACCAATTGATTTTATTGAACTTCCATAAAAGTTATCAACGAAGAAAATTTCATTAAAACTATACCTTTTTGAAAAATCATTTTTTGTATTTTTTAAAGGAATAAATTATTTAAAACAAGAAATATTTTTTTACCTAAAAAAAATTGTTAAGTTCACACAACAAAATCAAATAACATTGTTATCAATAATATGAAAGGTCATTTATTTTCAAAATATATTCCAAACCAAAACCAAGGTTCCTTATTCGACCAATTGCTCAATTTGTTTTTACAAATGATGCAATATACCAATGGCGATGTGGCTGAAACCCTTGAATGGATGAACGAGGTAGACAGAGAACATCATTTTACCAATAACGAATATGGAATGGGTAATTTTATTCAAGACCTTAAGGATAAAGGCTATGTAAAAGAAAATCCATCAGAAGGAACACTTGACCCAACTAGTAAAACCAACCAAACTATCAGGAAAAAGAGTTTGGAAGAAGTTTTTGGTAAACTAAAAAAGGGTGGACGAGGAAACCATAAAACCAAATTTACAGGCCAAGGTGATGAAGCCAATAGCGATACCCGTAAGTTTAACTTTGGCGATTCAATTGACCAAATTGACATAACAGCTAGTTTGCATAATGCACAAGTAAATCATGGCATTGAAACATTTAGTTTAACTGAAGATGATTTAGAAATTAGAGAACGCGATTTTAAAACGCAAACCTCTACAGTATTAATGATTGACATAAGCCATAGTATGATATTGTATGGTGAAGATCGCATAACTCCTGCTAAAAAAGTAGCCATGGCTTTGGCAGAATTGATTAAAACTAAATACCCAAAAGATACTTTAGATATTATAGTTTTTGGAAACGATGCATGGCCAATTGAAATCAAGGATTTACCATATTTACAAGTTGGACCATTTCATACCAATACTTACGCAGGTTTAGAGTTAGCAATGGATATTTTGCGCAGACGTAAAAATGCCAATAAACAAATATTTATGATTACTGATGGCAAACCAACTTGTTTAAAAGAAGGTAATGGCTATTATCAAAATAGTTTTGGATTAGACAGAAAAGTAATCAATAAAACCCTGACCATGGCAGCACAAGCAAGAAGAGTTAATATTCCAATTACTACTTTCATGATAGCCAGCGACCCTTATTTGCAACAATTTGTGCGCGAATTTACTCAAGTTAACAATGGCAAAGCATACTACAGCGGATTAAATGGCTTAGGCGATTTTGTGTTCGAAGACTTTGAACGTGGCCGCAGGAAAGTGGTTAAATAGTTAATTATTATTTTATTTTTAAATTAATCAAAGATGTACAAAAGAAATTCTTTCATTTTATTCCTCCTTTTAGGAGTTTTTGTTTTCAAAACAAATGCACAAACTATTCAAGACAATTTTGAAGGAAGCGGAAACATTACCACTTGGTTTGGCGATAACTGTGGTTTAAACACAAACTTCAATAATCCATATAAGGATAGTTTGAACAACAGCAATAAAGTGTTGGAATACAAAGATAACGGTGGACAATATGCCAATGTTAGATTTGATGCTACCAAAAATTTAAACTTAATGAATTCTAGTACATTCACTTTGTTAATTTATGTTCCATCAAGTTCAATAACCGGAAGTAGTAATAACCAAATTTCGTTAAAATTACAAGATGGAAACTTACCTGAACCTTGGTCAACTCAGTGCGAAATTATTAAACCACTAGTATTGGATAGTTGGCAAGTAGTAAGCTTTAATTTTGCTAAAGATACCTATATTAATTTAAATCCAAATTCATTGCCTCCAACCAAAAGACAGGATTTTAACCGCGTATTACTGCAAGTAAATGGTGAAAACAATACCAACAAAGTTATTGCATACCTTGATGATTTTTATTTTTATTCCAACGATTCTATTAATCCTAGTAAATACAATACTTTGGTTTGGTTTGATGAGTTTAATAATAATGGAGACCTTGATTCGAGTAAATGGTTCAGGCAAACAAAATTACCCAATGGCGATAGTTGGTATAACGGAGAAATCCAACATTACACCAGTCAATTATCAAACTCATTTGTTGAAGATGGAAACTTAAAGATTGTGGCTAAAAAAGAAAATTTTACCGACCAAGGTAAAACCAAATTATATACCTCTGCTAGGTTAAATTCAAAATTTGCATTTACCTATGGAAGAGTAGAAGTAAAGGCAAAATTACCTACAGGTGTAGGAACATGGCCTGCCGTTTGGATGCTTGGAAAAAATATAAATGAACCTGGTGCATATTGGGAAAATAAAGGATTTGGAACCGAAAATTGGCCCGCTTGTGGCGAAATAGATATTATGGAACATTGGGGCGATAACCAAAATTTTGTTCAAAGCGCCATGCACACCCCTTCTAGTTTTGGAAATACAGTAAACAAAGGTGGTAGAGTGATTTCGACTGCTTCTACAGCATTTCATGTTTATTCATTGGAATGGGGTCCTGATAAAATGGATTTTGCTGTTGATGGAATAATACATTATACCTATAAACCTTCGGTATTTAACAACTCAACTTGGCCATTTAATGCAGCGCAATACTTAATTTTAAACATTGCCATCCAACCAAACATAGCTGCTAATTTTACCCAAGGTGCCATGGATATTGATTACGTAAGAATATACCAAGAAAAAACAACAGCAATAGCAACTTTAAATAATAATGAACAAATAAACTTTTTCCCAAACCCAGTAAACAACGAATTAAACATTGATTTATCAGGTGATTTCAAGGAAAATACCACTTTGAAAATAAGCAATATTTTAGGCGAAACGGTTTATGCAAATGAAGTATTTATAAATGGAAATAATTTACAACTAAACAATTTATCCCATTTAAAACAAGGAGTTTACTTTACTACATTTACTTTAAATCAAAAAAACTATCAGTTTAAATTTATCAAAAACTAATTTAGGGAATTTAGAACCATAGCAAAAAAAATAAAGTAGCTAGAAGCAAAAAATAAAAATGAAAAATATAGCAGAATTAAAAGCAAGCGGATACAAACCCAAAAGTGTAAAACAAGAAATGCGAGATAACTTAATTGCATTTTTAAAAGGAGGTAAAAACCCTTTTGAAGGCATTCAAGGTTATGATGAAACCGTATTACCACAATTACAAACTGCGATTTTATCGCAACACAATATTATACTTTTAGGCCTTCGCGGACAAGCCAAAACACGCATTGCTCGCCTTATGTTAAATCTATTAGATGAATACATTCCAGTAGTAGCAGGCTCAGAAATAAATGATGACCCATTAGAACCGTTGAGTCGCTATGCCATTGATTTAATTGCAGAAAAAGGCGATAAAACACCCATTACTTGGATGCATCGCAACGACAGGTATACAGAAAAGTTAGCAACGCCAGATGTAAGTGTAGCCGATTTAATTGGCGATGTGGACCCAATAAAAGCAGCTACTTTAAAGTTGCATTATAACGATGAACGTGTAATCCATTTTGGATTGATTCCTCGTAGTCATCGTTGTATTTTTGTTATTAACGAATTGCCCGATTTACAAGCTCGTATTCAAGTTTCGTTATTCAATATTTTGCAAGAAGGCGATATGCAAATACGTGGTTTTAAATTGCGTTTACCTTTGGATGTACAATTTGTGTTTACTGCCAATCCCGAAGATTACACCAACCGCGGTAGTATTGTTACACCTTTAAAAGACAGGATTGATAGCCAAATATTAACCCATTATCCAAAAACTTTAGAAATATCTAAAACCATTACCCAACAAGAAGCAGCCATTAAGCCTGAACAAAGAGCAGCTATTACATCAAACGAGTTATTGAATAATTTGATTGAACAAATAGCCATGGAAGCGCGTCAAAGCGAATTGGTTGATCAAAAAAGTGGTGTATCGGCTAGGTTAACCATTAGTGCAATGGAAAATCTATACAGTGCTGCTGAACGTAGAATGTTATTGAATGGTGAAAAAAATACCCATTTACGTATAGCAGATTTATTTGCTGTGTTGCCAAGTATTACTGGTAAAGTAGAGTTGGTATATGAAGGAGAATTAGAAGGAGCTAATAACGTAGCCCAAAATTTAATTGGAAAGGCCATTCGTACTTTATTTAGCGAACAATTTGCCAACCCTGAAAAAGTAAAAAAATCAAAGAAACCCAATCCTTATGCGGAGATTATTAATTGGTTTAACGATGGTGATATGATTAGCATTTTATCAACTGCTTCCAACAAATTATACGAAAGTGAATTGCTAAAAGTAAAAGGTTTAAAAGAAATAGTTAAAACCACTTTAGGTAAAAGCAGTAAGGCCGATGAATTATTGATGATGGAGTTTGTACTTCATGGCCTTTCGGAATATAGCCAATTAAGCAAACATCAACTAAACAGTGGCTTTGAGTTTAAGGACTTAATGAGCAGCATGTTTAACATGGGTAGTCGAGCCGAAGACGAAATTTAAAACCATAAAAAAACACGAGTTTCGGCTCGTGTTTTTTTGTTTTATAACTTAATAAATTAGTATTTAAAATTATCTCTGCCAGCTATATAAAATACCCAAAGAAAGGATTTGCGAACGTTGCCAATCTTTATCTTGATCGTAATCGTAAAGCACCACAGCTTGTAAATTCGTATTGATGTATTTATTAACTTTCATGGTAAAGTTAATATCAAAACGCTGTACAATGGCACCTACTTTATCAAATTTGATATAATCCCAGTTGGTAGCTGAACGGAATTTCAAATTAACATTTTTCATTACGTCTCTATCAAAATTGATAATAGCTTGTAATACGGCTTGATTTCTAATTTTGTCTCCTGCGTTTTCCAAACCATAAGCTTTAATGGCAGAAAGGTTATCGTTTAATACAAATGTTTGACGCAAAGTTCCAATACCCAATCGTCCCCAAAAATAAGGAACTGGTTTGTACTCCACCCCTAACGATGAAGTTAAGTATGCAGGAGCCATAAATAACGAAACCAATGAATCACCACCATCGCTTTTTTTACCATACAAATATCCTTCTTGAAATTGTGTTTGAAAATTGGTTGAAACAAACAAATCCCAATGTTTTGCAATTTTTCTACCCGCTTTCAAATCATAAAAAATTCTATCTGCGTTTTTGGTTGTTTGTTTGCCATTGTTTAAGAAACCTAATTGAAGTTGTAAGTCGCTGTTAATACTCCATTTAGGACCTTGGTATTTGCTTAATATATTTAAAAAACCACCATAAGAAATGGAACTAATACCCCCACCCTTCCAATTATCAGAAAAAGAAGATTGGGTAATATTTAAACCTGTTTGTGCACTATGCGTCCATTTAATTTTAGGAGCTACTTGAACTTTAGAAGAATCGGCAGTTTGTGCAATAGCATTAAATGAAGTAAAAACTGTTAAAAGGAGGAGGATTTTTTTCATAAATTATTTTTTTACAAAAATAAAAATCTACAAAACAGTTTTAAGCTAATTAAATAACACGTAATTTAAAATGTTGTCTAATTTGTTCAGTTCTAAAATATACCAATCCAATAAAAAACAAATCTACCGTTTGTTGAACTTTTGAGTGTTGTTTAATTTCCTCCCAAGCCTTTGTCATTCCTGAGCTCCAATAAATATCATCAAAAATAAAAACCGAATCGTTATGAGCATAAGGTAATGCTTTTTCAAAGTATTTTATGGTAGCTTCGTAAGTATGATTGCCATCTACAAAAAAAACATCCACATTTTTATAAGAATTTAAAACAGGTTCGAGTTGTTCGTTAAAGTTACCTTCAATCGAGTTAATGTAATCACTTAATTTTAAACTAGTAAACTGCTTATTGGCAATTTGCTTAATGGCTGAAGAACCTTCGATAGTAGTAAAATTAACCTCATTGTGTTCAAAATTTTGTTTTAAAGCTGATGCAATATAACTGCTTGTAACCCCTAAAGAAGTACCTAGTTCAATAATATTCTTATACTTATAATTTAAAACTATTCTATGTATAATTTGGGCAATTCTTGCAGGCTTTAAATGCGTTTTAGCAATACTACCAATTGATTTTTCAATATTATTAGAAAGTAAATTACTTCCAGCACCTAAATCGGTGTAAGTAATTATATTAGTGTTTTTAAGTAGTTGTTTTCTAATATTTTCAATTTCATTGAATGCTGTGAGGTCTTTTTGTTGCTTAATACAAGTTTGGTATAAACTAAAAATAAAAGGCGAATGCAACACATCTATTAAAGTAGCTGTAAAATAGTGTTTTATAAAATGTTTTAAGTAATGAAATTTCAAATTTTAAATATTTTAGGTCAAATGTAAATTAAACTAAAAAAATCATTCAAACAATAAATCAACACTATAGTAAATCAGGTAATTAAGTTATTAATTTACACCATTATTACCCCTGAACAAATGAAAACCTTTATTTCAAAGTCGCCTAAAATTGCCATTGCCGCATTTGTAGCCCTTTTTGTAGGAATTATTTGGCTTGTAAAAGCCGAACCTTTAACCAAACGTAAAAACACCAATCCAGCTTTTGGTGCTTACATTTCTGCTTTTAGCCCAAGTATTATTAAACGTAACGATGCTTTTGTGGTTAAACTTACCAAGGCCATAACCGACAGTAGTATTTTATTAAACCCTAAAAAACTATTCGATATAAGTCCATCGGTAGAAGGCACTGTTGAAATGTTAGATGCTTTTACCATTGAATACAAACCAAAGGAGTTATTGAAGCGCGAAACAGAATATGAAATAAAGTTTTATTTAAATGAAATCATAAAAGATTTACCTGCCGATTTATCGGTATTTGAATTTTATAGCGAAACGGTTAAACAATCGTTTGAAGTAAAAAGCACGCACCTAGTAGCATTAGATGCTAACAATTACAAATATATTAGCTTAAAAGGAATGGTTTTTACAGCCGATTTTGAAGAAGAAAAAATATTAGAACAAATTATAACAGTGGGCAAAGGTGGCAATGCTTATCATGTAAAATGGTTGCATAATTCCGATGGAGTTACACATGAATTTACGGTAGATAGTATTGAAAGATTAAATGCTGCTTACGATATTAGCATTAGTTATGATGGAAAAGTAATTGATGCTGATAACAAAGGTTCTATAAAAATGCAAATTCCTGCAATTGGCGATTTTAAAGCACTTTCGGCCGAGGCAGAAAATGGTGATGAACAATTTATTAGTTTGTTTTTTTCTGACCCAATTGAACCAAACCAAGATTTAACAGGATTAATTACCATTACCGATAATGAAGATTTGCGTTTCACCGTTTTTGGAAATCAAGTAAAAATATATTCAGATAGCAAGTTTATTGGCACTAAAAACATTTATGTAAATGCAGGAATACTAAATACATTAGGCAATAAATTACCTATTGCTAGTTCTTATTCGGTAACGTTTAATAACGAATTACCTTCAGTAAACTTAATAGGAAAAGGTGTAATAATGCCTGATGGTAATAAATTTTTATTGCCGTTTGAAGCCATTAACTTAAGCGCAATTGATGTTACCATTGTTAAAATTTTCGAGCAAAATATTCCTCAATTTTTACAAGTAAATACACTTGATGGCGTAAATGAATTGCGTAGAGTTGGAGTTCCAATTATCAAACGTAAAGTGCTTTTAGGCAAAAATAAATTAACGGATTTAAACAGAACCAACCGTTTTGCAATAGACTTGGCACAAGTAATGAAAACTGAGCCTGGCGCAATTTATAATGTTGAAATAAGTTTTAAAAAAGAATACAGTTTATATAGCTGCGCAAAAGATACCAATGTAAATTACAGCAACACTACTCCTGAAGACGAAAACTTAGAAACTACTGCTGTGTGGGACGAAAGTGAAACACAAAGTAATGGCGAGTATGATGAATATTATTGGCCTGAGGATTACGATTGGGATGAAAGAGATAACCCTTGCCATAATAGTTACTATAACCGCCAACGTTGGGTAAGCCGTAATTTATTATCGAGCAATATTGGTTTAATAGCCAAACGAGGAAGCAATGGCATGTTGTTTATTTCCGCTAACGATATTAAAACTACCAATCCATTAACTGGTGTAAAATTATCTATTTTAAATTTCCAGCAAATAGAAATAGCTGAAGCTACAACCGATGGACAAGGTTGGGCTACAGTAAAAGTAAATCAAAAACCATTTTTATTGATTGCTGCATATAATAATCAAAAAGCATATTTACGTTTAGATGAAAGTACAGCTTTAAACCTAAGCCGATATGATATTGGAGGTAAACCTTTAATGCGTGGTATCAAAGGATTTTTATATGGAGAACGAGGTGTGTGGCGCCCAGGAGATAGTTTGTACTTTAACTTTATTTTAGATGATAAAGGTAAAACTTTACCTGTTGATGTGCCGGTTGCATTTGAATTATACAATCCTCAAGGACAAATACATCGCAGAATTATTAACAGTAAAAATATCAATGGCTTTTATAATTTCACCACTACTACCGATGACAATGCACCTACAGGAAATTGGTTAGCTAAAGTTAAAATTGGCAATGTAGTTTTTGAAAAAAATGTAAGAATAGAAACTGTTGTTCCCAATCGGTTAAAAATCAACTTATCATTTAACGATAAATTACTTACAAAAGGAAATGAATTAAACGGAACCTTAAGTTCTACTTGGCTTCATGGAGCTATAGCAAGTAACTTTAATGCCACGGTAGATGCCACTTTTAGCGTAAGCGATTTTAAATTTAAAGGATTTGAAAACTATAATTTTATTGATGAAACCAAAAAATTAAATGCAGAAACTGAACGTATTTTTGATGGTCAATTAAATGCTGATGGTGTAGCTAAAATTGGTGGAAGTATGCAAGCAGGCGAAAATGCGCCAGGTATGTTAAACGTTAACTTTTTAACCAAAGTATTTGAACCAGGCGGAGGATTTAGCACTGATAGATTCAACGAAAATTACCATCCTTATAATGAATATATTGGTTTAAAATTACCCGATTTAGCTAATCCTTACGATTATTACGAAACCAACAGTCCTTTAAAAATTGATTTAGCTTGTTTAAATAAAAATGGAAGTATTGTTTATGGCTCAAGCAATGTAAACATCAAAGTTTACAAAATTGAATACCGTTGGTGGTGGGATAGATCGGATGAAGATTTAAGTGACTTTGCCAATAGCCAATACAATAGTTTAATTAAAGATGAAAACATTAGCATTAGCAACGGAAGAGGAAGTTATAATGTAACTGTAAATTATCCAGATTGGGGCCGTTATATGGTTATAGCTACCAATTTAAAAACCAACCACAGCAGCACACAAACCTTTTATTTAGATTGGCCAAATACTTACAACAGAAGCAACAGAGGCAATTCGCAAGAAGCCACCATGCTATCGTTTAGTACCAATAAAAACGATTATAAAGTAGGCGATGAAGTAGTTTTAAAAATACCAAGTAGTGCCAATGGAAGAGCATTAATTAGTATTGAAAATGGAACGGAAGTAGTTAAAACTTATTGGAGTAATTTAACCAAAGGCGAAACTGAATTTAAATTTACTGCTACCAAACAAATGCTTCCAAATGCCTTTGTCCATGTAAGTTTATTGCAGCCACATGCGCAAGTTAATAACGATTTACCAATACGTTTATATGGAATAAAACCTATAAATGTAAGCGATGCAGAAACAGTTTTAAAACCTGTTATAAAAGCTCCTGAAGTTTTACGTCCTGACGAAAAACAGAACATTGAAATAAGTGAAGCCAATGGACGTGCCATGACTTACACTGTAACTATTGTGGATGAAGGTTTGTTAGATTTAACTCGCTTTAAAACACCAAATCCGCACGATGATTTTTATGCAAGAGAAGCGCTTGGTGTGCAAACCAACGATTTGTACGACTTTATAATGAATGCATTTAGCTTACAAATGGATAAAGTTTTAACCATAGGTGGTGACGAAGGAATAAACAAAAAACGCAAAGACAATAAAGCCAATCGTTTTAAACCAATTGTTAAGTTTATTGGACCATTTTATTTACCAAAAGGTAAAAAAGAAAACCTATCATTTGTATTACCAACTTATTATGGCTCGGTTAGAATTATGGTAATTGCTGGCCAAGATGGAGCTTATGGAAGCACTGAAAAAGCCGTTCCTGTAAGAAAACCATTAATGATGTTAGCTTCATTACCGCGCGTGTTAGGAATTAATGAAACAGTAAAACTTCCAGTAAGTTTATTTGCCATGGAAAGCAAAATAAAAAATGCGCAAGTAAGTGTGCAGGTAAATAATTTATTGAGCGTGCAAGGTGCTAGCACCAAAACAGTTTACTTTAAAAAACCAGGAGAAGAAATGGTTGATTTTGAGTTAAGCATGAAATCGGTAACTGGTATTGGCAGAATTACTTTAAAAGCTAGCAATGGCACACAAAGTATCAGTGAAGAAATTGAAATTGACATCAGAAATCCAAATCCAGTAATAACCGATGTTAAAGAAGGAATAACTGAAGCAAACGGAAACTATTCAGCTAGCATTTCACCCATTGGCGCAAGCAATATAAGTAACGCCACAGTAGAAGTTTCAAGCATCCCTCCTATTAATTTAAGCAAGCGTTTAGATTATTTAATTCAATACCCGCATGGTTGTATTGAACAAACTACTTCATCTGTTTTCCCTCAATTGGTTTTAAACAAATTGATTGAATTAAATACCATTAAAGCTAAAAATATTGAAGCCAATATTAAACGCGGTATTGATCGTATCAAATTATTCCAAACCAGCGATGGTGGTTTTGCATATTGGCAAGGACAAGGCGTGAGCGATGAATGGGGAACCAATTATGCAGGTCATTTTTTAGTAGAAGCACAAAAAAATGGTTATGCTGTTCCTAATAGTTTATTGGGTAATTGGAAGCAATTTCAAAAACGTTTGGCACAAAACTATAGCCAAACAGCGCAAAGCAACGACATTGTTCAATCATACCGATTATACACTTTAGCGCTTTGTGGTGCAGCCGAAATTGGTGCCATGAATAGGTTAAAGGAATCGAAAAATTTGAATAATATAAGTAAATGGAGTTTAGCGGCATCGTATGCTTTAGTGGGTCAAAAAGAGGTAGCTGAGCAATTGATTAAAAACTTGCCAATAAATGTTACCAACTACAGCGAAATGAATTTTAGCTATGGTAGCGATGAACGCGATGATGCCATTATTTTACAAACTTTAAATTTATTGAATAAACAAACATTGGCATTACAAAAAGCCATTCAAATTAGCCGCAACTTAAGCAGCAACGAATGGTTAAGCACACAAACCACCGCTTATTGTTTATTAGCCATGTCGGATTACAGCAATAGCACCACAGCTGGCAAATCGCTAAACTACGATATAAACATTAATGGAGTAAAACAAAATGTAAATAGTAAATCGTTTATTTACCAAAGTACTGTAAACTTTACAGGTCGCAATGCAGTAAATATCAGTGTAAAAAACAACTTATCTAAGAGCTTGTTTGTGCGCATTATAAACAAAGGCCAGCCAATTACCGACCAAGTAACCGATGCCGAAAACAACTTACAAATGCAGGTGCAATACAAAGATTTAAAAGGAAATGTAATTAACCCAACTGTTATGGACCAAGGAACTGATTTTGTATGCGAGGTAAAAGTAAGCAACAGAAGCAATATGGGTAATTATGAGCAAATGGCATTAAGTACTATTTTCCCTAGTGGTTGGCAAATTCACAATGCACGTTTGTTTGGCGAAAACCCCATGTTTGCTTCAAGCGCAAGCCAATACCAAGATATAAAAGACGATAGGGTTTACACTTACTTTAACATCAATAACCAACAAACTTTAACTTATTACTTTGTATTAAATGCCAGTTATTTAGGTAAATTTTACTTACCACCTGTTAATTGCGAAGCCATGTACAATGGTAATATCAATGCCCGCAAAAAAGGAACTTGGGTAACGGTAGTTAGTAAGACAAAAACACTTTGGTAAAATAACTTAAACCGATGCCATCGCTTAAAGCGATGGCATCGGTTTGAAACAATAAATACAATAAACAATTTGCCGCAATTATTAATTTTAAGACCCAATATTATTTAAGTTTTTTTTGATAAATAAGGTGTTTTTATTGGGCAAATTTTGCACATTATAAATGCACTTATGAAAAGATATTTCTACTCACTAGCCTCTATTTTATTAAGTTTTTTATGTTTTCAAAGCAAAGCAAACCACATAAGAGGTTTAGAAATTTCTTATCAATGTACCGATACAGCGCAGGTTTATAAAGTAACCATAAAAGTTTATAGAGACTGCTCTGAAGCACAGTTGTGTTCCGGTTGTTCAATTCCTTCACCCAATGGAACGGTAGCAGGTTGCAACACTAATAACGCCTTACTTACTACCAGTATTAGAGGTTTAACCACTGGTTTTTTAGGAATAAATTATGGAAGTTTTGTATTAAATGCTGTTGGAACTGCAAATGGTTATGATATAGTAAATACATGCGATAGTATTAAAACCATTTGCACCAATTGCAATACCCGAACTGCCGGCACATTTAGCCCAGGCTTTGAAGTTTATACTTTTGAAGGAAATGTAAACTTAAGCAGCATTCCAACAGCTTGTTGTAGTGTTGAGTTGGGCGCATACTTTTGTTGCAGAGGAAGTGCTTTAACCCATGTTGAATCTTCAAGTCTATATACTTATGCTCAAATAAATAGATGTCAATCCACTTGTAATTCCGCTCCTACTTTCACCAATAATCCCAACGTGTTAGTTTGTGCAGGAGTTGATTATGTTTACAATTTAGGTGCATCAGACCCAGATGGAGATTCGTTAAGTTATTCCTTTAGTTCTATATATAACTCATTTGCAACACTTGTAACTTATAATCCTCCTTATTCTCCAAGTTATCCATTTCCTTATTTTGGTGCTCCTGGTGGGGGGCCTCCTCCCGCAGGTTTAAGAATAGACCCAATAACGGGTGATATATTATTTAGACCAATGGGGATTTTTGTTGCTCCTCTAGTAATTGAAGTTACCCAATGGAGAAAAATTGGTGGAGTTTCAACCATTATTGGTGTTACCCGAAGAGATGTTGAATTTCAAACACGATTGTGCACCAGCAATAGAATCCCTTTAATAAAAATTTATAAAAACAATGTTCTTCAATTGGGCCAACAATATAGTATTGCCGAAGGTCAACAATTATGTTTAGATATTACAACAGAAGACCAGCAAGATTTAACAGCCGTACCTTCTATAATTGCCGACACTACCGACTTAAAATGGAATAATCCTGGAATAACAATACCTGTTATGGCCAATGCTACTTTTACTAGAAATTATATTTTAGCTAATAGAAGGATGAATGGACCCAAAGCAGATAGCTTTAGGTTTTGTTGGACGCCACCAATAAATGCGGCAAGGAACGAACCTTACTTATTTACAGTTACTGGCAGCGATCGTTTTTGTCCGTTAAAAGCAACAACCACACGCGGAATAAAAATTAAAGTAGATATTGCAAAAACAATTTTGATTGACAGTAGTAACAAACAAACATTTTGTAATAACAGAATAAATACCACCAATGTTTATTACAAATCAAGTAGAATACTTTTAGTTAATTCAAATGTATTTATGGTTCAATTATCCGATTCGGCTGGTTCGTTTAACAGTGCCACCACTATTGGAACCAAAGCTTCTATGGATTCTATTGGTTTTATTCCTATCAGTATTCCAGCTAATTTATTTGGAAATAGCAACTATAAAATAAGAATTATAGCTAGCTCAGATACTACCATCAAAGGTTTTCCTTTCGATATTAAATTTGTTGCAGGTTTTAGCACTCCAGTTATAACAAATAGCAGAGATTCGTTTTGTCAAGGATTGGTTTCAATTTTAAAAGTATCTCCAAATACTGCTGGTTTAAGTTTTAAATGGTTAAAAAATAATATTGTAATAGTAAATGAAACCAAAGATAGTTTAATAGCAGATTCCTCATTTACTTATAGAGTTATTGTGAGTAATGCAGGTTGTTCCGATACTTCTAATGCTAAATATTTAACAGTGTATCCTAAACCAATTGCTGGTTTTATAGCTCCAAATACTTTTTGTGTCAATAACTCTAATCAAACCATTAATTTAACCAATACTTCTACTATAAATTCAGGCAGCATGAACTGTGTCAAATTCCAAATTATTTTTTAAAATTCTTTATATATCATTTGACTATTGCCAATTACAAAGGCTTGTTTTAAAAGTTTGTTTGCCACTGCAATTAAAGCAAGCTTTCCATTCT
>CANHVU010000032.1 GCA_947464275.1 Bacteroidota bacterium
AAAAAATAATAAAATGAAACTATCAGAAGTAAAGGAAAAATTAAATTCAGTATCAGAGGTAAGTTTTGTATTGCCTAATGGCACTCATGTTCCAGCTCATTTTCATGTAACCGAAGTGGGCGAAATAACCAAACATTTTATTGATTGTGGTGGAAGTGTTCGTATAGAAAAAGTGGTCAATTTTCAGTTATGGGAGGCCAATGATTTTGACCATAGATTAGCTCCTCAAAAATTGTTAAATATTATTGAATTATCGGAAAAGGTATTAAACATTGGTGATTATGAAGTAGAAGTGGAATACCAAACTGAAACCATTGGCAAATTCAATATTGATTTTAATGGGACCAATTTTTTATTAGTAAATAAACAAACCAATTGTTTAGCGCAAGATAAATGTGGAATACCAAATGAAAAATTGAAGGTAAATTTAAAAGAAATAACCAAAACCGAAAGTTGCTGCACTCCAGGTGGAGGTTGTTGCTAGATAACTTATAAAACAAGTCAACTTTGTCGTCATTCAGAAGGAATCCCCTTTCCGTGGCAACCAAATTTAAATAACAAAGTTGTTTAAAAAAGGTATGCGCTTCATGACGAATCATAAAATCTCTTCAAAAACAATGAATAAAAACACATCAATAGGCAAACAAAAACGCTTAGGATTTTTAGACCAATACTTAACTTTATGGATATTTTTAGCCATGGCAGTTGGAGTGTCTATTGGTTATTTTATTCCTAATTCTGCTAATTTTATCAATTCATTTTCAAACGGAACTACGAATATTCCGCTAGCTGTTGGATTGATTTTAATGATGTATCCTCCGCTTACCAAAGTAAAATTCGAAAAAATTCCATCCTTATTTGCCAATAAAAAACTGCTCTTTGTTTCCTTTTTTATTACATGGATTATTGGTCCTTTTTTGATGTTTTTATTAGCTACTTTTTTCTTAAAAAATTATCCTGATTATATGACAGGCTTAATAATTATTGGGCTTGCACCATGTATTGCTATGGTTATAGTTTGGAATGAGTTGGCTGGAGGCAATAGAGAGTACGTGGCTGGATTAGTAGGAATAAATAGTATTTTGCAAGTACTGTTTTTTAGTTTATACGCATATTTTTATTTAGAAATTATGCTACCATTATTCGGCATAAAGTCATTAAGCATAAATATTACTATTGCTGAAATAGCCAAAACTGTTGGGGTTTATTTGGGTATTCCATTTACCTTAGCTTTAATTAGTAAATTTTTTATCATTAAGACCAAAGGAGAGCAATGGTTTAACCAAAAATTTATTCCTTCCATTTCACCCATAACTTTAATAGCGTTATTATTTACTATAGTTATTATGTTTAGCCTTAAAGGTCAAATGATAGTTTCTATTCCATTTGATGTAATACGCATATCAATTCCTTTGGTAATATTCTTTGCAGTAATGTTTACACTTACTTTTTTTGTGGCCAAGTTAGCAGGGGCTAATTATGCAGAAAATGCAGCTATATCGTTTACTGCCTCTGGCAATAATTTTGAATTGGCCATAGCTGTATCTATTGGTGTTTTTGGCATTAACAGCGGACAAGCATTTGCAGGAGTTATTGGCCCATTGGTAGAAGTTCCTGCATTGATTTTATTGGTAAAATTTGCTTATTTCTTAAAACAAAAATTATATAAAAATGAACTTATTTAATAATTTACAACAATCCATTTCAAAACTTGAACTGGAGTTTGATTTAATTTCGGAAAGACGAAAGCAAGAATTAAAAAACATAGCTTTAATTATAAAAGAGAGTTTGGTATTATTTGGCAGAGCCGATTTAACTGTTATTTGTACTCATAATTCACGCAGAAGCCAATTAGGGCAATTGTGGATAAAGGTGGCAGCTTTGTATTATGGTATTGAAAACATACATACTTTTTCAGGAGGAACAGAAGCCACTGCATTTAATATTAGAATGGTGAATGCACTCCATGATTTTGGATTTGAAATAAAAGTTTTAGATGAAACTTTAAATCCTAAATACCATATCAAATTAGCTGATAATGATGACACCATGGATGTTTTATATTCAAAAGTATATAACGAAAGTTACAATCCTCAACAAAACTTTATAGCTTTATTGGTTTGTAATTCGGCCGATAAAGGCTGCCCAATTGTAGCTGGTGCTTTTAAAAGAATCTCTTTGCCATATCTCGACCCAAAAGATTTTGATGATACCAATTTAGAAAAAGAAAAATATTTAGAAAAAGTAAATGAAATTGGAAGAGAGATGTTATTCATTTTCAACTATTTTGTAAAATAGATTAACTATTTTATAAATATTTTAGGTAAAAATTTTGTTTATAACATGTTAAGTGCGACATTTGGTTTACCAATGAACAAAATAACATGACGAAAACATTACTTACCATTTGCATAATTTTAAGCACCATTTGCATAACAAATGCCAAATCAATAAACGTTTCGCCAAGCACTGATGTGGTTATTCAGGCTACTAGTTATTTCCAAAGTTATAATGGACAAACTGTTACTATTCCATCAGGAAATAGCTTACAAGTTTATAATACTTTATATGTAAATATTGGTGCTGGCGATACTTTATTGTTAGACGCAACTAATACTTCAAGTGGATTTTTTGTAAGAAATCCTATTCAATTTAAAGGTTTGGTTGGTTCTGTTAATTTGCCAATTATTATTAAAAACAAAACGAATAAAAAAATACAAATAAGCCAATTAAGCGCAAGTAGCAGTTATGGTTTAAACTTTCATTTTTGCTCAAACATAAAAATTTCAGGACTAGAGAACGGAAATAGTTACATGTTAAGTATTGCTAATTTTGTTAGCACTGGCAGTGCAGGAATTTCGTTCGATAGAGGTACCAAAAATGTAGAGGTTGAACATGTAGAAATAAGTAATATTGGTGCACAAGCTATTTTATTTAAATCGTGCGAGCCTTATAATGGCTCAAAAGTAGTTACTGATACCGCTTATTTTAGAACTTATGCCACTGCAAATACACTTGGCAAGGGCAGTTTTCACGACAATTACATTCATAATGTAGGAAATGAAGGTTTTTTTATAGGCTCCACAATTTTTGATATAGGAAACCCAATTATAGTTAACATCAATTCAGCTTTTGCAGCAAGTTTACCAACCAATAATGTTTTAAAAAGTATTAATGGAAATTGGCAATTTACGCCACACTTTGCTGACAGTATTTTTATTTATAACAACACAACAGATACAACTGGATATGATGGAATACAGGTTTCGATGGCTAAATTTTACCGAGTTTATAATAATAAAATTCAAAATTGGGCTACCAAAAAAATATATGGTCAAAATGCAGGCATTTTTATTGGAACACCAAGTATAGGTGAAACATACAATAACAAAATTATTAATGGAAGTGGTGCTGCAATTCAATGTTTTGGTGTAAAAAATAGATTTTTCAATAATGTAATTGTTCGCCCCAATTTAGATAGTAAAGAACCTAATTGGTGGAATATCAATGCTATTTATTTCAACGATAAAGCATGTACTAATAATACATTAACTTTAATTGGAATAAACTACACGCAAACTTTATTTGAAGCTGCACACAATACCATAATTTTAAATAAAAATGATTCCGGTAGAGCAATATTTTTTGTTCAGAATTTTCTAAACCAAACTATTGCTAAATGCTACAATAATTTAGGTGTTCAAGATCGTAATCCAGATATAATAAACGAACAAAATCGTGTATTAGCCAATCCAATTTTTAGCGCCAATCCAATTCAAACAAATTTTAGTAACACCAATAATTTTTCAAGTACTGACCTACAAGCAGTAGGCTTTGTGGATGTAGCGGCTGATAATTATGAATTGGTACCCAATTGCCAAGCATGCAGAAATGCCCAACCACTTGGTGCGTCAAATACATTGATAACAAAAGATTTAAACAGTTTATCACGCACATTTGATAACAAAACAAATTCAACTATTCCCAATCCAAGTTTTGGAAGTTTTGAAAGTAAATCATATGTAAGTATAACTATACCAAGTACAATAGAAGTGGTGGTTCAAGCAACTAGCTTTTATCAAAGTTATAATCAACAAACAGTTCAAATAGCACCCGGAAATAGCTTACAAGTTTATAATTACTTATATTTGAATATAGCACCTGGTGATACGCTACAAATTGACGCCACTAATTTAACTAATGGTATTTACACCCGAACACCATTAACTTTTCAAGGTTTAACAGGTAATAGTTTATTTCCAATAGTTATAAAAAATAAGAATGGTAAAACTATTCAAATTACACAAGCCAGTATCCAAAGTAGTTTTGGAATAACATTTAAATTTTGCGAAAACATAAAACTTACAGGTTTAGAAAATGGACAAAGTTACCGCCTTAAAGTATATGGTATTTACAGTGCAGCTGGGATGGGAGTTATTTTTGACCGAGGAACCAAAAACGTAGAACTTTCGCATGTAGAAATTTCAAATACAGGCGCACAAGGAGTTCAGTTTAAATCTCCTGAACCATATAATAACTCAAAAATTGTTACAGACACTGCCTATTTTAGACAATATGTGAATTTAGCAACGTTAGGAACAGGTATTTTTTATAACAATTATATTCATGATGTAGGAAGTGAAGGATTTTATATTGGCTCTACCTCATACGATGTTGGAGATGGATTAGCCATTACCATCAATCAATCATTTGCAGAGAGTTTACCAAATAACGGAATAATTACTTTTAAAAATAATAGTTGGCGTTTTTTGCCACATTTAGCCCAAAACATTCAAGTTTATAATAATAAAGTAGAGAATACGGGTTGGGATGGAATACAAGTAGCAAGTGCAAAAAAATACGTTATTAATAATAATACCATAAAAAACTGGGGACAAAGCAAAGCATACAACCAAATGTATGGAATAATAATTGGTTCACCAAGTATGGGTGATGTATATAACAATACTATTAATACTGGAAATGGAAGTGCAATTCAGTGCTTTGGAATCAGAAATCGTTTTTTTAACAATTTAATTATTCGTCCAAATTTAGATTGCAAAGAAGCTACATGGTGGGCTATTAATGCCGTTTATTTGTCAGATAAATCATGCACTCCACAAGTTTTAGAAAGATTAGGTATTACTTACAGCCAAACGTTATTTGAAGCTATGCACAATACTATTATTATGGATAAAAATGATTCGGGAAGAGCCATATCATTTATCCAAAACTTTACCAATAATACGATAGCAAAATGTTACAACAATTTAGCTGTTAGAGATGCAAACCCAGAAAGTTTAAATACAAATACAGCACCTTTGCCTAATCCAATTTTTATTGCCAACCCGCAACAAACTAATTTTAGCCTAGCCAATAACAAAGTTAGCACCGATTTACAAACAATTGATTTTATTGACATCAATACAGATAATTACAATTTAAATCCAAATTGTGTTATATGTAATTCAGCTCCATTATTGACACAACCATTAAACGACAAAATTTATTTTGACTTAAATAATAATTCAAGAAAAGTAATTTCAACGAATGGCACTGTATTGAATCCTACCTTTGGATGCTATGAGCCAATCATTTCAAATGCCAATAAGGTAATAAAAACAAAAAAAGAGGAGTTAGAGCTAAACACATTCCCAAATCCCATAAAAGGCCAGGAACTAAACAATATAATTTTTGAGATAAAAAATGATAATAAAACAGCAATGGCATATACAATTGAACTAGTAGATTTTATAGGAAAATCATATGAATTTGAATTAATCAATATTGAAAATGAAAATAGGTATAAGCTTAATTTAACCAATTACAATTATTTAGCTAGTGGCTTGTATTTTGGTAATATTTTGGCCAATAACAAAAGAGTTTTGAATCTTAAATTACTAATTGAATAAAATAAACTTGATAAAATAAAAGTGTAAAAATATAACACTAAAAAGGGCTGTTCTTTATTCAAAAACAGCCCTTTTTATATTATTTCAATCCATGAAAATCCTGAAGCTTTAACTGAATCTTCTATAAATTAGTTTCTCCAAATCTTTTACTAATAAATTGTCACTACTCCAATTATGCACTATTTTTAACTCGTTCCAGATTGCTAAAGCAGCATCCAAATCAATAGCACTATTAATTTTATCTATTGATTTAGCATATTCAACCACGTTTTCTTTAAATAGTTCGTTTACAAAAGCTATTTTTTTGTTAAGGGAAATAGCCGTTTTTAAACTATCAATTTTGGGTTCTATTATTTTTTCTGAAAACTGGAATTCATCCAATTTTTGAGCTATTTTTTCATTTAAACTTTGCGGTTCAGATTGAGGCATAACGGTTTTTCCAATGCTAAAAAAAGGTGCTGGTTTTGATTTAACTTCCTCTATAACTATTGGTTTAACTTCAACCGCAGGTTTAATTTCTGGTTGTGGCTCTTCATAAGTAATAGGTACAAATATTTCTTCAACCGGTTCAGGTGCAGCCACAACTTCATACTCCTCGGTAATAACTTCCACTGATTCTTTTATTTCAATAGGTTCAGCCTCTTTTACTGCATCTATGGTGTTATTTTCAGGAAAATCAAACAAAAATTCGATTGGTTTATTATCCTCAGTTGTTACAATTGGTTCTGACAAATCTATACTAGAATCAATTAACGTATCTTCCACCATAACATCAACTAATTCAGTAGATTCTTCCATTACCTCTTCCTCAATACTTTCGGCTGCATGGAATACTGGTGGTTCTTCTTGTGTCAATATAGGTTCACTTTCTTGCTCCACAATAACCTTTTCATTCGAAACTTGAGCAAGCGAATTAATTGTTAGATTATTCTCAGAATCATCCGCAATAATTGATTTAATATTAAACTCCTCTTTACGTATCTCTTGACTAATGTTTTCTTTAATTGCTATTTGCTCTTCACTTAAATCATTGGATGTTTTTAACTTAAGCATTAACTCAAATAATTCGCTACAAGTTCTTTTAAGTACCTCTTTTTCAATATTACTTAAGTCACTGTTTGGTGAGAGCACTTCATGACTTAAGGCCGCCAAATCTTCTATTCTAGCGTTAATTTTACTAATTAATTGAATTGAATTCATACACAAAAATTAAAAATATTTATAGAACAAACAATATTTAGTAATAAACAATTGTTACTAATTAATCTAAAAACTAAACTTTTATTACAGTTTTTTTCAATTCAAAAACGACCTATTTTAAGCTTAACATCTTACAATTAATTCAAATTATCTTTGGTTTACGATTACACTATAGCCTTACAGCAATAGGGACCTCTTTAGTTGTTTTTATTCATGAATGGGAAATTATTAATTGTTTTTTTTAAAAATAAATAAGTAATTATAAAAATACGTTATTTGCTAGTTGTACGCATTTCACCAAACAAAGAAATTAATAGCTATGCAAAACAAAAAAAATCTATTATATAAAATCTTTCTAATTTTAGTTTTTGTTATATTTAAATACGAGTCAAACGCTCAGATTAGTAGCAATATAGTAAAAACTAACGCTGTTTGGATAGAAAATATTCCTGATTGGGCTTTTGGCTATACATTTGGAAATGACACATTGGTAAACTCTACCAACTACAAAATACTTAATGAGGTAAATATTGGCATTAATGGAGGAACTGTTGCCTCCAAAACTAATTACTTATTGAGAGAAGAGAAAAACATAACTTATTTAAAAGAACCGAAACAAGAAGAAAAAATTTTATATAATTTCAATTTAACCAAAGGTGATAGTTTTAACTTTTCATTTGAAAACAACAACCCCAATTATAAAACTTTATATAAAATTGATTCAATCAAATTAAACGATAACAGTTACAGCAAAATTTTCTTTTTTGAAGATGTTGAGTTTTATGAAATGGCAGAACCTGAATTTATTTGGATAGAAGGAATTGGTAGTTTAGCTTCATTGATATATCCAATTGATAAAAAAGCTAGCCTAAGATGCTTCTTAGAGGATAATATTAAATACTATGGAAATAAAGCTATTTCAGATTGTTATGCGGTTTCTGTTAATGAACTTCATACAGATTTAGTAATCAAATTTCAAAACCCTATTGCAAACCAATTAAATATTCAATTTGAAAATAAAATAGCTGGAGCGTTTAAAGTTTATAATAGTTTTGGTTCATGTATTATAAAAGAAAACTTTGAAGGACAAATTTTGATTAATGAAATAAATTGGCCTGCGGGCTTGTATTATGTAATAATCGAAACAAAAAATCAAAATAAATCAACCACACTGAAATTGGTTAAACCATAAAAAACCAATAGTCTTTATATTTGCCCATACATGCAATTCATTAAAAAACACAAATATAAACTGCTATTAGGCTTAGCGCTTGTTGGTTTTTATTTGATGTTGCCCAAACCTTTGTTTAAGACCAAATACAGTTTGGTACTTTTTGATGAAAAAAATAATTTACTCCAAGCCCAAATTGCACCTGATGGACAATGGCGTTTTCCGCAAGCTGATTCGGTTCCCGAAAAATTTAAAACTTGCCTTATAACCTACGAAGACAAAAGGTTTCACTACCATTTTGGAATAGATTTTTTAGCATTGGCGCGAGCCATTAAACTTAATTTTAGCAAACAAAAAACCATCAGTGGTGCCAGTACCATAACCATGCAAGTGGCGCGAATGGCTAATAAAAGCAAACGCAATATTTGGAATAAAGTATATGAAATGCTGTTGGCTGTTAGAGTTGAATGTGGATTTTCGAAAAACGAAATCATCAATTTGTATGCGGCACATGCGCCTTTTGGAGGAAATGTAGTTGGATTGGAGGCTGCTAGTTGGCGGTATTTTAACAGACCTGCTCATTTATTAACTTGGGCCGAAGCGGCTAGTTTAGCCATTTTACCAAATGCACCTTCTATTATCCATCCATCAAAAAATAGAGGTTGGTTATTGCGTAAACGCAATCAATTATTGGATCAATTATTAGCAGAAAAAATCATTGATGCAGAAACAAATAAATTAGCCAAACTAGAACCCATACCCGATAAACCATTACAATTAGCGCAAGATGCACCACATTTAATTCAGTTTATTGCCAAGCAAAACAAAAAACAAAAACTGCCCAATAAAGCCATAACTACTAGCATAAACGGTTATTGGCAAAAACAGGTAAACCAAATATTGTTTTTACATAACAAACATTTGGCAGCCAATGGCATTAACAATGCTTGTGCTTTGATTATTCATGTGCCAAGCGGGACCATTAAATCGTACATAGGCAATATTTATAAACCCAACGAAAACACTTACGATAATTTTGTAGATATCATACAAGCACCACGCAGTCCGGGTAGTACTTTAAAGCCATTTTTGTACGAAGCCATGTTAGAAGATGGCATGATATTGCCCAATACATTAATTAACGATATTCCAACTCAGGTAGCAGGTTATTCGCCTCAAAATTTTGATTTAGGTTACAGTGGTGCTGTGCCAGCAAATAAAGCACTTTCAAGGTCGTTAAATGTGCCTGCAATCCGCATGTTGAACGCTTATAAATACCAACGTTTTTACGAACGTTTAAAAATGTTAGGCATTACTACTTTAACCAAACCATCATCGCATTATGGCTTAGCATTGATACTTGGTGGTAGTGAAAACAACATGTACGAATTGGCCTCCACTTATGCAAATATGGCTAGGCTATTGAATAATTATGCAAGCAATAACGGACATTACAATAACGATAATTGGTTCAATGCCCGATTTGAATACAAGGCTTTGAGCAATAAACCATTTATGGAACTGCCTACATTTGGCAAAATGAATGCGGCCAGTGTGTATCAAACTTTTGAAGCCATGGACGAAGCCATGCGCCCTGGCGATGAAGCCCTTTGGCAACAATTTGAAAGTAGCCGAAAAATAGCTTGGAAAACAGGAACCAGTTTTGGTTTTAGAGATGCTTGGAGTATTGGTGTAACGCCTGAATACGTGGTGGCTGTTTGGGTTGGCAATGCCGATGGACAAGGAAAACCAGGATTAATTGGAGTACAAGCCGCTGCACCAATAATGTTCGATATTTTTAAAATTTTACCGCGCACTACTTGGTTTAATCCACCTTTTGACGAAATGAAAAAAGCAATAGTTTGCCAACAAAGTGGCTATAAAGCCAATCCAAATTGCTGGCCAGTTGACACCATTTACATCAATAAAAAAAACGACAAAACTGCTGTTTGTCCTTACCACGAATTAGTGCATTTAGACAAAAGCAATACATTTAGGGTAAATAGCAATTGCGAAAGCGTGAGTAATATGAACCATGTAAGTTGGTTTGTATTGCCGCCCGCTGTAGAATATTACTACAAAGCATCTCACCCTAATTATAAAACTTTGCCACCATTTAGAAACGATTGTAACGATGGCAACGCAAAGCAAGTAATGGATTTAATTTATCCTAAAAAATCTAACAGATTATTTATACCCGTTGAGCTTGATGGAAACACCGGAAAAGCCATTTTTGAAGTAGCACATAAATATGCTCAAGCCAAAGTATTTTGGTATTTAGATGAAACTTATATTGGCACTACCCAACGTTTCCACCAAATGCAAATTGCACCCAAAGCAGGCAAACATGCACTAACTGTTACCGATGAAAATGGAAATAGCCTACACGTTAATTTTGAAATTTTGGGAAGGCAATAGGGTTAGGTTGATTGAGTTGATAAGGTTAATTAAACACCAATTCTTTCCAAACTAAACAAAGGCAATCCGCCAATTTTATCTTGGCAAACGTAAATAGTGGTTTTGTTTACATAGGGTTATAGGTAATGTTTTGCAGCTACAAGAAGTTGGCGATTTTCACCATCCCGATGCATCGGGATTGATGCGTAGAACCAAACTTTGATTTACCACAAAGCTGTCTTTGGAACACGAAACCCCGCCTTTTGGGTAGGTGCTGTTAGGTGCTGGCGTTCTGTCTGTCGTTGCTCTGTTGTCCATTGTTTACTGTGTCTTTAGTGCGTTGGCATGGTAGCTCTTTTGCATTTTTTTGTTTGGCTTTTGCGTTGGAAAAAAATGCAAATGTGCTACCAAATGCGTTGGCATTAGTTGAACCTTACTTGCAAGTTTAGTTTCAAAAATGTTCGTCCATTTTCACGATACAAGTCGCCAAAATTGTAACGACTTGTGCTTGCTTGTTCAAGTCGAGTGTTATTAAGTAAATAATTTTGAAACTCGTTTCGATTATATATATGATAGCAAACTAATTCTCCATTTGCTTTAACGATAATAATTCCACCGGTTGCATCATACTGTCCAGTCCACATTGTAGCTGGTGTCATTCCTAAAGCACTATCGGTCAAAAAGTTTTTTATTTTGTA
Source organism: Bacteroidota bacterium (assembly GCA_947464275.1). GTDB lineage: Bacteria > Bacteroidota > Bacteroidia > UKL13-3 > UKL13-3 > JAAFJM01. The sequence continues at coordinate 11,379 of CANHVU010000032.1, forward strand.
TTCATAAAAAGGATGTCCTTGTGATAAGTCAAAATGCAATGGATTGTTTGTTGTTAATTGCCCCAAAGTTGGTGCAAGTAAAGCAAGTCCTGGAGTTGAATATTTGAGTAGCAAAAGTTCCGCTAAAATTTGTGGAAGGTCACTGTCGATTAATTGTAAGTTTAATTGTAAAGTCGCTGACTGGATGTTTTGAAATTTAACTTCAAATCCTCTTGCTCTTATTTCTGAAATTCTATTCGCAATTTTTGGAGTTGTTTCAATTGCATTTATTTCAGCAATATCTATTTCGCCTTCACCTAAAATTTCGTAAATAAAGTTGGTCGTATTACCGGGATTAAATAATGTTGAATTCCCACCAAGCATTGATTTAATGCTGAAACCAAGTTTCGGTTGCATTCCTGTATTCAAATCGTGAACTACAACTTTGATGTCTGCTTTGTCTGTCTTTAAAGCTGTTAAAGAATGTATATCGATGCTGTTAAGAAAAGTTTCAATGTCGGCAAATGCAAAACTTCTTCCTTCGGCATTTCTTAATTCATTGAAAAGTTGTTGAGAACGACTTACAAATTCAGCAATTGGTAAATTCAGAAGTTCATTGTTGTTACCATCAACAATTTTAATATTCCCGTTAATTCTATATTCACGACTGATTGTGTTTTCTTGTCGAAGAATTTTAATGATTGGATAGTAAACATTTGGTATTGCATTCAGATTTGCATCTGCTGCATTTAATCTTCCGTCTGCAAGTAGTTTTAGGAAAACATATATTTCACTCCATTCGCCTTTATTACCTGTTACCATTTTTAATACCTATTAGTTCTAAAAGTTTATTTGCTGTTGCCTGAATTGCAGGCACGGCAACGGAGTTGCCGAATTGCTTGTAAGCTGATGCGTCAGCAACAGGAATTACATATTTGTCTGGAAAGCCCTGAAGCCTTGCCCATTCTCTTGGTGTCATTTTGCGTATTCCTTCACGGTTAACAGTTCCTTTGATGTGTGTTGTTGGTGTGAAGTCCGTAATTCTATGGTCATAAACTAAATTTCTTTCTCTGCCCATACCACCTACAACAATTGAATTTGCAATTCCATCGTCAGAAATTATTGCATAGCCAAAGCCATTACCTTTACTTTCGTGTCTTTCTTTATGATTGATTAGAGTTTGAACATATTGGGTTGAAAGAAAATATTTTGTTGCAGGAACTTTTTTCTCCTTAACATCTGCAAATTTTACTTTTTTCTTCAACGGTTTAGGATATTCAAATTCTGTAATGCCTTGGTCTTTTCTAAATCCAACAATGTAAATTCTTTCTCTCTGTTGCGGAACGCCAAAGTCTTTGGCATTAATAATTTGTGGTTCGGGAACAAAATAGTCAAGGTCGTTTCGTAAAACATTTAAAATTGTAGCGAGTGTTTTACCTCCGTTATGATTTCTTAAACCTTTTACATTTTCAAGAAAAATCGCTTTTGGTTTTTTGCGTTTAATGATTTCTGCTACATCAAAAAATAATGTTCCTCTTGTGTCTTCAAATCCGCCACGTTTCCCAGCTATTGAAAATGCTTGACAAGGAAAACCGGCACACAAAACATCAAAATCGTCTGGAATAAATTTTTTGGTTTCTTCTTTTGTTATGTCGCCAAAGGGAACTTCACCAAAATTTGCTCGGTAAGTTTTTTGTGCGTCTTTATCCCATTCAGAAGTAAACACACATTTACCACCTAAATTTTGCATTGCAAGTCTAAAGCCACCTACACCCGCAAATAAGTCAATGAATTTGAACTTATAGTTTTCAGGTGTTGGAAAAGGAACATCATTAACTTCAAAAAGTAATTGTTGCAAAGCATCCTCAGCAACCATTGAAAGATTGTTTTCTTCCTCTTTGTATTGGACATATTCTTTAATGTATTTTAAAGCATCTTTTTTAAAATGCTTAGCAACACCATTGTCAATATTATGAAGGTAATGAGTAATTACAGCCTTTTTCTCATTAGTTGGCACAGGTTCAACTAATCTGATTTGAAAGCGTTTGCCGTCAAACTCGTCTATGCTGATTTTCTCTTTTAATTTCATCCTTTTGTATTTCTATTATTCAGGTCGTAAAGTTAAGTTTTTTAGGTTTGTTTTTGTCAAAAGTTGCCTTCAAATTGTCAACCGTCCACTGGTCGGGTGGTGGGTGGGCTTTGTGTGCGGTTGGGCAAAATTAAATGTGCTGCAATTTGGGTCGGCTTGTGTGTTTGCATTGCAGCTCTTTTAATTTTGCGAAGGGTTGGCATTTTGTCTGTCGATTTACTGTTTGTTTGATGTCTATTGTGTCGTCCGCTACGCTTGCACATAACTTATATATATGTCTCATTTTACCAGACCAATCTCTCCTATTTGGTTAGATAGGTCTCATAAAAATGACTTTTTTCAAATACAAACATATTTATTCCACTCATTAAAACAAGTTAATTTAAGTTTATATGTAAGCACAATTGTATGGTTTTAAATGGTGTTTGGTTTTTGTTTGGCTTACATGGTAATTTAGTGAAAAGAGGAGTGTGGAGTTCGGAATACTGAATGCTGAATATTAATTCAGTTAAATTAATAAAAGTTATATTATCAATGTGTTGTTGGTAGGTAGAAACAACATCACCAAAAAGTGGTTTTAAGTAACTAAAAAAACGCTTTAGTTTTAGTTAAAGCGTTTAAAGTTTTTGCAAACCAGAGGCTTATTGAAATGATCACTCGCAAGATGCGAGCGAGGGCGAAGTGTAAAAATCAAAGTAAATAAAATTGTTTTTTTAATAGCCAAAACACATGGAACTAATTATCCCACATAACCAAAATACATTTTTATAATATATTGCTTTGCTACAACTATGCTTAGTTTACGTTGTTGGTTGTATTTAAAAGCAAAACTACAAATCAAGATGATGGTTAATTGCTGAGAAAAAATCGCCATTTGGCCCATTATCGTCAATTAGCGCTGGGGCAAGAGCTCCAGGCAAAACTGCTTCTACAGGATGTTCGGCAAATTCACCTCCTAAGTCAGTTCGAAGCCATCCTGGGTCAAGGGTATTTATTCTAACGCCAGTGCCAACAAGTTTTATTGCGATATCTTCAGTCAATTTATTAACTGCCCATTTTGATGCTCCATAAGGTGCAAGTTCTGGTTGGGCTTTTATACTTGAAGTAAGATTAATTATTCGTCCAAAACCGTTCTCAATCATTGGCGGAATAAATGAACTACACAAACTATACATGGCAAAAACATTCACCTTCATACTCATCATCCAATCCTCCCAACTGTGCTTCCAATAATCTTGTTGATATGGTGTCATTATTGCTGCATTGTTATATAAAATATCAATCCTAATATTTAAATTTTGTACTTGCTTAATCAAATCATTGACCTGATTCTCATCAGACAATACACCATAAACGCAATATTTTTTCACAGGATATTTTTGTAAAATCTGAAGAGTAGTAGTGCAACTTTCTTTTGTTCGCCCATGTACAATTACGTTGCAACCTAATTTTGCTAAACCCTCTACTATCTGTTGCCCAATGCCACGGCTCGATCCTGTCACTAAAGCATTTTTGTCTTTTAATACTATCATTTTTTTTATTAGTAGCTGTTTTTTATAATGAATGGAGTTTGCTATTAAAGTTTAAATGTAAATATTTTTTGGCATTTGTATTTGTGTTGTCAATGTCTATTCTTTCGTTTTTAAATCATGAACGCTAACTATAGACTGTAAAACCGTTAGCTAAAGGACACAAAATGAGATTGAATATGCAGATAAAAGTAAAAAAAACAAAGTAAAAAAATTGGTTTTCTATACTATTGATAACGCTTCGGTAAAACAAATGCAAATAACTTTAATTTTTAGGCCTGTGTTGGAGTCCGATAGCTATCATAAACGATATTCATTACAAATCCTTAAAGCGCTTTGCTAACTCTACGGATAGTGGGGTTTATCAGCTTTATTCTTTAAAAAGCCACTTTATCCTATCATTATCAAAATTTAAAGCATAAAGTCTTTCCTTGAAATGACTCTTTTGGGTTGCTGGATCTACTCTAACTTCAAATAATTTCACTTCTGTTAATTCGAAATGTTGTTTTATTAATTCAGGCCTAATTGCAATACATTCACCCTTAAATTCTGTTTGGATACTAGGATAAATAATTCCATGATATGAATTTTCTTCAAGTACAGTACTTGTTACAGTTGCAGTTTTAGAATATAATTCATCGTAATCCTCAGAATTTTTTGTAAAAAGTTCCATAAGGACATTTTCAACTTCAATAAGTTCATTTTTAGCCCCTTCAATTTTATATCTTTCAGTTTTATGTAACCCTAGGGATTTTAGAGATAATTTAATACCTTCTTTGATTCTAAATTGTCCAACTGTAACAAAACAATCTTTATTAGGTATTTTGATCTCCGCTACCGCTACATCAGGAGTTTCTGCACAGTAAAAAATTGGTTGATTTGGGAAATTTGCTCTACCAAGTTTGGTTTGACCAATTGGAGGGCAGTATAAGTCTCCTTTTTTTTCAAAAACAAAATTTTCGTTTAGTCTAGCCCTATAAACAAATTTATTGTTTAAATCATAAGGAAAAGGTATTTGAAGCGATTCTCCCAAGTCAGCGAAATATGTCCTAAGAGCTTGTTGTAAGAAGAAGGTTTGAAGGGGAGTCACTTTTGTCTTATGGCATAGGTCATTTAGTAGCCAATATTTACTTTTTTCTTCCATTATACTTTTAAAACCTTTCTTTAAATTTAAAATAAGTTAATTTGCTGCCAAATGAAATTCATTCTTTCAATTATTAGCTTTGAACTAGTGTTTTGTAGCTAAAAGTAGTTAGCAGTTTTGGAAAAATAAACTGTCTGCCAGCACTGAACTTGATACGAAGCACGAATGTTTATTTAACTACTGAACCGCCACTTTTGCAAAACCAATGTTAGTAACAGGCTTTTTTCTAAGCAACTTGAACAATTCTGCAATTTTCACAGTCTGGGCTTGATTTAACAAAGTCTGCTATTGAGTTTTTAATATCGTTAAACGATTCTCCATAAAAATACAACCCTGTCTCGGTATTGCCTTGCCAATATCGAATCACATCACTTTTAATATTTGCTAATTTTATAATTTCGTTTGCAAATGCTTCAGTGTCGGAATTTTTATAGACTTCATCTGACAAATTAACCCCGTCTAAATAAATTGCAAGTCCTTCGTTTATTCCAAATGGAATTTTCTCGCCAGTTTTCTCGATAAGTAAATTTGAACCTTTTGGTGCTCCCAATTCTTCAAGTTTTACTATAATTTCTTTTACAATTTCATTATCTACCTCGTCTTTGTTTAAGCAAATCTCAATGTCACAAAATGCAATTTCTCCATTTTCTTCCGAACCTGTCCCACCTCCAGTTACTTCTCCATAATTTTTTAATTTCAAAAATTCATCTAATGGGTCTTCGTAAATATCTCCTCTGTCAATCGGCATTACTTTATCGTTGAGAGTAGCTACAATATAGTTTCCCGTAGGTTCTTCCTTTATAGAAAATAATTTGTTAAACAGTTTTTTTAGCATCGAGGTGTTTTTTTAGTTTGTTACCAAATCATAATTATACTAAGTTCCGAAAACTTCATTTTTTCAATTGTTGCCTCCGAAATTATTTATTTATTATTAATCCCCAAAAAACAAAGCATACCTTTTGGCATGGTTTGTCTTGTTTTTCAAATGTATTTAATTTTATCATTTAACCACTGATGAGGTTTTCCAAACTAAACACAGGCAATCCGCAAGTTTTATCTTGACAAACGTAAATGGTGGTTTTGTTTTCTATAGGTAATTTGTCTTTTACCAATGGAATAACCGATTGTTCAGCTGCCAATGCAAAAAGGGTATTGGGTAAATAGTTTTGGTTCAATTGCGCAAAATAATTTTTGGCTTCGGGTCCAGCTATTACTATTTGTTTTACTCCTTGTATTTTATTTAAACTTAACTGCATCCAATTGGTATAACTACTGGTAGTTTTGGCAAATTTTTGTTGCACCAAAAGCAGCATATCATCCACCATTTTTTCGTAATGGTTATTGCTAAAATAAAAACTCAAGGCTTGCAAACAATGGCCAAATATGCTATTGGCACTTGGTATTACATCATCGGTTAAATCTAACTTGCGTGCTATCAAAGCCGCATCCGTATTCGATTTAAAGTAAAACAATTTCTTTTCTTCGCTATAAAAATAAGACATGCTTAATTCCATTAACTCATTGGCTTTTATTAAGTATTTTTCGTCAAAACTAATTTGGTAAAAATCAATCAAAGCTTTGGTTAAACAAGCATAATCTTCGGCAAAACCCGGTATGCTAATTTTACCATTTTTATAAATTCGGTATAAAGTTTTATCAACCCAAAGATGTTGTAAAATGCTATCCAATGACTTTTGTGCTGTGGCATAAAATTCCTTTTCTCCAAAAGCTTTAAAGGCTTCGCAATAACCCGAAATCATCAATGCATTCCAGCTTGTAATTACTTTATCATCTAGTCCCGGTTTGGTTTTTTTATTGCGTTCTGTAAGCAATAAGGCATTGCATTTTTCAATGATTTGTTCTATTTCAATAATGGTTTTACCCGTTAGTTTCTCTAACTCTTCGTGGCTGCGTGTTTTGTATAAAATATTAGCACCATGTTCCCAATTTCCATAAGCATCTACCGAGTAATAAATGCTAAACAAAGGCTCATCCTCGCCTAAAATACTTACCAATTCTTGGCGAGTCCATATATAATATTTTCCTTCTACGCCTTCACTATCAGCATCTAAAGCCGAATAAAACAAACCTGTTTCATGGGTTAATTCATGCTGTAAAAATTGATGTGTTTTGTAAACTATGTCTTTGTAAAGGTTGTTTTTTGTTAATTTATATGCATTGGCATACAAACCCATCAATTGCCCATTATCGTAAAGCATTTTTTCAAAATGAGGTGCTTTCCAATACAAATCGGTGCTGTAGCGCGCAAAGCCACCTTCAATTTGATCAAAAATACCACCATTTGCCATGCCATCTAATGTTTTAATTACCGCATCTAAATACAACGGATTATTGCTTTGCTTGTAATATTGTAAATAAAATGCCCAATTATTTGGCATAGGGAATTTGGGTGCCCAATTATAACCACCATAAATTAAATCGAAGTTTTTGCTCCAATTTCCCACTGCATTATCAATGGTTTCGAGCTTTATTTCTGTATTTTCTACAGGAATAATATGGTCCAATTTATTGATTCCACTGGTTAATTCAGCCGCATATTGAAAAGCTTCTTCTTTGCGCGTTTGGTAAAAATCGGCAATGGATTGCAATGTTTTTTTCCATTGGTCTATAGGAAAATAAGTGCCACCATGCAGCGGTCTGCCATCGGGCAATGCAAAACAGTTTAAAGGCCAACCACCTCTGCCCGTTAACAGTTGCACCGCATCCATATAAATTTGATCAATATCGGGACGTTCTTCTCTATCTACTTTTATGCAAATAAAGTGTTGGTTCATTAACTCAGCCACTTCTTCGTTTTCAAAACTTTCGTGTTCCATTACATGGCACCAATGGCAAGCCGAATAACCAATGCTTACCAATATCATTTTGTCTTCGTTCTTGGCTCTTTGCAACGTTTCTTCACTCCACTCTACCCAATTTACTGGATTGTGTGCATGTTGCAATAAATAAGGGCTTGAAGCATGAATTAATGCATTGGTATATTTGGGTGATGTGGTCATGTTGTTTGATAATAATTAAATTAAAGTAATAGCTTTATAAAAGCAATTTAGCATTAAGTTGAAGACAATATTAAATTATTTAAATAAACGTATTTTTTTTCTAGTGTTACTTTTTATTATTCAACTAGCAGTTTTATGAAAAAAATATGCTATAAAATACTTAAAATATTATATTTAATATAAATTATATAATTGATAATAAACAATTTGATTTTGATTTTAAAAAATCCCTTGCAATTAAAAAAAAATATTTTGAAGTTTGTTAAAAGACAAGGCTTACCAAAGCGGCAACTAAGGTAAGCCTTTAATAAAGTGCTTGTTATGCTAATAAAACTTCACCCTATCTAGCTGCGAAAGTAGCTAAAAAATTATAAAATGCAATACTGCGTGTATGGCCTAGGTTGCTTGCGCTTTGGCACCAATTGAAAGTAAAAGCACTCAATTTTAATTACAACGAATTTCAAATATTAATCAAACAAAATGAAAAAAATAAATATAGTTATTGTAATATTTTGTTTTATGCAAACATTTGCGTTTGGGCAGAATATTATTTATAAACAAACCAATAAAATTATAGAGTATAATTATGGAATAATTGATACTGCTGATTTAAAGATTGTAACAGAAACAGAGAAGATAAAGCATGAATTAAAAGTTGTTGAAAAAACATATTCTCAATCTATTAATAGTGCTTTTGAAACAGAATTTAAAGTAAAGATTGAAAATAATGAATACCAAAAGAACTGGATGAAATTAGCCAAAGAATTCAAATATACTTCTAATAATATAGAATTATATGATGGATTTGGCAATTTAATGAAAAGCATTGCTTATTCGCCTGAACAAATAGCAGACAAAAATGAAAAGAAGCAGTTTATTCAAAGCAATGGATATCATCCTGGTTTAGCTTATTTCCCTGAGTTCTCAGAGAATGCGATTGCTCAATTAGCAACCCAAAATATCGTAGTTAGAAATGTGGCTAATGGTATTACAAAAATGACATTACCTACAAAAACTATTACATTCAATAAAAACAATTATACAATCCTAACTGAATATACCGATAATGAAGGGGTAAAAACTAAGGAAACTAAAGGCTATGAACCATATTTAAACAATAAAGGTTTTTTACTAAAAATTGATAAAACAGAAAGGTTCCTTTATTCGGTTAATGGTCCTTGCATTACTGATGTGAAACTTATTTATTATAATGAATATGATATTCAAGATAATGGAAACCTAATTAGTAAATCTTTAGAAAAAACTGAAAGTATAAATATTTATCCAAATCCTAACGATGGTGTATTTACTGCGGCTGTTCAACTTAACGAGACAAACAGTATAGCAAGTGTTAAAGTTATCAATGTTTTAAATGGAAATACTATCAATATTGATAACAATAACCAAAATACTTTTCTGGTAAATTTACCAAATATACCCCCTGGTCAATATGTTTTACAAGTAGTAACTAATAATCAAATTTCATTAACTGCTAATTTTTTTAAACAATAATAAACATACAAACAATGAAAAAATATACAAAGCATTTAGTTATAATATTTAGTATTTTGATTCATATCAATTTTACTAAAGCACAAGAAAATCAAGTTAAGCTTAATAATTTTAAGCACGAGGATTCATTAAAATTGCAATTGCAAAAACATGGATTGGATTTGTATGCAATGCCTGAATTTGATCCTTGCTTCCGACTTTCCAAACCACCTTTATTGAGAGATTTGCCTTTTGAACCAAGCGACTCTATGCACTTTGATTCTGCTACCATTGATACTACCCAATTAATAATTGGAAGTGGTGGTTTGGGGAAATCACCAGGCGATGTTAATATTTTTTGGATACATGGATTAAATGGCTCAACAGAGACATGGGCTGTAGCCGCTAAAGCTACTGAATACGGTGTTATGAAGAATAATGAAGTGGTATTTCCAGCTCGGAAAGCAAACTCATATCGTGGGTTACCTTCTTCTAACTCTAATCCTGTACAACTATATAGTGAAGATTTAGGAATATTATCTGCATCACAAGACGTTGAAGATTATTTGGACAGTGAAGTACCAATAACAGATAGAACCTCTAAGGACTTTATTATAGCGCATAGCCAAGGTGGTATTGTGGGTAGAGAATGGCTAAGACAAAGTGTAATTAATCCTAGTACTTTTAAAAACCTTCCGCATGGGCTTGTCACTTTTGGTACTCCACATGATGGTGCTGAAATACTAAATAATACAAGGCCTGATTTAAGAAATAAAGTACCCAATTTTATGAATGAGGCTTGCAAAAGCTTAGTTGGAGCTTATGTTATTCCTAAAATCAACAGTAATTTTGGTTCTAAGCTATTAATATCTAGCAATATGCAAGACAAAATAATTGGTTTAGGTTGTGGTTTAGTTGCAAATTCAATAATTCCTTTTGCATTAGATAACTATCATAAAAGAACGACATTAGATTATTATAATGGCTCAAAATATTTAACTGGTTATAACTCAACTAGTGGTCACGTTCAAGGTCTTTCCGAATATAAACTAAAAGTACCTGTAGTTCAGTTTTATGGAATAGAAAAAGCACCTGTATTATGGAAATTTATGAGTAGTGTACTTGCTATGGGTCATGATAAACTTGATAACAAAGAAATTATTTTTGGATATGAAAAGGATAATGAATTAGAACTAAAAGTGAATGATATGATTAATGAATTTGATGCGCTTTATAATTATGAGCAGAATATGGCAGACCATTATGGCAAACAAGAATTATTATTTTATACATCTAGCATTCTATTAGGACTTAACAGTGGTTTGGCATTACTAGGATATAATGCCACCCTTAACAAAAATGCATCTATTGAAAATTATCGTTCTTATGGCAAAGCAAAAGTTTGGCTTACCAATGCCAATGATTATTATTTAACGGACATAGTAGGTGCTCGTGTAACAAATACTACTTTAAACTGCCGTGTGGTTGGCAATTTAGATTGTAGAGACAATAGGTATAATCCTATTAATTCTGGTGTACCTCCTGTAAATGTTAATATTGATTATAACTTTAATACTACCAATAGCGCATGTAATATTCAACCTGTAAATGTTGCTTATGCTGATTATCGGTTTAGAGGTCATAATGGTTCGGAGTGGCATGGCCCTTGCACTGGAAATCTTACTGTAATTCCTGAATTTAAAATTACTTATTGGTATAAAGATAATGACGGAGTAGTACTAGCTGAATCAGCAGCAAAAGAAATAAATGTTGACAAAACCAATCCCTTTAACACTCATGCCATTGTAGAGTTACCTGAGACAAACCATGACCAAATGAAAAATAGTACTATTACAAAAAAAGAATTGAAAAGATTGTATGATGGTGTACATGGTCCTTTTTTCGCAATCCCTGTTAGATAATTATGAGAAAGATTAACGCAATTATTTATTTACTGTTTGTTATATTAATCAGTAGTAAATGTAAGGAAGAGGCTTTATTGCCTCTTCCTAATAAAAATATTGGGGGATATCCCACGCCAACTTTAGATACTTTATGGACAACTTCATTGGGTTTTAGCATTACACCCAAACTCAATAATAATAAAGATGTATTAATGAGTTCACAATACACTGATCCAAAAGGAGAGATTTTTAAATTATTTGACGGAAATTCTGGCAAACTAAAGTGGGAATGGGCAGACTATTTTAAAGTAGAAGAAGATTTTAGTGGAGGAAGCCATACCGTAATTAATGATGCATTGATTTTGTGTGGCCGAAATGCCACATACGCGCTCAATATGCATAATGGGCAAACACTTTGGAAACACTTGATGGATAGCATGAGTGGTTCCCCGCAAATTTATAAGGATGAAGAAGGATATATTTACCATGGGTTTAGCAGTAAAACTAAAAATACAATTTATTATATTTACAGAACCAAATACCATGAACCCAAATGGGAATTGGTTTGTACTTTCAAAGAGACGCTACCTGTAGATAGGGTACTTGGAACTTCTATTGCAAGCTCTAGAAATGCCAAAGGGGAAAAAATAATGGTTTTTACCTTATACATGGATTATACCTTAAACGGAGAACTTGAGGGTGTTTCAAAAATTTGTGGATACAATTTAGAAACCAAACAATATGATTGGGTAAAGGATTATAGCGATAAGTATGCTAACTTTAGAGTTTGTAATATGGTAAGTAGCGGAGGGAAAGTATTTACTTTTGCTTCACATAGTACAAGCTGGTATTTTATAGCAATTAACGCAGATGACGGAACCCTAGCTTGGGAAAAAAAACTACCTAACTTTGGCGTTAGTATGCACTTGTACAAGGACAATATTATAGCTTTGAGTGGCGGAAGTAGCTCTGTATTTTGTTTAAATCAAAATACTGGAACGTTAATTTGGGAAACACCATTTGTTTATAAAAACAATCTGAGTTACTCGAATATTAACTTTGCTTTTGATGATGCCAACATTTTCAAAAACTATCTTTTCTCTACCCAATGCAATAATTTATTGATTTTGAATTTAGACAATGGTGCAATAGTTTTTAACAAGCCTGTTTCATTACCAAATGGTTGCTTACAATATGGGGTTGCTATAAATGAACAAAAACGTTGTTTTTATGTGCAAGATAGAAACAAAGCCATCTGCTATAAACTACCGGAGGAGGTAAAATATTAAAATGAGAAATACAATCCTAATCATTAGTTTTCTATTGGCTAATACTTTACTAGCCCAAGATTCAAGTAAGTTTATCCTTATTATAAACCCTTATTTTACAAGCGATAAAAACGACAATACCTATAGAACAACAAACATTAATTCAAATACAAGTATCCCAGGATACCCTACAATAGAGGAAACAATGAAATCTACCTATTATAATGCAGGTTTAGATTTTAAGTTTTACAAACCATTGCGCAATCATTTTTTATTCATTTTACAAGGTGGTATTGGTTTGGATAAATATAGTTCTTCAATACCTTATCAAAAATTTTTGGATATAAATAATTGGGAGAAAAGAGAAAAAACGGAAGAAATTAGTGGATTAAGATTTAATTTTCAATATGGTATAGGAAAGCAGTTTTTCTTACATAATAAAAATAAGTTAAGTTTAAATTTAGAGGGATTGATTTATCTTAATTCAAACTCATTTGATAAAAAAATAACTAATAACAAAGTAGGACAAACAGACTACTTATACGACAGAGAATATAGCGGTTCAAATACAAATTATGGTGTTAAATGCAATCTTGCCTTCAATTATCAAATGTTCAAACATTTTGGTGTTGGACTTGCCCTCAACAATTTGATTAATATTTATGGGTCAAAAATCTATGATAATGAACTCTTTTATATAAATGAAACGGAAACTATTACTAAAATAGCTGAAATGTCAAGGCCTGTATTTTCGTTGGTACTATTTCTTTAATTATTGTTCCAAAAAAAGTCGCTGGCACTCAACTAACTAAGTAATTAAAAACAATAAAATAATGCTTTTCAATAATTTTTACTATTGGCTAAAGGTAGCTTAACTCAAAATAAAAGATAAATTTGTTAAGGAAGAGCAAATAAGATAATCTCAAAAATTTTTAATTACTTTGGTAAAAGTATAGTTCTATATTCTTAAAAAGTTTTTTTGAAAGGACCACATTCATGTAAAAAAATTAAATTGCGATACCAAAAGTCAACTATATTTTTTTTACTCTAGTTATAGATATGAAACAATTTAAATTAACCTTAATTACCGTCATCATATTTATGTTTTCAAATTGCAGTAAAGATTCAATACCATATGATGGATATTATATAGCTACTTTTAAAGGAATTGAAAAGGATGGTACTATATCAGATAGTATTTCAAGGCAATACGATAATATTAGGATAAAAAATTTAGGAAATAAATTTGAAATTAGATATGCAGAAAGTAAAAATTTTACTACTTTAATAAGTAAAAATAATAATACTTTTAATGGAACATTAAACTTTAAAAACACTTATCCTAATTTATGGAGACTTAATGCAGGGGGGTATATTTTACTTGATAAAATTTATGTAACAGGTAGCTTTAATAATAATAATAATGAAAGGTACATATTAAAAGGAAATTGTAGTTGGAACTATATAGAGAAAGATAGCGCATTTACCTCAAAAGCTGATACTACACCTATCAATGGGACCTTCGAAATTATTCCAATAAATTAATTATGAAAAAATTAATTATGATGATTAGCATTTTCCTAATTTTTGGCTGCACCAAAGAAACTGTTGATTATCGTAAAAAATATACGGGCAGTTGGTTTTTTAAGGTGGAGAGGGAAGAACATAATACAAAGTATATTGGTTATCACTTGCATGACTCTTTAGAATATGTTGGCTACATTGAATTGGCAAGAAATACAAAAGAAATAAAAATAAAATATACTCCAGACGATGAGATTACGGCAGAAATAGATGAAAAAGGTAACTTTATTTTCCCAAAGAGTACTCGCATGAGTTCAGGAGTATTTGAAGGTGTTTTAAAAGTAAATATAATTCGTAATTCTGGCGGACAAGGAGGAGGAATATACCATGAAATTAGTGGGTCTAAGTAGAAACTTTAATATTAATCCTTCGAATAGATTTATATAAAAAATCCCAATTGCAAATTAATACAATTGGGATTTTTTTATTGTTTCTAAAAAAATTATCCTAAATAAGATTTTAAGATTTTGCTTTTAGATGATTTACGTAATCTGCGAAGCGCTTTTTCTTTAATTTGGCGCACACGCTCACGTGTTAAACCAATTTTTTCACTAATATCTTCTAGTGTATGCGCTGGTCCACCATCTAATCCGTAATAGAATTTCAATACATCCTTTTCTTTTTCGCTTAAAGTTGAAATAACACGGTTAATTTCTTTTTGTAACGATTCATTGATTAACTGAACATCTGGTCTTGGCTCATCGTTGCTATCTAAAATACCTAATAAAGTATTGTCTTCACCTTCGGTTAAAGGCGCATCAATTGATAAATGACGACCTGTACTACGTAATGCATTCTCTACTTCTAAAATTGGAATATCCATAGATAAAGCAATTTCTTCTACAGTTGGTTCGCGCTCTAATTCTTGTTCTAACTTAGCAGCAGCATTTCCAATTCTACCTATTGATCCAACCTTATTTAAAGGTAAACGAACAATACGACTTTGGTCTGCTAAAGCCTGTAAAATTGATTGACGAATCCACCAAACAGCATAAGAAATGAATTTAAAACCACGGGTTTCATCAAATCTTTTGGCTGCTTTTATTAATCCTAAATTTCCTTCGTTTATTAAATCACCAAGCGTTAATCCTTGGTTTTGGTATTGCTTTGATACAGAAACCACAAAACGTAAATTTGCATTTACCAAACGCTCTAAAGCTACTTGATCTCCCTCTCTAATTCTACGTGCAAGCTCTACTTCTTCTTGCGCATCAATCATGGAAACCTTGCTAATTTCGTTAAGATATTTATCTAACGATTTACTCTCACGGTTGGTAAACTGTTTACTGATTTTTAGTTGCCTCATGGCTATTTATTTTTCCTCTCTACTTTTATTGGTTGTAAAATTGACTTGCAAATGTCGGATAATTTTACAGCCTTTTAATCATTTTTCATAACAAAATTTTATTTCAAAATAAAAAGAAAACGCTATATACTGACAAACAGCTACTTAAATAAATTAAATTTTTATATGTTTTTTTTCATATCAAAACATAAATATTGCAACAATCAAATTATCAGCGCATTGAATTTTTATAAAATAAAAATGCAAGCACATATTATGGCTTGCATTTCTATTAATGTTATTTAATGAACTTAATTATTGGTTTTCAATATTTTTATAACACTGGTTTTATTGTTTACCTCCAACTTCACAAAATAAACACCATCAATCCAAAAATCATTTTTATTGGTCAATGTAAAACTGTTTACTCCCTTTTTTACATCAATATTAGCATTATAAATTTGTTGACCAAAAACGTTTGATACCACCATACTGCCGGTACAAGCATCTTCCGCATTAAAACTTAAAGAAATTTCATGGCTGAATGGATTAGGAAAACAATTCAAATTCTCAATAAAATTATTTTTTTCTATTCCTGTTGTCCAAATATCTACTTCCGATTTAAACGTATCGGTACAACTTGATTTATAGGCAAGCAAAGTAATAGGGATTTTACCAAGGGTTTTAAATTTATACCCAAATGGATCAATTGAATTATTTGAACTTGTACCTAATCGCCAAATCATAAAGTCGTAATTGCTACAATTATTCACAAAGTAAAACGAATCTGCACTTAATCGAGTTATAGTACCTGATGCTTTTGGACTATCTTTTATAGTGTAAGTGGTGGAAGTTGAGTCGATTGGATTATTGGCTGAATCTAGCACATAAAGTTTAGCAATGAACGTTCCAACTTTTTTATAAATATAAGTAGGGTTTTCGTCAGTTACCTCAGCAGAACTGTCACCAAAATTCCATTTATATTTATTAGCAAAAAGGGAGCTATTAACAAAATTAACTTTGTAAGGCATACAACCACTGGTTGGTCCACTTGTAAATGATGCTGTTGATTTTGTTCCTAAATTAAAGGTAATTGAACTATCAGCATTTAGGGTGATATTTGTTATTGTAATATTAGAAGGTGATCTAACTCCTTGCGAAGTAGGATGTAAATAGCTAGAAGGATTGGTAGTATTACTGAAATTCTTATTATTCGCAGTACCCGGAAATAAATCGCCTCCATCTCCTCTATTTGTCCCTCTTTCTAATTGTCTAAGCCCGTCTGCTTGCATTAGTCCTGTTCCATACCTAGCAGTATCATTGTTTACATTATTACCTCCACCTGCAGAAAGCAGCTTGGCATAGTTGGTATTAATGTGCCAAATAGCTAAGCCTTTTCCAGGTATATACTTATCATTTCCTTTTAACTGTCTGTTTTCTAATAAAAAATATTCATTATTTCTTGACGTGTTTATTCTATAGCTAAAGTTACTATCGGCCAATGCTTTTGGTATGGTGTAGGTGCCATTTTTTGCTATTACAGTAGGTGTATGCCATTCCATTGCCATTCTACTCCATGCGTCAAAAAGACAAGGTGTTCTTTCCCCATTAAGCCATGGCCCGCCTGCCATATTTGTAAAACTTCCTGCTCCCTCGCCTTTGCTTTGCGTACTGTATAAATCTGGCAAATCTAATATGTGTCCAAATTCGTGAGTCATTACACCAATTCCAACTGTACTGTATGATCCATTATTGTATCTTTTTTCAGGAAAAAAGCAAAAAGAACC
>CANHVU010000033.1 GCA_947464275.1 Bacteroidota bacterium
TATCTCCACCGTATATTAAAAATACGCCTGATCCATCATCTACCATATTGTCTCCAAATGCTTGGCTTACTCCACTACTAAAGTCATAGCTTGTAGTGCTGCCTATTAAAATACTATCGCTACTCCATGTCTCGATTGAACTACGGTGTTTGATTACTACATAGTATTTATTACCTACTGCACTTCCTGGGAAGGTAATGCTTGCTTGACCTGTTGTACTTAATGTATCGCTTACACTATAAGCTAAGCTGTAATCTGGATTGCGTAATTCTACTGTAATTGTATCGGCTACCGTTGGTGAGCTTACTCCATCTGCACTGAATGGTGCAGCTGTCATTACTCCGCCTCCTAGGTATAAACCTTGTAAAAAGGCTGTTAAGTTTAAGGTAGCACCACTGGTTAGTGTAGTTATTGAATCAGTTATTGAATTAATAGATGTACCACATAAATTTGTAGTCCTTAACCTATAGTAGTATTTAACACCTAAAGTTAACCCATTAACATTTTGTGATGTTCCAATAACTTGTAAATTACTGTAACCACCTAGCATTGAGGTAAAACCTGCATCGGTAGCCACATCTAAATAATAACTTGTTGCACCAGCTATTCCAGTCCAATTAATAGTGAACGAATCTGTTGACAAATTACTAATAGAGAAACTATTTACTCTAGCTGATACTATAAATGTTGAATAAATTGTATCATTATAACGATCGTTATCAGTAGAATCATATGAAAATACTTTTACGGTATAGGTACCGATAGCTAAAGGATTATAGGTTGCAAATGCAACTAGAGTATCTGCAACTGCATTGATATTTGAAGCAATACCCAAATCATTAAATGAACCAGGACCAGAAATTGAGATACCATACCTTACATTACCAACATTTGATATACCTTGATTGGCAATATTAGCAGTAGCATTTAATGCTGCACCTAAAGGAAGATTTGAACATATACCTAATAAATTAACTGGAGCTACATCATTTGATGTATCTATAACTCTTATGTCATCAAAATCAACGTATGAATTATTTGCAGTACCGTACCAATCAAGTACAAATTTCACTAACAAACTGTTTCCTCCACCTATATACGAAGATAAATCAATATTAACCGGTGTAAAATTAGTGGTAGGAGTATGGTTTGCGCCAGAAATTGTATATGCATAAGAATAAGTTGCCCCACAATCGGCTGATATTAAAACTTTGATGCTATCTGTTGCGCCTAGTGTAGTGGCTCCACCTCCTGTAAAATCGGTCACTTTATATTTAAAACGCAATTTCATTGATGATGTTACTCCGGTAATTTTTGGGGTATTTAAAACACCATTTGCTGTAAAAGTTGATGTATTGTAAACATTTATTCTATATGAATTTGAGCCTGATTCGCCAGAACCAGTACTACCAAAAAATCTACTAGTTGACCAATTTGCTGGCAAAGCTGTGCTAGTATTAAAAGTTTCCGCAAATGGTGCGCCTACAGGAACTACTACAGTTCTAGTAACCCCCATTAAGGTATCATTTATTGCATTGATATCAGAACCACTTACTGTCCAAGATTTAAAAGTATAATTTCCAGCTACACTCATGTCATAAGTATTGGTAAGTGTTACAGCCAAGTTGCCATCACTACGCAAAGAATCCGAATTAATAACAATAGGACCGAATGTAGTTACTACATTACTTGGATCAGTTATTGTTCCATAAACAGATAATGGATTGATAGAGAAATCCTGGGTTAATAATCCTAAATTTTGAACATTTACAATGTAGCTAGTAGTGGCTGAACCAGCACATAGACTAGGACTAACTAAATCCGTTACACCTAAATCGTTATTTATTTTTAAACGAGGCTCAATCATAAATCTGAATTGATTATTTGCGTTAACAGAGAAATCATTCCATGGTAATGTACCAAATGATGCTCCTTGTCTAAAATAGAAATTTTGTGTTCTAATTGGATTTTCATTTTGATAAGCAAAACCAATATTATTGGTTGTGGTTTGTCTTACTCCAACATAAAAGTTACCTGAACTAATTGCAATTGAAGGAACAGATAAATTATAAACTCCATTCACAGTAGTTTGAGTAGATGAAACCCACAAAGGATTTATTTTTGGCCCCCAAGTACTTCCAGAATCTTCATAAATTACAACTGCAAATGATTGTGGTGAAAAAAAGTTATTGCTAAAATCAACATTTACTTGATTAACAAAATTATTTACCGGAGTATTGAACTTAGCTAATAATTCACCTTGAGGGTTTGTACCCAAATTACCAGTTCTTCCTACAAAGGGTCTTGTATAACTTAATGCATTTAACGTATTTTCTCTAATCCATGTAATAGTGTCATTTGTAGTATTTTGATCACCACCCGGAACAGTAGCTGTTAATGTATCATACCCTAAATTAGCAGGGGTGAAACCAGGTAAAGTGTATGTTACATCTGATAATGCTGCAATAGAAGGGATTGTATATGTTATTGTGGCAGGGTTAGCACCAGTAATATTTAAAGTAATAACTGAACCAGTTTGTGCTGAAATTCCATTGTTTTTAACCCTTACTCTAATACTATCTAATGTACCAACAGGAATTTTACCATAGGTGTAAATGATTCTTGCTTGCAAGTCATTGGTAATAAATGGTGAAGCAACTGCTTCGTAAGCACCTTTGTAACAAGTAGCCGAACGAGTGTTATTATCAATATCAGCAGGAACAGAAGTAATTCTTGGAGCAGATAAATCTGCATCTGCTAATGAAGCACCACTTAAATAAGGTTGTTGCGTACTTGAAAAAGTAGGAACTTTAGTTAATGAGTTAACATCATTAGTTGACCATTGAATCGCTGTTGTTATTGTAATACCTGCTGCTGCGGGTACACCTAAAGTCCAAGGTGAGCCAAAATATACATTATAATTTACATCGTAACGTGGTGTTGAATAGTAATATATTGCAGCTAAGTAATTATTAGCAACACCTGTTGTAGTATTACCTGTTCTTGTATTTATTAATAGATTGTTTTTTACATTAACATCAGTAAGTGCGTTATTGTTAAAAACCATTAAACAATAACCCCTAACAGTACTTGAAGTTGAACCTGAACTTACACCACCGATTCTTACAGTATTATTGTAAATATTATAAGTTCCTGGATTATTTCCTTGAGTTAATATTCCATTACATCCACCAGTGAAACCTGCATTTACATTGGCATTTGTTTGCATTAACGCAATGCTATTATTATATACGTTAATGACATTTCCAGATGAACTTGTGGTAAGATTAAGTATCATTCCAAAAACTGAAGACCCAGCTAATGTGGATTTTATATCATAAATTCTGTTTTTAGTGATATTGGCTGTCAATCTGGTAGTGGCGGTTGTAGCTCCAACTGAAATAGCCCTTGGAGAAGTATTAGATGCATATGAAGCCGAATGATAAAATAAATTTGAATCAATAGTAACTGAACCAATGTTCACACCTAAATTTACCCCTGCTAGGTTAAAATCAAAAATTGAGTTGTTTATGATAATTAGATTATCTGTAGTTGCATTTCCTTGATTGTTTGTACCATCCTGAATAATTGAATTTCTTGCACCTTTTAGGGTACAATTACGAATTGTATTATTGGAGTTGGCACCAAAACCAGAGCTTGAGTTTATGATATTAATGTTTGCCGCACCTGAGGTAGCTAGACTAGAAGCATTTGTAAAACTTACATATCTAAATTCATTTCTGGTTGATCCATTGTTTATACGCATTGTTACATTTGTACTTGCCCCAGTGGTGTTAACATTATAGAAGAACTCAAGTAATGAAGTTGAACCAATTCCACCCGCTCTACCGTCAATAACAACACTATCAGCACCATTTAGGTCTATTAAATTCAATGCTGCTGTGGTTGTTGAAATTTGTTTTAATACAGTTGCAGTATCTGCTGGTCTAATCAATACAGTAGTATATGATGCAGAACCAACTCCACTTGCATTAAGAATGGCACTTGCAGACATTGAAAAACTCGAATGGATACGAATATCTACATCTCCTTGATATACGCCACTATTAATATCTGAAAAAACACCATTGAGTGATGTGTAGACACCCACAGAACCTGATCCTGAACCAGCAGTAGAAGTAACTGATACTTGTTGTGCTCTTGCCTGAACAACCGTAAAGGCAATTAATAGCATGATTAGTTTTTGTAATTTTTTATTCATATATTTTTATTTTTTGAAAAACAATGATATTTTATTATTTGATAAATATCAATACTTTTTTCTTTGTCTAAATAAAATAAATTACAACTTGGCACTTTATGTAGTACAATTCGTACAAAACGCACCTAAATGACTTTTATCATCAATTAAAATAATTAAAGTTTTTACAATTTAGTACAAATAAATTAACGATTTCTTTATTCCAAAGAGAGTTATTTCCAAGTGATGATAGGCCAAAAGCATATTTCAAAAGGAGTAAAACTACATAAATAGTTAATAACAATGTTCTTGTTATTCCTTTGCTAAAAAACAAAAAAAACCTCCAACTCATAATGAATTGGAGGCTTTTTTAATAATTTGAATTATTAAATTACCAACCTAATATCCAAGCAAACATTAACGGAGCTACAATGGTAGCATCGCTTTCTACTATAAATTTAGGAGTATGAATATCTAATTTTCCCCAAGTAATTTTTTCGTTAGGAACTGCTCCTGAGTAAGAACCATAAGAAGTCGTTGAATCGCTAATTTGGCAGAAGTAACTCCAAAATGGAATATCTGTCATTTCCATATCTTGGTATAGCATAGGTACTACGCAAATTGGAAAATCACCAGCAATACCACCACCAATTTGGAAGAAACCAACACCTTTGCCACCAGAATTTTCAGGATACCATTTTGCTAACCAAGCCATGTACTCAATACCAGATTTCATGGTACTTGCTTTCAATTCGCCTTTTATAACATATGATGCAAAAATATTACCCATAGTTGAATCTTCCCAACCTGGAACTACCATTGGTAAATTGCGTTCAGCAGCAGCTAACATCCAAGAATTTTTAGGATCTATTTCGTAATATTGTTGTAACTCGCCACTCAATAATATTTTGTACATGAATTCATGTGGGAAATAACGTTCACCTTTTTCTTCTGCGTCTTTCCAAATTTTATGAATATGTTTTTGCAATCTTCTAAATGCTTCTTCTTCGGGAATACAAGTATCTGTTACACGATTATAGTGGTTTTCCAATAAATCCCATTCTTCTTGTGGGCTTAAATCGCGGTAATTAGGCACACGTTTGTAATGACTATGTGCTACCAAATTCATAATATCTTCTTCTAAGTTAGCACCAGTACAGCTAATAATATCCACTTTACCTTGGCGAACCATTTCGGCTAACGATTTTCCTAATTCAGCAGTACTCATAGCTCCAGCAAGGGTTACCATCATTTTTCCGCCTTCGGTTAAATGGGTTTCGTAACCTTTAGCAGCATCCACCAAAGCAGCTGCATTAAAATGTTTATAGTGTGTTTCAATGAAATTTGAAATAGGTCCTTTAGTCATGTTGTTGTATTTTTATATAATTTAAAAAGTGCGCAAATATAAGCTAGAGTTTTACATTTAAAATTAAGTTTTTTTGAGCTGTAAAAAAGGTTTTTATATTTGTTTATAAAAATTTAAATAGCGCCTTTATTCATTCATACTCAAACTTTAATTATGGCCAAAACTACTCCTAATTCGATTGATTTATACATTGCTGAATTTCCTGCCAATGTGCAACAGCAATTACAAATATTGCGTAAAATTATATTGCAAACAGTTCCAAATGCCGAAGAAATTATAAGTTATAAAATGCCTGCTTACAAGGTGTACGAGTGTTTGGTGTATTTTGCAGGTTATAAAAATCATATAGGATTTTATCCTACAGGCTCTGGAATAGCCGCTTTTGAAGACGAGTTAGGTAATTATAAATACTCAAAAGGGGCGATACAATTTGAAATTGATAAAGAGTTACCTCGCGATTTGATAGTGAGAATGGTGGAATACAGATTGGCTTCGGCCATTGCAAAGCGCGAAAGTAAAAAAGTTTTGAAAACGTGTAAAAATGGGCATCAATTTTATAAAAGTAGCGACTGTAAAAGTTGCCCTGTTTGCGAAGCAGAAAATAAACCTAAAGATGGTTTTATGGCCAGCATTTCGGCTCCAGCTCGCAAAGCTTTAATAAGTAAGAACATAAACACAATAACTGGTTTAGCCCAATATTCAGAAAAAGAAATTTTAGATTTACATGGAATTGGCCCAACTGCTATTCCCAAATTAAAGGAAGCACTTAAGGATGCAGGATTGAGTTTTAGGAAAAAGTAATGGAATAGGCCTGAATTTAAATGAAAATTTTAGTTTTAAATACATCATATTCGCCTCTCTAAACTCATGTTTCATCACAAAGAATTTTTAAACAAACAGGTTTCTATTTATAATCAAAAAGGATTTATTGAATTAGACCCTATTTACATACCTCATTTATTTACTAAAAAACAAGATATTGAAATTGCAGGATTGTTTGCTGCTGTTTTTGCATGGGGACAGCGCAATACCATCATCAATAAATGTACTGATTTATTGGCAAGAATGGATAATGCTCCGCATCAATTTGTGGTATATCATGAAGATAAAGATTTGAAAAAATTGGTTGGATTTAAACACAGAACTTTTAATGATACTGATTTGCTTTATTTCGTTTCGTTTTTAAAACATTGGTATAGTAAAGATGAAAGTTTAGAAACAGCTTTTTCAAAACATTTAAAACCAAAAGACAAAACGATTGAAAATGCTTTGAATGGCTTTAGGGAATTATTTTTTTCGTTACCCGATGTACCTCATCGAACCATGAAACATATTGCTTCGCCTACACAAAACTCTGCATGTAAAAGGCTATGTATGTATTTGCGGTGGATGGTTAGAAAGGATAATAATGGCGTGGATTTTGGAATTTGGCAACAAATAAAACCAAGTCAATTAATGATGCCATTAGATTTACATGTGCAGCGAACTGCTCAAAAATTAGGATTGCTTAGCCGCACGCAAAGCGATTGGAAAGCAGTAGAAGAATTGACTGAAAACTTAAGAAAATTTGATAAAAACGATCCTGTAAAATACGATTATGCACTTTTTGGATTGAGTATTATGCCTGACTTTGATAAAGTTAAAATTAGTTAGTTTACCTTACAAAACACATAAAATATTTGGTAACCAATTTGGTTAATGAATCAATATTGTATTGGTCGCTGGCATCGGCTATATCTTGCACTTGGCCATTTTTAAATAAAATATTGATGTGGAAATTATTGGCGCTATAAGCTTTATTTTGAACAGAATCGGTATAAACAAAATAGTCAGCTTCTTCCATGGTAATATCCAAGTTATCGGCCGCCATAAATTTATAACTTTCTACCGTGGTTTTTTCAAATGGTGCATTTTGCAACACTACTTTTGGTAATTTTCTGTTGCGTAACATATTGCACAAAGTGCTTAAAATATTATCTTTATGATTACACCAAACTTTTATTGAGGTAAATATATCATCATCATCAAGCAAACAATAATTATCAAAGGCTTCATTATTTTTATAAAACTCGTCTTTGCCAATTTTATTGTATAAAAAATAATGCAATGCTGGCGTAGCAAACAATGTTTCGTTTTGACTAGCTAAATACTGTGCTCTTTGAATTATTTTAATTAATAATTGTTCAGCAGCAACCACAGTTTTATGCAGGTAAACTTGCCAATACATTAACCTGCGGGCTATTAAAAATTTTTCAACAGAATAAATGCCTTTTTCTTCAATTACCAATTCATCATTCACCACATTCAGCATATTTATAATTCTATCGTGACCAATGGAACCTTCTTGCACACCCGTGTAAAAACTATCTCTTCGCAAGTAATCAAGTCTATCCATATCTAACTGACTTGAAACTAATTGGTGCAAAAATTTCTTTTTGTATTTATTGCTGAATATTTCAATGGCTGTGGTTAATTTTCCGTCAAATTGTTCATTGAGCAATTCCATAAAACGCAATGAAATAGCCTCGTGAGGAACATCTTTTATAATTAAACCTTCAAGCGTATGGCTAAATGGACCATGCCCCATATCGTGCAATAAAATAGCTGCGCAAACCGATTCAGACTCATGATGAGTAATTTCAATACCTTTGCTTTTTAAAATTTCAACGGCTTGAAAAGTTAAACTCATGGCACCAATTACATGCTGAAAACGTGTATGTTGAGCACCAGGATAAACCAAATACGAAAGCCCCAATTGCTTGATTCTACGCAAACGCTGAAACCATGAGTGTTCAATTAAATCGTAAATAAGTTCAAAAGGTAGATTTACAAATCCATAAACTGGATCGTTAATGATTTTCTTTTTATTGGGTAAATTCACGGTTCAAAAATAGGGTATTTAATGATTACAAAATTGGAAGATTACAAGATTAAAGTTGAATGGTTGGGAAGGTTGAAAAGATTACAAAGTTAGAAAGTTAAAAGGTTGGTTAGAAGATTAGATATAATATCAAACCTTTTGGGTTTTATCATTTTTCGGGCAGACACGCAGGTCTGCCCCAAAGTTAGTTAATTTGATTTATAATTTGGTGGTAACGGAACGCCATATATTTTACATTGGTCTTCAATGCTCATTAAGCCAATTTCTGCCCTTCGTTTGTTTAGGTTTTGTGGGTCAATTACCGGGTAATTAATTAACACGCGTTTATTTGATTCATTAAAAGTATATCTAGGATATGCATAATATGAGATGCTGTCATTGCCCAATGAATAGTCAAAACAATAGGCAAAATCATTACATCTGTATTCACCATTAATTACTTGAATTTTTAATAATGAATCTAAATAGTAAAACTTTTCTTTATCAAACTTTGAACAATTACTATCTAAAATATCACCGTATTTAAAAATATGTGTAATAAATGTACTTATATGTAAGGTCTTACCACCTAATTTACTTTTTCCTGGAAAACCATAATTTGAGACAAAATCTTTGAATCTTACAAAGTTTTTATTGTCCGTTTCGTTCAGAATATTATAAAATGTTACATTTTTCAAACTATCATTTATGAAGTTATTTTTACTGCTTCTTAAAAAATTAGTTCTAACAAATTGGTCAATTGCATCTATTGATTTTGTTAAGCCATAAGCATACAAATCATATGATTTTTTATTTTGTTCAAACCAATTTTCTTTATTTTCTAAATATAATTTGCCCAGTTTAGTTTGTGTAAAACTATCTATTTTATTTTTATCAAATAATTCATCAGTAAACCAACCCGTTTTTAGTGCTTTTTCTTTTAATAAATTAAAAGTTAATTCAGCATTTGGTTGCTTTAAAGCCAATTTCACTGCCTTGGAATAATCTTCTTCAAAGCCATCATATTGTTTAAATGCTTCTAAATATTTTTGTAAAGCTTGTTCGTTTTTGTTTTCAAAGGTTAGCATTTCAGCTTGATTGATTAAACTATAATACCCCAAATACGATTTTGGGGTTTGGCTGAATGCTTGCTGCACAATTACAAAAAATAAGCAAAAGGCAAAGCTATATTTAGAAAGAAAATTGGTTTTCATAGTTGTTTTGGTATTTGATTTTACAGCAATAAAGCAAAAGTTCTGTTACTTTAATAAAAAATGAATTACATACATAAACGATTGTTTGCTAATTTTAGGGTTTTATACTTTTTTCGGGCAGACACGTAGGTCTGCCCCAACGGCAATAAAACAAAAACACTAAAACTCCAAAAACTGCGTTATATTTACCTTTTATAAAAGTAAACCAAATTAACACACAAACTATTTTTATTTTTAAGTAAACAAGTAATCTTTGCAAAAAACAATTAAAAACTAATGAGCAATACAAGCATTTTATGGGCCGATGATGAGATAGATTTATTAAAGCCTCATATCATTTATTTAACCAACAAAGGATATACTGTAGATAAAGTAACTAGCGGTGTAGATGCTGTGGATGCAGTAAAACTAAAACGCTACGATGTAATTTTTTTAGATGAAAATATGCCTGGTATTAGTGGTTTAGAAGCATTAATCCAAATAAAAGCCATTATGCCTGAAGTGCCCATAGTTATGATTACCAAAAGCGAGGAAGAGCATATTATGGAAGATGCTATTGGTAATCAAATAGCTGATTATTTAATAAAACCTGTTAATTCAAGTCAAATTTTACTTTCGCTTAAGCGCATTTTAGATAGTAAGCAATTGGTTACTGAAAAAACTGCTCAAAACTACCAACAAGAGTTTAGGCAAATAGCCATGGAACTATATGATGTAGATGGTTACGAAAGCTGGGTAGCACTTTACAAAAAATTAATTTATTGGGAATTAGAATTGTCTAAAAGTGGCGACACTGGTATGGACGAAATTTTGGCTATGCAAAAACGCGATGCCAATAATGCTTGGGTAAAATATATTGAAAAAAACTTTATAGATTTTTTAAAGAAACCTAATGCGCAAACTCCTGCTATGAGTCATACAGTGGTTAATAAAAAATTGATGCCCGCCATTGATAAAGACATTCCTACCTTTTTAATTATGATTGATAATTTTAGGTACGATCAATGGAAAATGGTTCAAAATCAATTGACAGAGTACTTTAACATTATTAGTGAAGATACTTATTTGACCATTTTACCTACTACTACTCATTATGCACGCAACAGCTTTTTTGCAGGTATGATGCCAAGCGAAATTGAAAAATTATATCCAAACCTTTGGGTAAATGAGGAAGAGGATGAAGGCAAAAATATTTATGAAGAAGAGTTTATTAATAAACAAATGCAACGTTTAGGCTACAAAGAAAAAATTACCTACACAAAAGTTACCAATTTACAAGCTGGTAAGAACTTGATAGATGATGTAGCTAATTTTATGGATAATAAATTTAACGTAATAGTTTACAACTTTGTAGATATGCTGAGCCATGTGCGCACAGAAATGAATGTTATGAAAGAACTAGCAGAAGATGAAGCTGCTTACCGCAGTATTACTGCAAGTTGGTTTGAACATTCGCCCTTATTTGAAACCATTAAAAAAATTGCTCAGAAAAAAGTACGCGTAATCATAACCACCGACCATGGTTCAATTAGGGTAAAAAATCCAGTAAAAATTATTGGAGATAAAAGTACTAGCACCAATTTACGCTACAAACAAGGGCGTAATTTAAGCTATAATGCCAAAGAGTTATTTGGCGTAAAAAATCCCGCTGATTTATTTTTACCAAAACAAAATATGAGTACTAGCTACGCATTTGCCACTGGCGAAGATTTTATGGCTTATCCTAACAATTATAATTACCACGTAAACATGTATAACAATTCGTTTCAACATGGTGGAATAAGTTTAGAGGAAATGATAGTTCCTTTTATTGTTCTGGAAACTAAATAAATACAACCAATAAAGGTAATAGGCTATTAAAAGCCTATTATCTTAACTGTTTTTAGTTAAAGTAAATACCGTAATTTCAGGTAAAATACCAACCCTTCCCGGATAACCCAAAAATCCAAATCCTCTGTTCACATATAATTGCTGGCGACCTTCTTGGTATAATCCAGCCCAGTGAGGATAAATATATTGTGAAGGACTCCACTTAAAACCACCAATTTCAACACCAAATTGAAAACCATGTGTATGACCACTAAAGGTTACATCTATTTCCTGATGTTGCTTACTTACAATAGTATCAAAATGACTTGGATCGTGCGATAATAATAGTTTTACTGGCACATCAGGCATATTTTTAGTGGCTTTTTCCATATCGCCATATTTTTGAAAACGACCTTTATCTCCCCAATTTTCAACACCTATAATTCCAATACGTTGATTATTTTTAGTTAATGTAATGTGTTCATTTCTTAGCAAATTCCACCCCATATTTTTATGAGCACTGGCCAAATCCGCCAAATTCTGGTCCTTTTCTTCTTTACTCTTCCAAGTATTTACATAATCCCCATAATCATGATTACCATAAATACTGAATACCCCCATTGGTGCTTTAATTTCGGCAAAAAGATTTTGCCAATCATATAATTCATCTGTTTTACTATTAACTATATCGCCTGTAAAAAAAACTACGTCTGCATTTTCTGCTTTTATCATTTGAATGCCTTTGTAAACAGCATCTCTATTAGTAAAACTTCCCGAGTGAATATCACTCACTTGCAAAATCTTTACACCTTCGAAACCAGAAGGAAGATTAGGCAAATATAGCTGAACCCTACGAACACGGTAATCGTAAGCACCTTTTATAATACCACGCGACAAAATAATAAATGGAACTGCACCAACTAATAAACCTGTGCTTGCTAAAAATTGACTGCGGCTAATTTTTTCCTTTTCTTCTTCTTTTTCTTCATGAATATGTTCAAGGGTATCGCCTTGGGTTGGATCAATTAGATTTTTTTTATTTGATTTGAATACGCTTAACCAACAAATCTTAGAGAGTCGCTTCAAATCATCAAAAACTAAAAATAAGCATACCACAAATTTGGATGCATAAATGACAAAATAGAATCCGTTGAAATAAATTTTTATGAATTTATTATTGTTTTGTCCCGGAAATAAAAGTCCATGAATGAAATAAATAGTTACAATTACAGGTATAGTCCAATAAATGTAGGCAAATATTTTACGTGTAAGGTTTGATTTATCTCTAACCAATGCTCTAATAGCCTGCCAGCTATACGAATCGATAAGTAGAGCAAATAAAATGAAGAAAATTGCAAGTTTAATTTGAAAGGCTTGTATCACTATTTATTTTTATATTTTAAAAAGATACAAATAAACACTGCTTTGTACATAAAACAAACACAGATTTGATAATGATTTTGTAAACTTGCTGCGCAATTAATATTTTGAATAATAATAAACACATAAAAGCGCTTAAGGCAAAACTAGTAAAACTTAAAAACTGGTTACTAAAGTTATTTTTACTTTCTTGGCAATACAGTTTTATGCTTATTGTATTATACAGAGTAGTTCCTGTTCCAATTACCCCATTGCATTTAGTAAGGCTTGTTGAGCAAATAGGTGGCAGCGATGAAGTTAGGTTAAATAAATCATGGAGGGGAATTGATTATATTGGCAATAATATGATAAAAGCTACCATTGTTGGTGAAGATTTACAATTTTTTGAGCACTATGGTTTTGATTTTGAACAAATTTATAAAGCCATAGAAAGCAGTATAAATGGAGGAAAAAAATTACGTGGTGCAAGTACCATAAGTCAGCAAACTGCCAAAAATTTATTTTTTACACCAAGTCGTAGTTGGATTAGAAAAGGGTTAGAATTTTATATTACTATAAGTATTGAATTATTATGGAATAAACGCAGAATTCTAGAAGTTTATCTTAACATCATTGAAATGGGTAAAGGCATTTATGGTGCAGAGGCTGCTGCAAATTTTTATTACAACAAATCAGCAAGCGAATTAACCAAACAAGAAGCTGCCTCAATAGTAGCTTGTTTTCCAAATCCTAGAAGATGGACAGCCAATAAACCCTCAAGATATATTTCACGAAAGGAAGGTATTTTGGTTAGATACATGAAATACGTAAAAATACCTTGGCAGCAAAAAAAGAAAAACGATTAAACCTTGACTTTTTTCTCTCTATTATTCCCTAAAACATAAAACTTGTTGTGACATTTTCTACAATTAAATTTCATTGTAACGTCATCAAGTCCTATCATTTTAAAAAGTTTATTTTTTTTAATTCGTGAAATATCAACTGAATCACATTTAGGACAGATATTTTTTAGATTAATGTAATACTTATTGCTATAGTAGCCAAACAAAGTAATTGAAATAAAAGCTACAATTAGGTAAATATTATCTAAAACAAATGCTTCAAATGGATTTTCTTTAAGTATTTGCAAATTTTGTAGGTTCATTTTTATTATATTTTTTTTGGGCAATTTAATTATAATATTGTATGTTAAACATGGTAATAATTAATTGCTATAAACCAATTTATTAAACCTTTTAGCTTTTTTTAATTCTACATTTGATAGCTTTAATAAACATCCTTATTTATGAAACAAAAACAACTTAAACATTTATTTATTTTAATAACAGCTTTTATTCAATTAAATATTATTAATAAAACAAATGCGCAAGTGGTTGAAAAAGCTATGGGAATGGTTATTGAAAAAAATGGAAAACAGCCATTGGTTGGAGTAACTGTTGCGTTTATTAGTAAACAAGATAGTTCAAAAAAGACATTTACAAATACTA
This sequence comes from Bacteroidota bacterium, assembly GCA_947464275.1. Lineage (GTDB taxonomy): Bacteria > Bacteroidota > Bacteroidia > UKL13-3 > UKL13-3 > JAAFJM01. The sequence continues at coordinate 14,318 of CANHVU010000033.1, forward strand.
ACAGCGAAGGAAAATTTATTGTTAATGAATTACCTGCAGGTTTTTATACTATTAAGTTTAGTTATGTTGGTTTTAAAAAAGAAGAAATTTCCATCCAATTAACTGAACCTAATCAAAACTTAGGAACCTTCCGTTTATCAAGAAATCCAAATCAACTCAAGGATGTTAATATACAAGAGAGAGTAATTAGATCTCAACAAAAAGGCGATACAACAGAATATAATGCCAATGCTTTCAAAACGAATCCAGATGCCAATGTGCAAGATTTGGTAACTAAAATGCCAGGTATAACAATAGAAAATGGAACTGTTAAAGCTCAAGGTGAAAATGTTCAAAGAGTTACTATTGATGGTAAAGAGTTTTTTGGGGATGATGTAACCTTAGCTCTTAAAAATTTACCTGCCGAAGTAGTAGATAAAATACAGGTTTTTGATAAACAAAGCGACCAGTCGCAATTCACCGGTTTTAACGATGGCAATACTCAAAAAGCCATGAATATTACCACCAAATCAGGGAAAAGCAATGGTAATTTTGGACGTATATATACAGGAGCAGGAACTAATGAAAGGTATACTGCAGGTGGAAATATCAATTTTTTTAAAGGCAAACAGCGCATTTCTTTACTTGGATTAAGCAATAATATTAATCAACAAAATTTTGGTTCTCAGGATTTATTAGGGCTTGCAAATACTGGTAATCAAGGAAGAGGAGGAATGGGAGGGCGCGGCTTTGGTGGAGGAGGTATGATGGGAGGCCAAGGAGGTGGGGGCGGAAATGCAAGCAACAACTTTGCAGTAGGAAATCAAGGTGGTATCAATAAAAGTAATTCGATTGGAATAAATTTTAGCGACAATTGGGGCAAAAAATTAAATTTTACGGGCAGCTACTTTTTCAATCAATCCAATAATAACACTATAAGTGATTTACAGCGTTTAACTATTTTAGGCGAAGGGTTTAATCAAGTTTATAATCAAAAAAGCATTAACCAATCAGACAATTATAACCACCGAATCAACTTAAGGTTGGAGTACAATATTGATTCTAATAATTCGATAATTGTAACACCAAAATTAAGTTTTCAAAAAAATAATTCCTTGAATTCAAATAATGGTTGGAATTATTTTAGGGAACAAGATCCAAATATTTTAAATTCAACTATTAATACCAATACTTCTAAAAATGAAGGTATTAGTTTGAACAATAATATTTTATATCGACATAAATTCACAAAGCAAGGCCGAACCATTTCATTTAATATTGGAACTGATGTAAACAATAAAAATGGCAGCACTAATTTATTCTCACAAAACAACTATTATCTACCAAATGATTCTGTATATAAACTGGATCAAAAAACAACAACTAACGGTAGTTCCATTAATCATTCGGGAGCTATAAATTATACAGAACAAATTGGAAAAAATGGCATGTTAATGCTAAACTATTCCCCTTCATATAGCATCAACACAAATGATAAAAATACTAATAATAAAGATTCAGTTAATAATGAATACACCATTTTAAATGGAAGTTTATCAAGTAATTTTGAAAACACAATTACCACTCAAAGAGGAGGTTTTAACTACCGTCTAAAAATTGGTGAAAAAACAAATTTTATGATTGGAGCCAACTACCAATTAGTATCATTGGAAGGTATTCAAAAAACACCAATTCCTAATATGGTAAGAAAAAACTTTAACAACATACTTCCAGGTGCTATGATTAGCTATCAATTCAACAAAAAGAACAATGTTAGAATTTTTTATAGAACCAATACCAATGCACCAAGCATTAATCAATTACAAAATGTGTTAGACAATACCAATCCATTAAGTTTGAGCACAGGAAATAGTAACCTTTTACAAGAATATAGCAATGTATTGGTTACTCGTTATGGTTTTTCAAACCCTGATAAAGGCAAAACTTTCTACTTATTTATAAATGCTAACAATACCCAAAATTATATTGGTAACAACACTTATACAGTCCGAGACAGCAGTAAAATGATAGACAATATTGTTTTAAGCAAAGGTTCGCAATTAATTAAACCAGAAAATTTTGATGGCTATTGGAATATCAATAGTTTTATTACTTATGGGTTTCCAGTTAAAAAGCTTAAAAGTAATTTAAATATTAACCTAGGAACAACCTATACTAGAACCCCAAGTAAAACTAATAATTTAATCAATTACGCCAATACATACACACTCACTTCAGGATTTGCTCTTGGTAGTAATATTAATGAAAAAATAGATTTCACCATATCATATACCGCTTTTTACAATGTGGTAGAGAATACCCTGAATGCTAATGCTAACAATAATTATTTTTATCAAATAAGTGCGGCTAAATTAAATTTAATGCCTTGGAAAGGATTGATAGTAAGAACTGATATTACTAATACCTATTACACTGGACTTGGTGATAATTTTAATCAAAATTTCTTTTTATGGAGCGGAGGTTTTGGCTATAAATTTGGGAAAAATAATGCAGCAGAATTGATGTTAAATACATTTGACATTTTAAATCAAAACAACAATATCAACAGAACAATTTTGGGCAATTCGATAGAAGACAATAAAACCCAAGTTTTAAATCGGTATTTCATGCTCGTGTTTACTTACAATATTAGAAATTTTAAAGCATCCAAATAATTAACTTTGAGTTGAGTTTAGTTTATTCTTCTATCCAATTAATTTATATGTATTATAAACTCTAACTTGAATTTTTTAAAATAAACATTCATCACACGAATTTTTTATGGTAAAATTATTATTGTATTTATAATTAAGTAAAACCATAAAGTTTAATGAATAGAGGTAAGTTCAAAAGCTTCAGTTACTCTCTTTATTAGAATATTTTAAGAACTATTTAGCTTAAATAACTTATTTAACTAAAGGAGTATCGATGTATTGTTTTTTATGTTCAATAGTTTTGCCTTTAATTAAGTCAAAAAGAGTTTGTGCGGCTTTTAGGCCAATACTGAATCCTGACGTTTGAATATATGGTACTTTAAAACTTAAAATACTCGGTAAATAGCCATCACTTAAAGCAACTATTTTAATTTCATCAGGTACATTTATTTTTAGTTTATAAATTGCCTTAGATACCCCTTCTAAAATCTCATCGCTCATTATGAATAGAAGTTGTGGCTTTGAATCACTTTTCCATAATCTCATAAAAGACTGTTCAGCTGCTAATGCATTGCTTGCAAATTGAATTTTATTTTCTTGGTATTTAAATTTTAACTCAGCTAGGGTATCTTTATATGCGGCCAACCTATCTTGAGTTATTGAAAGTCTTTCATCGCCAAAAATTCCTGCAATTTTTTTCCCTTTACCCATTCGAGTTAAATAAACTACAGCATCTGTTGTTGCTTTTTTATCAGGTATGGTAACTTTATTCCAATATTCTTCGTGCAATGTTTTATCAAAAAACACAATTTTAGTGTCAAGGTGAGCTAACTCTGAAAAGTGCTCCAAATCAGTACTTTCTTTGGTAAGTGAAATCAAAATTCCCTCCACACCAAGTTGAGCGCAAATTTCTACATTTTGTATTTCGCGCTCTACACTATCGTTCGATTGTAAAATCAGTAAATTATAACCCATATCGTGAGTTATATCTTCTACTGCCCTAATTACTGAAGGAGCAAAATAAGTAGATATTTCAGGAATAATTAAACCAATGGTATTGCTTTTTCCTTTGCGTAAATTAATGGCTGCATAGTTAGGTTTATAGCCTAGTTTATTAGCTAATTGAGTAACTTGTTCTTTAAGTTGAGAACTAACATCAGAATGATTACGCAAAGCACGCGAAACCGTTGATGGGTTAATATTCAAATACTTGGCAATATCCTTAATTGTTACTCTCTTCATGTAATTCAAATATGACAAAAAAATGTCAATTTATCAACAACAAACGTTTGCACAACCGTTTGCATTCTGTTGCGTTAGGAAGTTTAACTCATTGAATCTAATGTTGTTTTACATAAAAACAAAAATTTATATGAAAAGAATTTACTTAAATGTGTGCATGTTTTTCATGCTTTGCTTAAGCTTTAATATGGCTATAGCTCAAACAAAAATGATTAAGGGAAGCGTTAACGACAACAAAGGTGCAGTTTTACCAGGCACTATTGTTTCCATTCCCGATTTACAGTATTCAGTTAGTACAGATGAAAAAGGAAACTACATCCTATCATTTGATTCGAAAGGATTATCTGAAGTGACAGTTACTGCAAGTTTAATGGGTTTTGAAAAAGAAAAAGCAGTGGTAAATATTGTTGCCGATAACAGTATTCAAAACTTTTCCTTATCGGCTGACGCTTTAGGGTTAAAAGAAACAGTAATTACGGGTGTATCAAATCCTAAATCAAAATTAGAGTCAAGTGTTTCAATTAGTACAATTAGAGCTGACCAAATGTGGCAATCAGCACCAAGAACAACTGCTGAATTATTCCGCGCTATTCCAGGTATTCGTGCTGAAGCTTCGGCTGGCGATGGTAATACAAATATTACTGTACGTGGTGTGCCTATTTCATCGGGTGGTTCAAAATATTTACAATTACAAGAAGATGGTTTACCAGTTTTACAATTTGGTGATATTGCTTTTGGAACATCTGACATTTTTTTAAGAGCTGATCAAAGTGTTTCAAGAATTGAGGCTATACGTGGTGGTTCAGCATCTACACAAGGAACCAACAGCCCTGCAGGTATTATTAACTTTATTAGCAAAACAGGAACTACCGAAGGTGGAAGTGTAGCTACCACTTTAGGTTTAGATTACAATAATTACAGAACCGATTTTGATTACGGTGCACCAATTTCAAAAGATTTAAGTTTTCATATTGGTGGTTTTTATCGTTTAGGCGAAGGCGTTAGAACTGCTGGTTACAATGCTAATAATGGTGGACAAGTTAAAGCAAGTATGACCAAAAAATTCAATAAAGGATATGCACGTATTTACTTAAAATATTTAAATGATAGAGCTGCTGCTTATATGCCAATGCCAATTGAAGTATCAGGTTCTAATAGCAACCCAACTTATAAATCAATGAATGGTTTTGATGCATTAACAGGAACTATTCATAGCCCATATATGTTACAAAATAATGGATTAGGTGTAGATGGTGGAAGAAGAAATGCTGATATTGCTGATGGAATGCACCCAGAATCGAAAGCATTCGGTGCTGAATTTGTATTTGACTTAGGAGAGGGTTGGAGTGTTGAAAACCGTGGAAGATTTTCAGTAAACTCAGGACGTTTTATTGCGCCATTTCCTGCTGCTGTTGGTTCAACAACTGATATGTTAACTTCAGTAGGAAGTGCAATGGGTTTAAGTATGGCAAATGCTAACCTAACCTATGCCAACGATGGAACTGCTTACACCGGTCAAAATGCAATGATTATCCATATGTTTGATACTGAACTAAAAAACTTCAACTTATTTGCAAACGATTTTAAAGTAAAGAAAAAAGTAAACGACAACTTAACCATTAATGGAGGTGTTTACAAATCGTACCAAAATATTTCAATGGCTTGGTTATGGAATTCGTATTTAGCTGACGTAAATGGTAATGGAACTCGTGCATTAAATATTGATACTTTTGGAACTAAATTAACCCAAAATGGTCAATTTGCATACGGTGTTCCAGTTTGGGGTAACTGCTGTACAAGAAGCTACGATACCAAATACGATATTACAGCTCCAAACATAGGTGTAGCATACGAATTTAAAAACTTATCAGTTGATGCAAGTGCACGTTGGGATATGGGTAAAGTTACAGGTTCATTTGCTGGTGCTTCTCAATCAACTATTGATGTAAATAATGATGGTAAAATTTCTGCAAACGAAATTAGTGTTTCTTCTATCAACCATACAAGTGCACAAGTGGTAAATTACAAATACGATTACTTATCATACTCGGTAGGTGCTAATTATAAAATAAATAATTCATCAGCAGTATTTGGCCGTTACAGTACTGGTGCTACTGCAAAAGCAGATAGAATTTTATTTAGCAGCTCTATTTTAACCAGTGGCGATGCAAGAGCAACATTGGATAAAATTAATCAAGGTGAATTAGGCTACAAATACAAATTCAAAAAAGGTGGTATTTTCGTAACTGGTTTTTATGCTAATGTAAACGAAGAAGGTGGTTACGAAGCTACTACACAAAAAGTAATTCAAAACGATTACCAATCATTTGGTTTAGAGTTAGAAGGTGTTTATGCATTTACCAAAAACTTTGATTTAAGGGCCAGTGCTACTGTAACCAAAGCCGAAATTACTTCAGGTGCTAATAAAGGTAATGCTCCAAGACGTCAATCTCCATTAATTTATACAGTATTTGCTAATTATAAATTAGGCAAACATGCAGTTGGATTAAACTTTATTGGAACAATGGCAGCTTATACTCAAGATGATAATAAATTAATTATGCCTGCTTATACCATTACCAATGCTTACGCTAATTTCTCAATTGCTAAAAATTTAATGTTCTCGTTAAATGCTAACAATTTATTGAATAGTTTAGGTATTACAGAATCTGAAGAAGGTTCAATTACTGAAAACAAAACCAATATTATCCGCGCTCGTTCTATTGCTGGTCGCTCTGTATCGGCAACTTTACGTTTAACTTTCTAAGAGTAGTTTAAATAAATAGTAGGGAACACCAAGTATCAAACCTTAGCTTTTTTCATTGTTCATAGCTAATGGTTTGGTACTTGTTTCCTTTTTTGTATTTTTATAATTAAATAAAATAACACATGCATATAAGTCAAATAGATATAGCCATCATAGTAATTTACATTATTGGAATTATTATTTATGGAATAAAATCAGGTAAAAAAAGTACTTCAGAAGAATACTTTCTAGGAGGTAAATCAATGACCTGGCCTGTGATTGGCTTATCCATGTTTGCGGCCAATATTTCAAGTAACTCATTAGTTGCTATAACTGGAGGAGCCTATACAAATGGCCTTTCGGTATTTAATTACGAATGGATGGCATCTATCATTCTCGTAATTTTTTGTATTTTTATATTACCATATTACATAAAAAGTGGCATATATACCATGCCCGAATTTTTTGAAAAGCGCTTCGATTATCGTAGCCGTTTATACTTTTCAATTATTACTTTAATAGGAAACATATTTATTGATACTGCAGGAACACTTTATGCAGGATATAAAACCATTTCATTCATTTCAGGCGATGTAAATCCTTATTTGGTAATTGGCGGCTTAGCATTATTTGCGGCATCTTATACCGTTTTAGGTGGTCTTTCAAGTGTTATGAAAACCGAGGTAATTAATACCTTAATTTTACTTTTTTCGGCAGTAACTTTAGCTGTTATTGTTTACATAAATGCTGGTTCATGGACCGAAATTTGGGCCATTGCCAATTCAAAATCAGAAACCATGACCCACTTAATTTTGCCAAATACTGATAAGAGTATGCCTTGGCTTGGTTTAGTTTTAGGCGTGCCTTTGCTCGGATTTTATTTTTGGTGTAATAATCAATTTATTGTGCAACGAGCTTTGAGTGCAAAAAACATTGACGAAGGTCGTAAAGGTGCATTATTTGCAGGTTTACTTAAAATTCCAGTTTTATTTTTATTGGTAATACCAGGCATTATGGCCATCAAACTTTTACCTAATTTAACTGATAGTTCGGCCACCTACCCTACCCTTTTATTCCAGTACTTACCAATGGGTTTAATCGGGTTAACCATTGCTGGTTTTTTAGCTGCTATGGCATCGGCAGTAAGTGCTACTTTAAACTCAGCAAGCACTTTAATTAGTATGGATATTATTCAAAAAGTACGTCCCGATTTATCAGGAACACAAATGGTAAAAGTTGGACAAATTTCTACCGTTTTCTTTATGATAATAGCCGTTTTATGGGCTCCTCAAATTGCAAAATTCAATTCATTTATGGATTACATGCAAGGCGTGTTAGCATTAATATCACCGCCAGTTGTAGCAGTTTTCTTATTAGGATTATTTAACAAACGTACCACTTCGGCAGGCGCATTTACTGGTTTAATTACGGGTATGTTATTGGGTTTATTTGTGGTAATAGCCGAAACTTTAAATACTCAATGGGTTATTGATATTCCATTCTTATTCAAGGCTCCAATTATTTTTGCTATTTGTTTTACAATAACAGTAATAACTTCATTATTAACAGAAAAACCAGCAGCTGAAAAAATAGATAATATAGTTTGGAATAAAGAACTTTATACCAGCGAAACTATCGCGATGAAATCTTTAAAATGGCATCAAAACTATAGAGTTTACAGTATTATATTAATTGTTTTAACTGGCATTGTAGTTTATTTATTTAGATAATGGATTTGGATAATAACATAGCTGCTTATAAAAAGGCTTTAGCTGTCATGCGGAGTGCATCATCGGCTAATGGTTTTTTAGCAAGTACCATTCAAACTGATAACTATGCAAGGGTTTGGACAAGGGATGGTGTTATATGTGGCATTGCTGCATTGGCAAGCGGTGAGCCTGATTTAATTGATACTTTTAAACAAACACTTGTTACCATTTTTAGCAATCAACATGAAGATGGTTTTATGCCTTCAAATGTTGCAACCAATGGAAATGTAAGTTATGGTGGAATAGTTGGCCGAGTAGATAATCCAAGTTGGGCAATTATTGGCCTTTGTTTATATGCACAGCAAACTCAAAATATGGATTTTGCTTGGCAATATAAAACACAGGTAGAAAAAGCATTTTCAGTTATGTCGGCTTGGGAATTTAATGGCAAACACTTAATGTATTCGCCAATTAGCGCCAATTGGGCCGATGAATACATACAACAAGGTTATGTGCTTTTTGATCAATTATTGCGTTTATACGCTTTGCGTTTAGCAGCCAAAATATTTAACAACGAACGCTATTTCCTTAAAGCTAAAACTATTCAACAGGTAATTGAACAAAATTATTGGCAACATTCAAATGCCAGTAATTTATACTCAGTTTCATTAGAACGCATGTACCACCAAATGGCCAAAAACCAATGGTGTATGGGTTTTACTCCGAGTCAAGTTTTTACCCAATTTGATTTACAAAGCCAAAGTTTGGCTCTAATACTTGGCTTAGGAAATGAAGAAATAAAAGAAGCTGTAGTAAAAAACATTGAAAAAAAACTAAACGAAAAAGACCAAATTCTAGCCTCATTTAGTCCTCCTATTCAAAGTAAAGATGATGATTACAATATTTTAAAAAACAATTATGCTTATGAGTTTAGGAACAAACCATACGAGTTTCATAATGGAGGACTTTGGCCTGTTTGGAACGGAATAGCAGCCGCTGCAGTTCAACCATATAATGCACAACTAGCTATAAAATTAGAAGAATCAATACATCAAGCCAATGCTGTATCTTCAATTAATGGTGAAAGTTGGCAATTTAACGAATGTTTACATGGGTTAACTTTTCAAGCAATTGGAATTCCATTTTGCACTTGGAGTGCTGCCGGAGCAGTTTTAGCCCATAGTTATAATCAAACAAATAAAATAATAAACTTACATGAAAATTGATGTACTAGCCATAGGCGAGTTATTGGCCGATTTAATAAGCCATGAACATGTGAATACACTTTCTGAAGCTAGAAACTTCCAAATGTTTCAAGGAGGAAGCCCTGCCAATTTATGCGCAAATGTAAAATGGTTAGGCAAAAGAGCAGAATTGGTAGCTTGTATTGGTAACGATAATATTGGAAAATTTTTGACCAATGAAATTGAAAAAATTGGTATCAATACCAATCATATTGCGCTAAATGATGAATACCCAACTTCTATAGTTTTGGTTGGTAAAAGTATGGGAACTCCTGATTTTATTGCTTATAGAATGGCCGATGCCCAACTTCCTGCTATTGATGATCATTTACTTTTGAATGTAAATATAATTCATACCAGTGCATTTGCATTGAGTAAAAACCCAGCTCGAATCAATATTTTACAAGCAATTAAACATGCCGTTAGTTTAGGTAGTCAACTTTCCGTTGACTGGAACTTTGCTCAACCCATTTGGGGAAATGATAACGGGAGAAGTACCTTTAACTTTATCATGTCGCTGAACCCATTACTAAAAATGAGTATGGACGATTTTCAAAGGTTTACTAATATGAAAAACCCGAGTGAAGAAGATGCAAAATTGTTTTTAGACCAACTAAGTAATACTTTTATGTGCTTAACATGTGGCTCAAAAGGGGTTTGGTATAAATATAAAAACAAATGGAATTTTAAACCTGCTCAAAAAGTTAATGAGGTAAAAGATACCACAGGTGCAGGAGATGCCTTTTGGGCTGCTTTCTTAGTGCAATATCTAAACACCCAAAACATAGAAGATGCTATTCAATTTGCCATAGAAATTGCTGCTCAAAAAGTGCAAACATTTGGGCCTCTCTATTTTCAAAAAAAGGTTTAACATAAAAAAAGCTGCTCAATGAGCAGCTTTTTTTATGTTATAATGGTATAAATTATCAATTACATTAATGTTGTATAAACTTTTACCACATCATCATCCTCTTCAATTATATCCAATAAAATATTAAACTCAGCTTCTTGCTCTTCATTTAATTCCATTGGTTGTGTTGGAATACGTTGTAATTCGGCATTTACAATTTCTATTTTACGTGCTTCTAATTCATGTTGCATTTTTCCGAAATCGGTAAAGGCAACTGATAAAATTAAATGTCCTTCGCCATCATCCTCAATTTCCTCTAAGCCTGCATCAATCATTTCTAATTCAAAATCATCAAGATTAATTCCATCATTTTTTATTCTAAAAATACCTTTACGCTCAAAAAGAAAATCTAACGAACCACTCACCATTAATTGCCCACCTTTTTTATTGAAATAACTTCTTAAGTTAGCTACAGTTCTTGTAGGGTTATCAGTGGCGGTTTCTATAATCATTGGTATATTATGGGGACCTTTACCTTCATAAACTACTTCTTCAAAATCTTTATCTTGTTTACTTGTTGCTCGCGAAATGGCAGCATCAATATTTGCTTTTGGCATATTAATGGCTTTTGCATTAGCAATAACCGCTCTTAATCTAGAGTTACTATCAGGATCACCGTTTCCGTTTCCAGCTTTAATTGCAATGGCGATTTCCTTACCAATTTTAGTAAAAGTTCTACTCATTTTGGCATAACGAGCAAACATTTTATGTTTACGTTTTTCAAATACTCTTCCCATTTGTCGATTTTTATTTCTGGTTGCAAAATAATACTTGCCAAATCATTATCAAAATATATATAATCATGATTTTTGAATTTATTAATAATAACTTATAGCAACAAAAAAGCCTCAACAGTAAACTGAAGAGGCTTTTCTTATTTTATTAATTAAATAAATTATTTAATCATAATTTTTTGTGATTGTCTAACACCATCAACTGTCATTGTGTAGAAATATACACCAGCTGATAAGTTACCAACATTAAATTTAACTTCGTTAGATCCAGCAACAAAATTATCATTAGCAATATTGATTACTTCTTGACCTAATAAGTTAATTAAGCTCACTTTTACGTTCTTATTAGCTTTTAAATTAAATTTAATTGTAACATCATTACTAGCAGGATTAGGATATGCTTCGCCTAAAGTAAATGAATTTGGAACTTCTTTAGCACTTAAATTAGTTGAAGATAATTTAATTCCAGCATCTAAATATTGGTCATTAGTAAAACCTTGACCTGGGTACCAGCCAGTCCAACCGTTTGTTACTGCATAAGAAAAACGTTGAGGTACAAATAATGAACTATTGTAGTATGAACTAGTTAAAGGAGAACCTTCATTAGAACCCATTCTGTAACAGAAATAATTTACCCATTTTGTATCTGCTGGAACTGAAGCTGAATCTCTTCTATCTTCAAATGTGTAGGTATCATCGTAAGTTGTACCATTTTTGAACTGTAAAGCATAAGCTACTAATCCATTTTTATTATTACCTGAATTAGAGTTAAATGTTAAACCAGCTGGAGCTTTACGACCTAATTCAGCTGATGACCATCCTGTTGAACTTGGTTTACCAGTATTAAAATCTTCAGTTAATAATACTGTATCAATTGTGGTGTAATTACTTGGACGTCTTTTTGTAAAGTCATAACCAACGTAACCAAACTTAGAAGTTAAGCCTGTAATTGAAGCCGTTGTAGAAATTTGAGCACCTGTAAAATAGTAAATAAATAAAGTATCTACAACAGGAACTTTATTACCTAAGTTATCATTTGTTGAATCTACTCTTCTGATATAAGAAAATCTAAAAGAGATAGAATCTACTGCATAATTAGTGAACTTGGTCATTCTAATTGTTGGATCTAATGCTTGATTTACTTCAATTGCAGCATCTTTAGGATCAATAATTTGCGCAACTGACTGAAATGTTCTTCCTTGGCTAGCTACTCCTTGATCATCAACAAATTTTGCTAATGAATCATTCATCATAAAACCAATAAAAGTTTTAAAGTTACCATCAGCTAAAATATCTAATGGATTGTACCACTCTGATCTATCAGCTTTATTAAGCGTAGTTTTGTTTTTAGTGGTAATTCTTGGTGAATTATCTAAAATTCCTGTATTGTTCAGGTTTAGATTTTGTTGAGCAAATGCACTTACTGTAAGGCCAATGCTAAAAGCAGAAAGTATTAACTTTTTCATTTTATATTTATTTGTTTAATTTCTATTTGGGGTGGCAAAATAATTATTATTTATAACTTACAAAAGGATAGACAATAAAAACATCATGTTAGTTGGATTATTTTTGTCATTTAAACGTCATTTCAAAAAATAACATTACAACTCTACCCAATCTCCATTTTCTTTTATCAACTCAATTAACTCATTAACAGCATTATCGCTAGCAATATTACGCTTTACTACTTCTTTACCTTTATATAAAGTTATTTTATCAATTCCACTACCTACATAACCGTAATCTGCATCGGCCATTTCACCCGGACCATTAACAATACAGCCCATAATGGCAATTTTTACACCTTTTAAATGGTCAGTTCGTTTCCTAATCATGGCCGTAGTTTCTTGTAAATCGAACAATGTACGACCGCAACTTGGACAACTTATATATTCAGTTTTAGAAATACGTGTTCTGGCGGCTTGCAAAATACCAAATGCTATTTGGTTCATGCGTTCTGGTTTAATTGAATTGGCTTTAAACATCAATCCATCTGCAAA
>CANHVU010000034.1 GCA_947464275.1 Bacteroidota bacterium
GGCTCGTTTTTTATAGCCAATGCAATTATAGCTGAGTTCATTGGAGTTAAAATATTTTCATTAGAAGGAACGCTTGGCTTAAATCAAGCAAATATTCCAATTGGAAGGTATAATTTATCATTTAATCTTACAGCAGGAGTTATACTTTGGCCTTTGGTTTTTGTTATGACTGATATTATCAACGAATATTTTGGACAGAAAGCTGTTAAACTATACAGTTATATAGCAGCAGCTTTAATTTCATATTCGTTTTTAGCCGTATATTTAGCCATGGGAGCCAAGGGTGCTGATTTTTGGAATACCAAAACATTAGAAAATGGAACGCTTGATATGAATTTAGCTTATAACAATATTTTTGGGCAAGGCTTATGGATAATTATTGGTTCGTTGGCTGCATTTTTAATTGGACAAATTTTAGATGTTAGGGTTTTTCATGCTGTAAGAAAAATTACTGGTGAGAAACGTTTGTGGTTAAGGGCAACTATTAGTACTTTGGTTTCTCAATTGGTTGATAGTTTTGTGGTATTATTCATTGCTTTTTATATTGGTAAACTCAATACTCCAGATCAATGGCCACTTAGCCAAGTAATGGCTATTGCTACTGTTAATTATATTTATAAATTTACTGTTGCTTGGTTAATGATTCCTGTTTTGTACTTTATTCATAAACTGATAGATGGTTATTTAGGTAAAGAACAAGCCCACGCTATGACCGAAGAGGCAGCATTAAGCTAATTGACAATTTAACTAACAAATTTTTGGCATCATTTTTTCAAAGTAAATAAAGCATTACTTTGCAGCGTTATTTGAATGAAAAAAATAAAAGACTTTTTTACATTAGGCATTATCGATAGGTACATCATGAAGAAATATATTTCTACATTTTTGTTCTGTGTATTGCTTTTTACTTTAATTGCTATTTTTATTGATATATCCGAAAAAATGGATGATTACATAAAAAATAAGCCACCTCTTTCGGTATTAGTTTTCGACTATTATATTTGGTTTATACCATATTTTATGGGTTTATTTAGCCCAGTCTTTTTGTTTTTATCAACCATATTCTTTAACTCTAAATTAGCTCAAAACACCGAGATAATTTCTATTTTAAATAGTGGTGCACCTTATTATAAATTTTTAAAACCATATATTTTATCATCACTAATTTTATTTGTAGTTTTTTTATTGGCCAATATGCATTTAATGCCAATTGCTGATAAGCATAGGTTAAAATTTGAGGATGACTGGATTCATGAAAAGGTAGTAACTCAAAATAATAATATTTATTATATGCTTAATGATTCTTCCGTAATTCATATGGAATCATATAATTACCTAGATAGTGTAGGTTATAATTGTACTATTGAAGGTTTTAAATCAAACAAAATATATAATAGAATTTTTGCTACGAGATTACTTTGGAATAAAACTAAAAAAATGTGGACATTAGAAAATGTTCAACAACGTCTTTTCGTTGGAGATGATGAACCATTGAAAAGATTTGCTCAATTAGATACCGCCTTAAATATTAAGCCAGATGAATTTATTTTGAAGGCAAATTATGTAACAAGTATGACTAATCCTGAGCTAAACGAATACATTAGAAAAGAAAAAGAAAAAGGTGCTCCAGTACATAAATTTTTGGTGGAACTTTATAAAAGAGTAGCAGTTCCAACTTCATTTTTTATTTTAACTATATTAGCCGTTGCAGTATCTAGCAAAAAAAGTAGGGGAGGAACGGGTGCTCACATAGCATTAGGTTTTGGATTAACTATTACTTATTTATTCCTAATTCAGATATTTAATGTTATGGGTTTTACAGGAGTATTGGCACCTTATTTGGCAGTTTGGATTCCTCCGGTATTTTTTCTAATTATTGCATTATTTCTTTTAAAAACAGCACCCAAATAATTAAACATTTTGATCAGTAAAGGTAAATATTTTCAACTTCATTTCATTATTTTACTTTGGGGGTTTACACCTGTTTTGGGTAAACTAATTAGCTTATCTGCACTTGATTTAGTTTTTTGGCGTTTAATTCTTTCTATAATTAGTCTAGCTTGTTACATTTTCTATAAAAAAGTAAAATTGAATGTATCAAAATTTGAATTTTTAGAAATGCTATTTATGGGATTAATTGTAGGTGCTCATTGGTATTTTTTTTATCACGCTATAAAAGTTTCCAATGTATCAATTGCAATGGCTGGCTTTAGTACCATCACCCTTTTTGCATCTATAATCCAGCCAATAATAATGAAGAAAAAGTTTTACTGGGGCGATGCTTTGTATGGAATAATTATATTAATAGGACTTTCTATTATTTTAAGTTTTGAAGGAGGTGCTGCTTTAGGTGTTATTTATGGAATATTAGCAGCTTTTACTGGCGCTTTTTTTAGTGTTTACAATGGAAAATTAATTGAGAAACATAACAGCTCATACATTACCATAATTGAATTTATTGGAGCGTTATTGTTTATTATAGTAGTTATTTTATTACAGGGTAATGGTAATTTTGAGTTACAATTAGTTTCAAAATCCGATTGGATTTGGTTGATAATACTCAGCGTTATATGTACAACTTTGGCATTTACGTTAAGTGTAGAAATAATGAAAGTATTTTCTCCATTTACCGTTATAATTACCAATAATTTAGAACCTATTTATGGTGTATTTTTTTCTGTTTTATTATTTGGTGAATCAGAAATTATGTCGAGTAAATTTTATTTAGGTGCTTTAATAATTTTAGTCTGTGTTTTTAGCTACCCATTTTTAAAGAAAAATGAAAAATAGTTATACAATTATATCAATTGTTAGATTAATCTCGTTAATTGAAATTACCATTTCATAAATTGAAAAATAAACCGAAATATTTTTTTTGTAATATTACATGTTGTTTTCAACCACTTAAATAAGTAGTTAAGTAATCAATTTACAAAGTAATTAGAATTCTATATGAAATATTTACGTTTACTCTTCACTATTAGTTCCAATATTCCGAGATGGTTAATATTCCTTTTTGATTTAGGTATTTGCGCATCTTCATTTGTTTTGGCAGTTGTTTTAAGATTTAGTTTTAAATTAAATGACTCCACCTTAACCAATATAATAACATTTATTCCCCTTATTTTATTAGTAAAGGCATTTTTTATGATGTACTTTAGATTGTATTCCGGAATTATCAGGCACACTAGTGTTCAAGATGGAATACGTATCTTGTATACCACCCTTTTTAGTAGTTTTGGAATTTATATAATTTCATCATTCTATAAACTTTTTTTCATAAGTGGTTTTTCAATTATTCCATTGTCAATTATTATTTTAGATTTTATAATAACAACTTTTCTTTTAGGATCATTTAGGATATTTATAAAACTACTTTATATAAAAACTTCTCACCAAAATAAAGGTGAGGTATTAAACTATGCTATTTTTGGTGCAGGTGAAGCGGGGATTATAGCCAAACGTAAATTAGAACAACATAAAGGTTCAAATATTAAAGTTGTTGCATTTTTTGACGATGATACAGCTATGAAAAACAAATCATTGGAGGGAATTAGAATATTTGATTTTGAAAAAGATCTTATTGAATTAAATAGTAAATTTGATATTGATAATTTAATTATTAGTGGTATCAATTTGAGTAAAAATAGAAAACAAGAAATAATTGACAAATGTCTAAACAATAACATAACTGTTCAAAGTGTTCCTCCTGTTGAGAAATGGATAAATGGAGAGCTAAGTTTCAATCAAATTAAAACGGTTAAAATTGAAGATTTAATAGAAAGAGATGTTATTGAACTTGATATAGATGCAATCGGTCAACAACTTAACGGCAAAGTTGTTATGGTGACTGGTGCCGCGGGTTCTATTGGAAGTGAAATTGTTAATCAATTATGTAAATTCAAAATTAAAAAAATAATTGCAGTTGATAGTAGTGAAGAAAGTTTATATCAATTAGATTCTCGAATTGCTGAAAATCTGCAAAATGTTAATAGAAAAAATATTGAAATTGTTGTTGCTGATATTACAAATTTAGAGAGGATGAAAGGGCTATTTGAACGTTTTCAGCCAGAAATGGTTTATCATGCAGCGGCTTATAAGCACGTTCCATTAATGGAAAACAACCCTTCAGAGGCTATAAAAACTAATGTCAAAGGAACCATGACAATTGCTAATCTTTCCGTTGAGTTTGGGGTAGAAAAATTTGTAATGGTAAGTACAGATAAGGCCGTAAATCCAACTAATGTAATGGGGGCAAGTAAAAGAATTGCAGAAATATATGTTCAATCACTTAGCAATTCAATAAAGGTTAATAATTCAAGTAAAACAAAGTTTATTACAACTAGATTTGGAAATGTTTTAGGATCTAGTGGTTCTGTTATTCCCAGATTTAGAAAGCAAATTGAGTCAGGAGGACCAATTACTGTAACCCATCCTGAAATAACAAGGTATTTTATGACTATTCCAGAAGCATGCCAATTGGTGTTGGAGGCAGGATACATGGGTAATGGAGGAGAAATTTATGTTTTTGATATGGGTAAATCTGTTAAAATAATTGATTTAGCTAAAAAAATGATTCGTCTTTCAGGATTTACACTTGGGAAAGATATCCAAATTGTATACACAGGATTACGTCCTGGTGAAAAAATTTATGAAGAATTATTAAATGACCAAGAGAACACTGTTCCTACTCATCATTCAAAAATAATGATAGGTAAGGTTAGGAACTACGATTTTAATTTGGTGAAGAATAGTATTGATGAATTATTAAAATTATATAATTTTCAAAATCAAACTGCAATTGTTGCTAAAATGAAAGAAATTGTACCAGAATTTATAAGTAAAAACTCTCCTTTTGAACACTTAGATAAAAAGCAAGAATTAAGCGATACAACTGTTGAAAAATTACTTGAGAAGTAAAATATCAAGATTTACAGACACTTCAGAATAGAATCTTTCTAAATAATATTTATTTATTCACAGCATTTCCTACTGCCTTAATCTTACTATATTCGCAACATGTTAACAACTGCTAGGCTTGATAAAAATCAGTATGGCGCTACACTTAACATACAATAGATTTGTAAAGATTTTGTAAATAAATTAAATGAGACTGAATAAACTATTACTTCTACTAACAGCTTTCTTTTTAGGAGCTAAAGTAACACTGGCCGATGTAGCCGAAGGTGAAAAATTATTTAACGCAAATTGTACATCTTGTCACGCAATTAATGAAAAGGTTGTAGGTCCAGCTCTTAAGGATGTGGACAAGCGTCACAATGAAGCATGGTTAATCAAGTGGATTAAAAATTCACAAGAAATGGTTAAGTCTGGCGATGCTGAAGCATTAAAAATCTACAATGAGTACAATCAGTCAGTAATGACTGCATTCCCTCAGTTTTCAGACGGACAAGTAAAATCAATTTTAGAGTATGTAAAAACAGGTGGTGCTGCCCCAGTTCAAGCTGGTGGAGGTGCAACTGCTTCTGCTGATGGTGCTGCTCCAACTTCAGGTGAAGGATTTTATTCTCAAACAATGCTTATTGGTTTGAGCATTTTTGCAGTAATTTTATTGTTTATCATTTTTATTTTGGTAAATATTAGAAAAGTTATTGAAAGAATTTACAACGAAAAGTTTCCAGAAGAATTAGATCCAGAAGATGTAAAATTACCTTGGAAACAAAATAAAAAATCAACTCGCTATAAATTATTTGTAAAACATCCAGTTGTAGGAACTTTGGCTGTTGGTGCTATCATTACCTTAGTTCTTGGTTTATACGGCTTTGATTTTGCAAATAAAAAAGTAGGTGTGCAAAAAGGATATGCTCCTGTTCAGCCTATCAATTACTCGCATGAATTACATGCCGGTAAATACAAAATTAATTGCCAATATTGTCATTCAAGTGCAGATAAAAGTAAACAAGCTTCTATTCCATCTGCTAGTACATGTATGAACTGCCATATGTATGTAAAAGCAAAACAAAAATACAATGGTCAAGTATCACCTGAAATTCAAAAAATTTATAATGCAGTAGGTTATGATGCTGAAAAAGGAACCTATATTGAAGGTTATAAACAACAACCAATCAAATGGGTAAGAATTCACAATTTACCTGACCACGCCTATTTTAACCATTCTCAGCACGTAAAAATTGGAAAAGTAGAGTGTCAATCATGTCATGGTCCAATTGAAAAAATGAAAGTTGTTAGTCAACAACGTAGTTTACAAATGGGATGGTGTATTAACTGTCACCGTGAAGCTAAAGTTGATGTAGCTAATAATGATTACTACGAAAAATTACACAAAGACTTAAAAGCAAGCAACAAAGATTTTATAACTGTTGCTCAAAACGGTGGATTAGAATGTGCTAAATGCCATTACTAATAAATAACCAAAAACAGATATAATTTCTTAATTTATTAACGAAGAAAAAATTTTAAATGGAAAATAAAAATAAATACTGGAAAGGTTTAGAAGAGTTAAACAATGATCCAAAATTTGTTGCTGCTAAAAAGAATGAATTTGCACAAGGAATTCCTTTAGAAGAAGTTTTAACTGATTCTGATGGCGAAATGCAATCAAACAGACGCGATTTCTTAAAGTATTTTGGTTTTAGTATTTCAGCTGTTGCATTAGCAGCTTGTAATAATATACCGGTAAAAAATGCTATTCCTTACATTGTAAAACCCGAAAATATAACACCTGGTGTTCCTAATTGGTATGCTACTACTTGTGGAGCTTGCTCTACTGGTTGCAGTATTTTGGTTAAAACACGTGAAGGACGTCCTGTTAAAATCGAAGGTAATGCTGATTCTCCAGTATTTAAAGGTGGAGTTTGTGCTACTGGTCATGCAAGTTTATTAGGTTTATACGACAATGAGCGTTTAAATGCTCCTCGCAAAGACGCTAATGAATCGACTTGGGAAACAGTTGATGCAGATATTAAAAAAGCATTATCAAGTGCCAAAAATATCAGAATAGTAAGTGGAACTATTACTAGTCCATCTACCAAAAAAATAATTTCAGAATTTACAGCTAAATATCCTACGGCTAAAGTTGTGGGTTACGAGGCAATTTCATACGCAGCATTAATTGAAGCGAATAAACGTGCTTTTGGTAAAGCTGTTGTACCTTCATACAATTTTGATAAAGCTAAAGTTATAGTAAGTTTTGGTGCCGATTTCTTAGGAACTTGGATTTCGCCAGTAGAATACACAAAAGCTTGGGCAAAAAATAGAAAAGCTGAAGATAAGAAAATGAGCCGTCATTTGCATTTTGAAAGTAACTTATCGTTAACTGGTTCAAATGCTGATTATCGTTTTCCAATCAAACCTTCAATGGAAGGTGCTGTATTGTTAAGCATTTATAATAAAATAGCAGCAAGCACTGGTGCTCCTACTTTCTCAGTACCTACAATCGAAGTAGCGTTAAATTCAATTGATTTAACAGCTAAAGAATTATTAGCCGCTAAGGGTCAATCTTTAGTAGTTTCAGGTTCTAATAATTTAGATAATCAATTATTAGTTGCAGCAATTAATGGTTTATTAGGTAATATTGGTTCTACAGTTGATTTGGATAATTATTCAAATCAAGTAAGTGGCGATGATGCAGCTTTTGAAGCATTTGTTGCTGAAATGGAAAGTGGTGCAATTGATGCAGTTATTTTTTACAATACAAACCCTGCTTACAGCTATTACAATGCTGATAAATTTAAAAACGCATTGAAAAAAGTTGGTACTAGAATTACTACTAATTCTTCTACTGACGAAACAGGTGAATTATGTAACTACCAAACACCAGATAATCATTACTTAGAAAGTTGGAATGATGCGGAACCTAAAGTTGGTTATTTTGGATTAACTCAACCAACAATTACCAATGTATTCAATACCCGTCAAGTTCAAGAAAGTTTATTGAAATGGGCTGGTAACACAACTGATGTTTATTCATACATCAAAAACAATTGGCAATCAAGCATTTTAATGGCTGGTGAAGAAGCTTGGAACAAAGCTTTACATGATGGTTTCTACTTAGCTGCTCCTAAGGCTGTTTCGTCAGCATCATCAGCGCCTTTAGCTAATGATATTGCTAATAAGGTTACCGTTAACTATACAACAAACAAAAACAACACTGAAATCAAACTTTATAGCAAAATTGGTTTAGGTGATGGAACACATGCAAATAATCCTTGGTTACAAGAATTACCTGATCCAATTAGTAAAGTATGTTGGGATAACTATTTAACTATTGGAAAAGTTACTGCTGATCAATTTAATTTGAAAGAAGGCGATGTGGTAACTTTAAAAGCGGGAAAAACAACTATTGAAGGATTACCAGTATTAATTCAACCAGGACAAGCTAATTCTACAATTGGTTTAGCAATGGGTTATGGTAAATTAATTGGTAAGGTTGCTTCTAACTTTGGAAAAGGTTTAGGTAAAAATGCATTTAGCTTAGTTGGTTTTGAAAATGGTACATTTACTTATAACACAGCTAGTGGCGTAAGTTTAACTAAAACTGACGATGGTTATGAATTAGCTCAAACTCAAACTCATCACACTATTGAAGGTCGTAACTTATTACGTGAAGCTTCATTAGATGAGTATATTAAAAATCCTAGTGCTGGTAACAACGATCATGCTCACATTATTTCATTATGGGAAGAGCACGATAGCAAAGGTCACAAATGGGGAATGGCAATAGATATGAATGCTTGTACTGGTTGTGGTGCTTGTGTTGTTAGTTGTTCTGCTGAAAATAACGTTCCAGTTGTTGGTAGAAAAGAAATTTTAAACAGTCGCGAAATGCATTGGATTAGAATTGATAGATACTATAGCTTCAAAAATTTAGCTACAGGAAAACCATCAACTAAAGAAAAAGAATACAACGATAAAAATAATAAAATTGATTTTGAACACGTAACTGTTATGCATCAACCAATGATGTGTCAACATTGTGGTCATGCTCCATGCGAAACTGTTTGTCCGGTATTAGCTACTGTTCACAGTTCAGAAGGTTTGAATCAAATGGCTTACAATCGTTGTGTTGGTACAAGATATTGTGCAAATAACTGCCCTTATAAAGTTCGTAGGTTTAATTGGTTTAAATACAGAGAAAATGATCAATTTGATTTCCATTTCAATAATGATTTAGGAAGAATGGTAATCAATCCTGATGTTACAGTTCGTTCTAGAGGTGTAATGGAAAAATGTTCATTCTGTGTTCAAAGAATTCAAGCTAGCAAGTTAAAAGCTAAAATTGAGAACAGAAAAATGGTTGATGGTGATGTTAAAACTGCTTGTCAACAATCTTGTCCTGCTGATGCATTAGTTTTTGGTGATATGAATGATCCTAATAGTGAAATTTCAAAATTATTCAAAAACGAACGTAAATATGTTTTATTAGAGGAGTATAACGTTCAACCATCGGTTGGTTACATGACTAAGATAAGAAATGTTAACGAGCCAATTGCTGGCGAGCAAAAAGCACCTGCTAAGCATGATGAAAAACATGAAGAACATAAAGCAGCTGAGCATGCTCATTCATAATTCAATTATTCAATCAATTAAATAAAATTTAAAATAATATAATTACATGTCATACGAATCACCAATTAGAGATTTGCTCGTAACAGGTGGTAAAACCTACAGTGATATTACTAAAGATATCACTCGTCCAATCGAAAACAAGCCATCTAAGGCTTGGTGGCTTGGATTTGGTTTATCATCAATCGTTTTAGCAATTTGGATTTTTTCAACTACTTACACTATGCTTGTAGGATTAGGAGCCTGGGGTTTAAATAAAACTGTTGGATGGGCTTTTGATATTACCAACTTTGTATTTTGGGTAGGTATTGGTCATGCTGGAACCTTAATCTCAGCCGTATTATTATTATTCCGCCAAAAATGGCGTATGTCAATCAACCGTTCTGCAGAAGCAATGACAATATTTGCGGTTCTTTGTGCTGCATCATTCATTTTATCGCATATGGGTCGTCCGTGGGTGGCTTATTGGCCAATTCCACTACCAAATGCATTTGGTAGTTTATGGGTAAACTTTAACTCTCCATTGGTTTGGGACGTATTTGCAATTTCTACATACTTTTCAGTATCATTAGTATTTTGGTATGTAGGTTTAATACCAGATATTGCAACCGTGCGTGATAGAGCTACAAGTAAAGCGCGTAAATTTTGGTATGGTTTTTTTGCAATGGGTTGGAATGGTTCAACTAAAGTATGGCATAGATATGAAGTGATCAGTTTGATTTTAGCTGCTATCTCTACTCCTTTGGTATTATCAGTTCACTCAATTGTATCAATGGATTTTGCTACATCTTTAGTACCAGGTTGGCATACAACAATTTTCCCTCCTTACTTCGTTGCAGGAGCTATTTTCTCAGGATTTGGTATGGTGTTAACTTTGTTAGTTGTTGCTCGTGAAGTATTAAACTATAAAGATTATATTACATCTGAGCATTTAGATGCTATGTGTAGAGTAGTAATGTTAACAGGAACTTTAGTTGGTTTAGCTTATATTACTGAGTTCTTTGTAGCAGCATATTCTGGTGTTGAATATGAGCAATATGCTTTCTTAAACAGAGCTTTTGGACCATATGGTTGGAGTTATTGGATTATGATGGGTTGTAACTTAGTTGCACCTCAAGTATTTTGGTCTAAATGGGCTAGAACTACACCATGGTTTATATTCATTATGTCTATCATTGTAAATATAGGTATGTGGTTTGAGCGTTTTGTAATTATCGTAACATCATTACACAGAGATTTCTTACCTTCAAGCTGGAGTATGTATACTCCAACTATTGTGGAGTTCTCTATATTATTAGGATCATTTGGATTATTCTTCTTCTTGTTCTTCTTATTCATGAAATTTTTACCTTCAATTAACATGAGTGAATTGAAAAGTATTGTTAAAACTAAACATGCTTTAGAGTTAGAAAAACAATATACTGAATTATTAAATAACAATCACAAAATGCCACATCACGCTCACGAAACGAAAGGAGATTCAGTTCATGGACACTAACAAAGTAATTTTAGGTATTTATAATGATCCTGACCACATTTATGATACAACTAAAAAGTTGATTCATGATGGATACAGAGTTAGAGATGTATATTCTCCATTTGCAATTCATGGAATGGATAGAGTATTAGGAATTAAAAGATCAAGATTAACAGTGGCAGCATTTTGTTTTGCAATGACTGGTATTGTGCTAGCATTGACCCTACAAACTTATGCTTCATATTTTGATTGGCAAATGAACGTTGGTGGTAAACCATCGTTACATATTCCAACATATATTCCAATTACTTTTGAATTAGCAATTTTATGTACTGCCTTTGGAATGGTAGGTTGTTTTTTTGCTGTAAACAAAATGGTTTGGGGTAAAAATGCAGATATAATTGATATTAGAGTAACTGATGACTTGTTCGTGGTTGCTATTGATATCATTCCGAATAAAACAGATATAGCCGAATTAAGTTCAATTTTGAAAAATAATGGTGCTATTGAAATAAGAGAAAGGGAGTTTGAAGACTAATACTATGAAACTAAGAAATATAAGTTTAGCAATTTTAGTAGGTTCAGGCATGGCATTTATGGCATCTTGTTCTGCTGGTGGCGATAACCCAGGTATAGAATATGCGCCAAATATGTACCATTCATTTGCTTACGAACCATTAAGCCAAGAGGAAAGCAAGCCTAATACTATTAACCCAAATGGTATGAACATGCGTTTACCTGCAAAGCATACCATAGCCCGTGGACAATCGGATTATGCAAAATATGATTTCCCAAAAACAGCTGAAGCTTATGAAGCTGCAGGCTCTTTGGTTAATCCAACTGCTCCAACTATTTATAATTTAGCAGAGGGTAAAAGATTGTATAACATTAATTGTACTCCTTGCCATGGAGAAGATGGTCAAGGTAATGGTACTATTGTTGCTGATGGTAAGTTCCCTAAAGTACCTAGTTACGCTGATAGATTACCTACTATTAATGATGGTAAAGCATTTTACTCTATTAAATACGGTAAAAACTTAATGGGTGCTTATGGTACAGTTCTTTCTCCAAACCAAGTTTGGCAAGTAATACATTACATCAACACTTTCAAAACAACTGCAACTGAAGCTACAGCTACAGCAGCAGCTGATACCACAGTTAAAAAATAAGTTGAATTAATTATTTGAAAAAAAATTATGTCACACGATACACATATAGAAATTAAAGAAGAAAAATATACTATAACTGACGGTAATAAAAAGTGGTCATACGGTTTAATGATTGTAGGTTTACTTTTAACTATCTTAGGTTATTTTACTTATCATCCCTCTGTTGAAGGTATGAATTTAACTGCTGATGATTTGCACCACTTAGTTTCAAAACGCTTTTGGGGTAATTTATTAGTTGATAGTTACTTTACATTTATTATTGCAACCTGTGCAATCATTTTTGTAGTAATTAGCCAATTAGCTAATGCTGCTTGGTATGTAGCTATTAGAAGAATTCCTGAAGCAATGAGTACTTACATGATTATTGGTGCAGGTTTACTATTAGCAATAATTTTAGTTAACTTTTATGTATTGCATGGAGGTATCTATCATTGGGCTCATCCAGGTGTAATGGAAACAGATCCATTATTAGCTAAAAAAACTTGGTACTTATCACAACCATTTTACTTGGTTCGTTTAGTATTGTTTACGGCATTTTGGATTTTCTGTGCTGCACAAATACGCAAAAACTCTAGAAATGAAGATTTAGTTGGTGGAGTTGAAAATTTTGATAAAAACTTTAGAATTTCTACAGTATTTTTAGTTGTTTTTGGTTTTACTTTCTCCATGTTTGCATGGGATTTAATGATGAGTGTTGATGCTCATTGGTACTCAACTATCTTTACCATTTATAACTTTGCTACAGGATGGGTAAGTGCATTAACTGTAACTTATTTATTAGTGTGGTATTTAAGAGGTAAAGGATATTTAGGAATTGTAACTGACGAACACCAACACGATTTAGGTAAGTTTATGTTTGCATTCTCAGTGTTTTGGACTTACATGTGGACTGCACAGTTCTTGTTAATTTGGTACGCAAATATTCCTGAAGAGGTAGTTTATTACAAAGAACGTATGTTTGGCTCTTACCAATTCAACTTTTACTTAAACATTGTTTTAAATTTCGTAGTACCATTTTTCATTTTTATGATGAGAGATGCTAAGAGAAATAGAAAAGTTGGTTATTTTGTTGGAGGTGCTATTTTAATTGGACATTGGAATGACTGTTTATTAATGGTTATGCCTGGTGCAATGGATTTACCAACTGCAATTTCAGAACATAATCCAACTGGTTCAATCGAAATTCCAAACCAAGGAATTGGTTTTATGGAAATTGGTATGTTATTGTTCTTTGCTGGGTTGTTTTTGACTGTTGTGTTAAAAGGTTTAACTAAAGCAAATTTATACCCTACTCGTCATCCTTTCATATACGAAAGTGCAATGCATGATGTAGGAGTTTAATACTAATAAAACTTGTGAAAAACCTCAACTGAATTCAGTTGAGGTTTTTTTATTTATAGAAGGTATATATTATCAAATTATGAACACGCTTTTTAAGTTTTATATTTCATTGTTTCTGTTTTGGATATTGTTTTTTTTTACACAACAAACAATTTTTATTTTTTTAAATATTAGTAGTGTTCAATTAACTTTTAATGATTTTATTTTTTCATTTTATAAAGGTTTACGAATTAATAATGCTACCTCTTTTTATATATTGAGTTTACCTATACTAATTAGTATTGTTAACTTATTTGTAAGTAGGCCTGAACTATTTAACAAAATAATCAAAATACAAACCTATATTTTTATTGCAATCTGTTGTTTTATTGGAGCATTAGATGCCGGTATTTTTAAAGTATGGGGCACTAAAGTCAATGCAAAAGCTCTCTCATATATGGCATACCCTGATGAGGTATTACCAGCAATGTTTGCAGTTGAAAATTTAGGTTTACTTGCTTTATTGGGTATATTGGTATTTTGTTTTATTTGGATCTTTAATAATATTTACTCTCCTTTAAACAAAATTGATACTAATTGGAAAGTTAAAATATTACTGCCAATTTGGTTAATGGCTACTACTGTTATATCAGCAAGAGGTGGTTTGCAAAAGGTTCCTTTAAATAGGAATCAGGTTTTCTTTTCAGAACACTCTGTTTTAAATTATGCCTCTTTAAATAGCTTTTGGAATTTTGCTGATTTATTCTTTAATCCAATTCCCCCCCAAGAAAATCCTTACACTTTTTTTGATTCAACATCAGCAAATGAGCTTTTAACCGAAATGCATGAATCAAAGGTTGATACTTTTGAAAAAGTGTTTACTTCTTCTAAACCCAATATTGTAATCATTATGTTAGAAAGTTGGGGTGCAGATGTTATTACATGTTTAAATGGGGAGCCAAATGTTGCACCTAAATTTTGTGAATTAGCTAAAGAGGGTATTCTATTTGATAAATGTTTTGCAACAGGAGATAGAACTGAACAAGGTATGTTAGCTATTCTTAGTGGTTATCCTGCTCAACCTGTAAGCTCTATTATTAAAGAGTTTGGCAAGTTTGATAAATTGCCCAATTTATATAAAATAATGAATGAGCAAAATTATCATACATCTTATTATAGTGGAGGTCGATTACAATTTGATAATATGGAAGCCTATTTAAGAGCAGCAGGTGTGAAAAAAATGGTTGGGGAAGATGATTTTAAAATAAACAAACGAACTAATTGGGGGGCCTATGACGAAGAAACATTTGCATTACATATTGATGAGTTAAAAACGGCTCCACAACCATTTTTTAGTGTTTTGAGTACAATGACCACTCATGAGTGGTTTGAAGCTGATATACCTCAAATATTTAACTCTGATGGTGATAAAGTGAACGATGGCTACAGAAATACAATGCACTACGCTGATTCTTGCTTGTATGAATATATTAATAGTTTAAAAAAGGAACCTTTTTATAATAATACAATTTTTGTTTTGGTAGCGGATCATGCTAGTAAATTTCCGAAATTGAGAAATATACACGAAATTGAACGACATAGAATTCCAATGTTGATTTTAGGAGGGGCACTTAAGCCTGAATATAAAGGTAAAACCAATAGCACTGTGGCCTCGCATACCGATATTGCTGCAACCATTTTAGGTCAATTGTCAATTCCTAATCAACATTTTGCAAGAAGTAAAAACTTATTTGCTCCTCAAATTCCTCATTTTGCATATTATGCCTTTGACAATGGTTTTGGAATTATTAATAATCAAACAGAGTTAGTTTATGACCATAATCAACAGTTAGTGATTCATACAAATAATAATGATACTTTATTGAACAATAAATGGTTGAACTTTGGAAAAGCATACTTACAGACCAATTTTCAAGACAACATTAATTATGCTTCTGTAAAAAAATAGTAACTGTTTAAAATTAAGATTATATTTAATTTATTTTATTTAATATTGTTATGTATTTGAAAAATATAACATACATAATACTTACATTAGTTTATCTTGTTCTAGCAACAAAGGTTAGCGCTACAATTCATTTTTGTGGAGGAACAATATCGAGTATCAGTTTTTTTGAACAAAAAAGTGAAGTTTGCGATTGTGGTAAAATGTCCAATAAATCTTGTTGCCATGATTTTACTTTTACTTGTAAATTTGATAACTCAAATACCAATTTAACAAAAATATTAGAGCCTAAATTTTATAAGAATTTTTTAGTTTTAAGTAATTTTATTATAAAATACAATCCTACTAATTATTGCTTTTTTTTTAATAGTGATAATTTTAGTAACAATAAAATTCCCCCTTTAATTTTAATACAATTAAGTTCAGTTCTTCTTCGTATTTAGAATATTTCATTGCTTTATGCGAGATCAAATTCAATAATACTCGAATTATGCAAACAGCCGTTTGCGTTTTACATTAACTAAAATGAAAAAAACTATATTAAATTTATTAATAATAACCAGCATTTTGTTAGTTTCATGTGAGAAGGAAGAAACTAAAGTTCCTGTTTCAAACAGTAGGACAACTAATTTAACTATTAATTTTAATAACACCGTAGATGGAGTTCCAATAAATACAATTAGTTCTCAATATACTAATGAAGCTAAAAATAAATATTCAGTTAGTTTACTCAAATATTATGTTACCAATGTTGTTTTGGTTAGTGAAAATAATGATGAGTTTTTTGCCAAAAACTATAATTTAATAGATATGGATAGGCCTGAACAGAATACATTCACACTTTTAAATGTGCCTTATGCAAAGTATACTAAAATGAAATTTATTTTAGGTGTAGATTCTTTAAGAAATACAAGTGGGGTACAAGATGGTTTTTTGGATCCTAGTTTTGGTATGTTATGGACCTGGAACACTGGTTATATATTTTTTAAACATGAAGGAAACTATATAGATTCATTGAACCAAACAAAGCCATTACGTTTTCATTTAGGAACAAGTCTTGGAAGGGGTTTTGTATCGTTTTCATTACCATCAGTTGATATAAACTCAAGTCTAACTAAGAAATTAACCGTTAATTTTGATTTGAATAAAGCTTATTCAGCTAATAAGATTATCAATTTCAATATTGATAATGACCGCCAATCTGAATCAGCAGCTGATGTTTTTTGGATAGCTAACTTAAAAGCTAATTTAGAACAGTCTTTTTCTTTTGGAAAGGTAGAATAATATGAAAAAAAATATCTTTTATTTATTAATAACTTTTGGAACAATAATATTTTCTTGCTCTAAAGATCCTGTTATTACTATTTCAAATAATGTCATAGATACTCCTGCTGTTTTATTCAATTTAAATACACCAGTTGGTTTTCCTAAAATTAATATACCTGCTTCAAATTTATTAACAGTGGAGGGAATTGCTTTAGGTAGAAAGCTTTTTTATGATCCTATTCTTTCGTTAGATAATACCCAATCTTGCGGAAGTTGCCATAACCAAAAATTTGCATTTACTGATAGTACTTTGCAATTTAGTAAAGGAATAACTGGAGAAATAGGTAATAGAAATGCAATGCCTATAATGAACCTTGCTTGGGAAAGAGCATTTTTTTGGGATGGAGGATCTGCTACCTTAGAAGACCAAGTAATTGGACCAATTACCAATCCTATTGAAATGCACGAAACTTTACCTAATGTTTTAAGAAAACTAAATGCAGATGCTACCTACAAAAAATTATTTAAGCGTGCTTTTGGTTCTGATTCAATAACTACAAAACAAATTATGAAAGCTATTGCTCAGTTTGAAAGAACTGTTATTTCAGCAAATAGTAAGTATGATAAGTATGTAAGAGGTGAGGTAGAATTAACTTTTGATGAGTTAAAAGGAATGGAATTAATTGAAGATCAAACCAAAGGAGACTGTTTTCATTGTCATGTATTGGGCAGTACTTTTACCGATTTTGATTTTAAAAACAATGGACTCGATTCAGTTTTTACTGATTTGGGTAGATACAGAGTAACACTAAAAGAAACTGATAAAGGTAAATTTAAAACTCCAACTCTCAGAAATGTAGAATTAACAGCTCCATATATGCATGATGGGAGATTTAAAACTTTAGAAGAGGTACTAGAACATTACAATACTGGTTTTGCTGAAAATTCACCCAATTTAGATGTAAATATTGCATTGGGTAAAAAGGGTAGAATGAGTGAAACAGAAAAACAACAAATCATAGCATTTTTAAAAACACTTACTGACTATGATTTTATTAACAATCCCAACTTTAAGAAACCATAAAATGAAAAACTTTTTTATAATTATATTAGCCATTTTTAGTTTAATGGCATTTAAAAATATTCAGAAACCAACTACTGTTAAGTTTAAAGTATTTGGAAATTGCCCACAATGTAAAGAAAGAATAGAACTTGCACTAGATGTAAAAGGTGTAAAGTCGGCAGAATGGAATGTTGATACAAAAATACTTGAAGTAGTATTTATAGCTGATAAAATTTCTTTGGAGAAAATACATCTACTTATTGCTAATAGCGGGCATGATACAGAAAATGCAAAGGCACCAGATAAGGTTTATTTAAAGTTACCTGATTGCTGCATGTATAGAGATAACGATAATACGCACCACGACTAAATAGTTATTCATTGTTTTATTGTAAATTATGAAAAAATACTACTTAATAGTGGTAGTTGTTTTGCTGTGCCATATTGTGAACGCCCAGCAAACAATGAACCTAAAAGGAATTGTTGTAGATACTGATTTAAAAGGAAATATTACGCCAATACAAGGTGCATATATCAGGTGGTTAAACGAAAAAAATATTGTGATTTCAGACAGTAATGGTGTATTTATTATTCCATTTACAGAAAGCACAAAAAACCTAATAGTTTCCTATGTGGGTTATAAAACTGATACCATTTTTGTGGCAGAGAAAAAATTTGTAAAAATTTTGCTCATTACTAAAAACAAACTGAAAGATTTAAATATCAGTGTAGAAAGAAAAAGTTCTGAAGTTAGTTTTATTGATCCTTGGAAAACTACTATAATGAATGAAAAGGAATTGTTTAAGGCAGCTTGTTGCAATTTAAGTGAAAGTTTTGAAACTAATCCTTCAGTTGATGTTAACTTAACTGATGCCATTACAGGAACAAAACAAATTCAAATGCTTGGTTTGGCT
This sequence comes from Bacteroidota bacterium, assembly GCA_947464275.1. Taxonomy (GTDB): domain Bacteria; phylum Bacteroidota; class Bacteroidia; order UKL13-3; family UKL13-3; genus JAAFJM01. The sequence continues at coordinate 18,722 of CANHVU010000034.1, forward strand.
AGCCAATACACACAACTTACTCAGGAAATGATTCCTGGTGCCAGGGGCTTGGCTGTTAATTATGGCAATGCTTATACACCCGGAAGTTGGATAAATAGTATTCAGGTTACCAAAGGAATTGGTTCAGTTGTAAATGGATTTGAAAGTATTGCTGGACAAATAAATACAGAACTACATAAACCAGATGTTAAAGAAAAAGTGTATTTCAATGCTTATGCTAGTGAAGGTGGTAGGTATGAAACTAATTTAATTGTTGCCAATAAATTAACTAAATCATTTAGTCAATCAATTTTATTGCATGGAAGTACTTTAACATTGAGAATGGATAATAATAACGATGGTTATTTGGATAATCCTTTAGGCTATCAAATTAATTCAGCTTATAGGTTTAAGTATGATAAAGGTAAAGGGTTTATCATTCAAGGTGGTTTAGCTGCTTTAAATGATAAAAAAATTGGTGGACAATTTGATTTTGATGAAAATAACCGCATTTCCTTAAAATTATATGGAACCAAGGTAAATGCTTTAAAAGGAGATGCTTGGCTAAAAATAGGTTATGTTTTCCCGAGGAAAATTTACAAAAGTTTAGGTTTACAAGTTTCAACCGTGGGTCAAAGTTATGATTCATATTTTGGTAATAATTTGTACAAAGGAAAACAAGAATCCGTTTATGCCAATTTTATATACCAATCAATCATTAGTAATAGCGACCATAAGTTTAGAACAGGTTTTAGTTATATGAATGATTACTATAATGAGGTTTTAGAGAATTTTATAGTACAAAATAATACTTCAAAACAATACGAATTTAAAAGAACTGAAAAAGTAGCTGGTGCTTTTTTTGAATATACTTATAGTTATCTAACTAAATTTACTTTGGTTGCTGGACAACGATTAGACTTTAATAATTTATATGGTTGGTTTTATACCCCTCGTGTTCATACAAGACTTGCTGTTAATAAGCAAACTGTTTTAAGGGCTAGTGCCGGGAGAGGACAAAGAACGGCAAATATTATTGCTGAAAATACCGGATTATTAGCTAGTTCAAGGAAATTTATTTTCAATTCTAATCATTTAAGTAATGCCTATGGATTAAATCCCGAGGTTGCCTGGAATTATGGTTTATCGTTAACATCCGATTTTAAGTTAAATTATCGCAAAGGCACTGTAACAGTTGATTATTACTATACCTATTTCCAAAACCAAGTAGTAGTAGATAGAGATGCAATGGTGAATGAAGTAAGGTTTTATAATTTAAATGGAAAATCGTTTTCAAATAGCTTGCAGGTGCAATTAGATTATGAACCTGTAAAACGCTTAGATGTTAGGTTGGCCTATAGATTTTATGATGTTAAAACTCAATACGATTCAATAGGTGTGAGAGAAGTTCCATTAATTGCAGCGCACAGGGCTTTTTTCAATATTGGTTACAATACAAAAAATAAATGGAATTTTGATTTTACTTGGAATTGGATTGGTTCAAAACGATTGCCTAACACATCGCAAAATCCGACTGACAAACAACTTCCTATTTATTCTGAAAGCTTTATTATATTAAATACTCAAATAAGCAAAAGTTTATTTAATAAAAAATTAGATATATACGCTGGCATTGAGAACCTATTAGATTTTAAACAATCAACTCCAATTATTGATGCCCAAAATCCTTTTGGAGGTTATTTTGATGCTAGCATGGTTTGGGGGCCTGTTTTTGGAAGGATGATATATGGAGGAGTTAGGTTTAAGTTTTAAATTGTCAATTATTAGTTAACTATTTACCAAAATAATTTGGTTAAAATTAGTTTTATTTGCGCCACCAAAATTCAACACAACATGAAGTTTTTTATTGATACAGCTAATCTTGCTCAAATTAAAGAAGCAAACGATTTAGGAATTTTAGATGGCGTTACTACCAATCCATCGCTAATGGCAAAAGAAGGCATTAAAGGCGATGCCGCAGTTATGCAACATTACAAAGACATTTGCGAATTAGTAGATGGCGATGTGAGTGCAGAAGTAATAGCTACTGACTACGAAGGAATGATAAAAGAAGGTGAAGCTTTAGCAGCTTTACATAAAAACATTGTAGTTAAAATTCCAATGATAAAAGATGGCATCAAAGCGATTAAATATTTTAGTAGTAAAGGCATAAAAACTAATTGTACATTGGTATTTAGTGCAGGTCAAGCTATTTTGGCTGCTAAAGCTGGTGCTACTTATATTTCTCCATTTGTGGGTAGATTAGACGATATTGGATTTGATGGAATGGAGCTTATTGCTCAAATTTCACATATATTTTCGATACAAGGATACGAAACTGAAATTTTAGCAGCATCTATCCGTAATCCTATACATATTATTAAATCGGCCGAAATGGGTGCAGATATTATTACAAGCCCATTGGCAAGTATTTTGGCATTGCTAAAACATCCTTTAACTGACAGTGGATTGGCTCAGTTTTTAGCCGACCACCAAAAATTAAACGCATAATTTTGATTGCCCTAAATCATGTAAAAAGATTTAGGGCTTTTTTTATTTTTGAATTTTAAAAAACAAAACATCTAACAATTAAAAATTATGGTAAGAAGACCTTTTAATTTACAAAAATGGATAGACGAGAACAGACATTTATTAAAACCACCTGTTGCTAATAAAAATTTATATCCAGAAGGAACTGATTTTATAATTATGATTGTAGGTGGGCCAAATGCCCGTAAAGATTACCATTACAACGAATCTGAAGAATGGTTCTACCAATTAGAAGGCGAAATTACGGTTAGAATTCAAGAGGAAGGCAAAGCCGTAGATATTAAATTAGGACCTGGAGATATGTTTTTATGTCCGCCAAATACACCACATTCACCCATTCGTTCTGAAGGTTCAATTGGATTAGTAATTGAACGTGTTAGAAAAGGCAAAGGTTTAATTGATGGATTGATGTGGTTTTGCGATAAATGCAATCATAAATTACATGAATACCGTTTTGAACTAAGCGATATTGAAAACGATTTCTTACCTAGATTTAAAGAATACTATGCCTCAGAAGAATTGCGCACTTGTAAAAACTGCGGCCATGTAATGGAAACTGACCCTCGTTTTGTATAATGCCAATCGAAGAACTAGATAAACTTTACATTAATATTGGTGAACTTGCTCAAAAGTTCAATGTGTCTGTTTCATTAATTAGGTATTGGGAAAAAGAGTTCAAACAATTTAAACCAGAAAAAACCATTAAAGGAACACGCAAATACAGTAAAAAAAACATTGAAACTTTTAATTCAATATATCGTTTAATAAAAGTAGACGGTTATACCATTGAAGGAGCTAAGGAAAAGCTAAATTCCAAACCACAAATTCAATCGAACCAAGAAGCCATTGAAAAATTAACTGAATTGAAGGATTTTTTAACCAAGTTGAAGGATTTGTTTTGATGTGTTACGAGTTGGCGGGTTTCGGGTTGACAAGTTGATTGGTTAAATATTAAAAGAATAGAAAATAATGAACATATAATAATTAACTCGAAATTATTAACCCATCATTCTACATTCAAAATTTAAAAAATAATTGCTAGAGGCCAGTTGCCAAAAGCTAGAAGCAAAATAAAAAAAATGTTTAACACCATAGAAGAAGCCATTGAGGATATAAAAAACGGTAAAATTATTATTGTAGTAGATGATGAAGACCGCGAAAATGAAGGAGATTTTTTAACTGCGGCACGCAATGTAACTCCCGAAGTAATTAACTTTATGGCCAAAGAAGGACGTGGATTAATTTGCGCTCCTTTAATAGATAGCCGTTGTAAAGAATTAGGTTTGGAACTAATGGTTACCGATAATACCACTTTACACGAAACTCCCTTTACTGTATCGGTTGATTTACTAGGAAAAGGCTGCACTACAGGAATTTCTGCTCAAGATAGAGCTAAAACTGTGCAAGCTTTAATTGACCCAGCTACCAAACCCGAAGAGTTAGGTAAACCAGGACATATTTTTCCGCTGAAAGCCAGACCTGAAGGGGTGTTGCGCAGAGCGGGACATACAGAAGCTGCCATTGATTTTGCTCGCCTTGCAGGCTTTGAACCAGCAGGATGTATTGTAGAAATTTTAAGCGAAGATGGAACAATGGCTCGTTTGCCTGAGTTAACCCAAATTGCTAAAAAATTCGATATGAAATTGGTTACCATCAAAGATTTAATATCGTACAGATTAGAAAAAGAAAGCTTGATAAAACGAATTATTTCGGTTGATATGCCTACTGATTATGGTGATTTTATTCTTACAGCATTTAAACAAATAGATACCGACCAAGAACATTTAGTGTTGCAAAAAGGAACTTGGGAACCTAACGAACCTGTTTTGGTGCGTGTACATTCAAGTTGTGTAACAGGCGATATTTTCCATAGCCTACGTTGCGATTGTGGCGAACAATTAGCCAAAAGCATGGAAATGATTGAAAAAGAAGGCAAAGGCGCCATTATTTATATCAACCAAGAAGGTAGAGGAATTGGACTAGTAAACAAGCTAAAAGCATATAAATTACAAGAACAAGGCCTTGATACAGTAGAAGCTAATTTACAATTAGGTTTTAAAATGGATGAACGCGATTATGGTGTTGGCGCTCAAATTATACGCGAAATTGGTATTACTAAAATGCGTTTAATGACCAATAACCCTACCAAACGTGCAGGTTTAATTGGTTACGGACTCGAAATAGTTGAAAATATTCCAATTGTGGTAGAACCAAACCCACATAACAAAAAATACTTTGATACCAAACGCGATAAAATGGGTCATGAATTTAAGTAGTTGATGGTTGTCAGTTGATAAAAAGTTAGCTGTTTAAGTAATAATAAAACAAAAAGCCAAGTTGTTTCAGTTTGGCTTTTTTTATATTAGTGTATTGTTATTTTTAAAGGTTAAATAATTAAGAGATTTTTTATTTTAAAATTCATTTGATTTGAGAAAAATAAATTCATGAAGAAATTATCAATTGTCGTTATCTTATTATTTACCACCAAGCTTAACGCCCAATTTAATAAGCAGTGGCTTATTGGTGCAGGAGGTCAATACGATAAATATAGCTTTTCATTTAAGAATCTTTCATCTAATGGGTCTGGCTCAAGTAACTTAAATACAAAAGTTACCAATACGGCTTTTGGTTTAGAGTTAGGTTACTATGTAGCCAAAAACTTATCCATAAGCTATAAAGGAGTTTATCAGAATTGGGATGGTAATTATGTAAAAACAAGTTCATTTTTAAATGGAATAATGATTGAAAATATAATTCCAATACATGAAATTATATTTTTAAATATTGGAGTCAATCCGTTTTATGAATTAATATCAGAAAATTCATCTCTATATCAAACTGAAAATAAAAAAACGGATAATCAAGGATGTATTTTTACCACAGGTTTCTCTTTTGTACTAGATAAAAATTTTGTTTTAGGAACACATTTATTTAGAAAATTTAATTCTTATGCAGACCCTGCAACGGGCAATTCTAGTTTAGGAGGTTTCAGTTTGAGTGTAAAGTACATTTTTAAAACCAATTTGTTCAAAAAAGCTTATGACAACTAGAAAACAGCTATTTAAACTGATATTTTATACAGGTTTTGTTATTGGTTTATATCCTATTGCTAATGCACAACAAAAATCAAACTTCTCTCTTCTGCTAGGAGCCAATATTAATAACCCACATCAATTGCTTGAAAACTCAAATAATCCAAATGATGTAAATACAATTAATAATACCCAAAAAGCTTATGGGAATATGTGGGCCGGATTGTCCTACAGAAATACAATTCAAATATCTTTAAGTAATGAATTAAATATTTCTTCTTTTAACATTACGAACGCTGATTTATTTATTACAGGTAGAGTTTATTTGGCTAAGGAAAAACATAAAATAAAACCATATGTGGAAGGAGGTTCACTTATTAATAATTACGGGGATGTAAGTATTTTAAATGAAAGCCTTTTTGGATACGTAATAGGTCTAGGGGTAATCTATAAAATAAACAAAATAATTAGTTTAGAATTAAGTACAAACTATATTAGCAAAGATTACAAATACAATATATTGGCACGCCCCACAGATTTACCAGTTGAAGTAGATATAGATAGAATTATTGTAAAAACAGGTTTAATTTTTAAAGTTTTATAACAGTAACAAGCATTTTATTTCATTCTTTATATTTCCAAAAATCAGGCTATATTTACCCACTGAAATAGTACTAAATAAGCATGAGGTTTTTTCAACATTTTGGTGAGTATTTGCTGTTTTTAAAAGCAGTTTTTACCAAACCCGAAAAAGGGAAAATATTTGTTAAACAAATATTTACCGAAAGTAATAATATAGGTGTTGGCTCTTTTGCCATCATTTCTTTAATCAGCACATTTATTGGTGCAGTGTCTACCATTCAAATTGGTTACCAATTGGTTAGTGGTATTTTACCTGATTATTTAATTGGTAGAATTGTGCGCGATAGTAATATTTTGGAATTTGCTCCAACTGTTACAGCCTTGGTATTAGCTGGAAAAGTGGGCAGTAATATTGCTTCTGAAATTGGTACCATGAAGGTTACCGAACAAGTAGATGCTTTAGAAATTATGGGTATTAATGCTGCCAATTATACCTCATTGGCCAAAATTGTTTCGGGTGTAATTACCATTCCTATGTTGGTTTTATATGCCATGATGTTGAGTTTAATAGGTGGTGCTATATCTGGTTGGGCATCAGGAATTATAAGTGTAGAAAGTTTTGTAAAAGGTTTGCGTACCGATTTTATGGGTTATAATGTAGTTTTTGCTTTAACCAAAGCTTACACCTTTTCATTTTTAATTACTTCGGTATCGGCTTTTCAGGGTTTTAGGACCGAAGGTGGTGCGTTGGAAGTTGGTGAAAGTAGCACCAAAGCAGTAGTTTATAGCTGTATGAGTATCATATTTTTCGATTATATTATTTCACAATTAATGTTATTTAAGTAAAATGATTGTAATTGAAAACGTAAACAAAACTTTTGGAACCAAGCATGTTTTAAAAGACATATCGGCCAACTTATATAAAGGCAAATGTAATTTTATAATTGGTGCCAGTGGTGGTGGAAAATCGGTATTAATGAAATGCATGGTTGGTTTGGTAACACCCGAAACTGGCAGCATTACCTTTGATGGAAGAGATTTTTTAAAACTAAACTACAAAGAAAAAATTAATGTGAGGAAAGACATTGGTATGTTGTTTCAAAATACCGCTCTTTTCGATTCGCTAAATGTGGAAGAAAACGTAGCTTTTCCGTTGCGTATGTTCACCGATTTTACCGAAGAACAAATATTGGATAGGGTTAATTTTTGCTTAGGAAGAGTAAACTTGGTTAACCTAAATAAATTATTTCCGTCTAATATTTCTGGCGGACAAAAAAAACGTGTCGGTATTGCACGTGCTATTGCATTAAATCCTAAGTATTTATTTTGCGATGAACCTAACTCTGGCCTTGACCCATTAACTAGCCGCGTAATTGATGAATTAATTAAGGATATAACCAAAGAATACAATATAACCACTGTAATAAATACCCACGACATGAAAAGTTTATTTGTAATGGGCGAAAATATTGTATTTATTCATCAAGGAGCTAAATGGTGGGAAGGCGAAAAAGAAGGTATTAGAAGTAGTGGAAATAAAGAGCTTTTAGCTTTTATGGAAGCCAGTGAATTTTAAAAACTTAATTTAAAAACAATTTGATAAAGCATAAAAATAATTTGCCAAAATACTATTTTATAATAGTGCTGATTTTTGCTAATATTCTGGCAAATCCAATTTATGCTATCAATGATAATGAAGAGTTAAACAATTTATTGAGTCAAGTTGATCATTACGAATCAGAAGGAAACTCAAATAAAGCAATTGAAACAAACGCCAAGTTACTGGAAGTTGCCAAAGAACAAAATGAACTTGGTTTTCAAATAAAAGCCTTAAATAAAATGGCGCATCGTTTTATTGATGCCAATAAATTTTTAAGTGGTTTTGATGCAATTGAACAATCAATTGCATTGGCGCATAAACTTAAAAGCGATTCAATTTTAGAATATTTATTCATTTATAAAAGTAAGGTATTACTAAAAATTGATAATGTAGATGGAGCAATATTTTATTTGTTAAAAGCAAAAAAAATTATTGATAAACAAAAAGATAATAATGCATTAGCATTTTATTACAACTCATTAGCTAATTTATATTTTAATCAAAAAGAATTCGATAAAGCAATCGATACTTATAGGTCAGCAGCTAAATGTTATTATGCAATTAATAACTATTACTATTACCGAGGTTCCATAGATAATATAGGAATTTGCTATAGAAACTTAAATGATTTCGATTCGGCTGAGTTTTATTTCAATCAAGCCATTTCAATCGCTCAAAACAAGCACTCAAAGATTGGTGAAGTTAATTCACTAATCAATTTGTCGAAAAATTATTTTTTTAAAAAACAGTTCAAACAAGCCATTGACATAGGTAATATTGTAAGTGGTGAAATTTTGAAAAATAATTTATCAAAATATTTTTTATTTGAAAATACAATTAGCATCGCCAATATTTATTCAACCATAAATGATTTGGCAAAGTTTGATTCTACCTTGATAGCCCTCAGTTGGGTTATGAAATCAATACCAACTTCTTTAAATGAAAGGTTGTTGTATTATGAATTACTGAAAAATAATTATAAAAAAAGTAATCAAAAAGAGGCGTATATCAAAGCTTTTGAAAACTATATATTGGTTAAAGATTCTA
>CANHVU010000035.1 GCA_947464275.1 Bacteroidota bacterium
AGTAAATATGGTATTTATTTAAAACTTATCCCCTTCAATTATCAATTTAACTAACGAAAAAACCTCAACCTAGGTAATTGAAAATATTTTAAAAAAGGGAAACTTTAAATAGTGAATAACGAAATTATAATTAACGCTGACACAAATGGCAATGTTCATATTGCCATGATGCGTGATAAAAAACTAGTAGAACTTCATCATGAAAAAGCCGATAACGCTTATTTAGTTGGTGATATATACTTTGGTACAGTAAATAAAATAATGACGGGCCTAAACTCGGCATTTATTGATGTGGGCCATGAAAAAGATGCTTTTTTGCACTATCATGACCTTGGCCCACAAGTTGAATCTTTACAAAAATGGATTAAATTAGTACGAAATGGCAAAGTTACATCGGCAATTGAAAACGATGTAATGGAAGCAGATATTGAAAAACATGGCAAAATTGGCACTTTACTAAACCGCTTCCAACAAGTTGTTGTTCAAGTTGTGAAAGAGCCTATTTCCAATAAAGGTCCACGCTTATCAAGCGAGATAAGTTTACCTGGCCGTTTTATTGTATTAATACCTTTTGATAACAATATTTCTATTTCGAAAAAAATAGTAAAACATGATGAGCGCAACAGACTAAAAAAACTGATGCAAACCATTAAGCAACCTAATTTTGGGGTAATTATTAGAACTAATGCAGAAGGTGTTAGTGTGGAAGAATTACAACAGGATTTAGAAGAGTTAATGGCTAAATGGGAAGTAGTTTTTACTCAACTAAAAAATGCTAATCCTCCTCAAAAACTTTTAGGTGAAAGTGATCGTACTTTAACGTTGGTGCGCGATTTGGTTAATGAAGATTTTACTGGAATTCATGTAAATGATAGTTATTTATATAATGAAATAAAAAACTATGTTAAATCAAAAAGCCCTCAACTTGAAAAAATTGTAAAACATTATACTGGTAAGACATCTATTTTTGAGCATTTTGATGTAGAAAAGCAAATAAAAACCAGCTTTGGTAAAGAAGCTAATTTTATGGGCGGTTGTTATTTAATTATAGAACATACCGAAGCAATGCACGTTATTGATGTAAATAGTGGAAACATTAGTGCACGTAACGAAGCGCAAGAGGATAATGCTTTACGAATTAACTTAGAAGCAGCAACTGAGGTAGCCCGTCAATTACGTTTACGCGATTTAGGTGGTATTATAGTTGTTGATTTTATTGATCAAAAAACTGCAGGAAACCGTAAACTTGTTTACGAAAAACTGAAAGAGGAAATGAAAAGCGATAGAGCAAAACATAAAATTTTGCCTATGAGCCCTTTTGGTTTGGTTGAGATTACACGTCAACGTGTAAGACCAGAAATGAATGTGGTTACTACCGAAAAATGCCCAACTTGTAATGGAACAGGCGAAATTCAAAACAGTGTAGTACTGTTAGATGAAATTGAAAATCAAGTTAAGTATTTAATTGAAAATGTACACCACAAAGGTTTCAGCTTAGAATTGAATCCATATTTAGCGGCTTATTTTATTCATGGTGGGCTTAAATCACCTCGTATGAAATGGTTTATTAAATATAAACGTTGGATAAAAATAAATAAAGTAAATACACTTTCAATGGTGGATTACCGATTTATTGATAAGGACGGTGAAGCAGTAGTATTTTAATACACAAATTCAAGATAAAGAAAGACAAAAAAATCCGTAAAGTTCATTTACGGATTTTTTTATTCCTAAATAATTCTAGTCTTTTAATACACTTCTAGCAATAACGAGTTTTTGAATTTCGCTAGTTCCCTCGCCAATGGTACATAATTTTGAATCGCGGTAAAATTTCTCTACAGGGAAATCTTTGGTGTAACCATATCCGCCAAATATTTGAACAGCTTCAGTGGCAGCCCATACACATACTTCCGATGCATAATATTTAGCCATAGCGCTTTCTTTAGTCATTGGCAAACCACGCATTTTTAAATCGGCAGCTTGCAAAGTTAATAACTCAGCAGCTTCAATTTTAACAGCCATATCAGCTAATTTAAATGCAATGGCTTGGAAATTAGAAATGGGTTGTCCAAACTGATGACGCTCTTTAGAATATTTTAAAGCAGCTTCGTAACTTCCTTTAGCTATTCCTAAACTTAATGAAGCAATTGAAATTCTGCCACCATCTAATATTTTCATGGCTTGTTTAAAACCATCACCTACATTTCCTAAAACTTGGTCTTTGTGTATGCGGCAATCTTCAAAAATCATTTCAGCAGTTTCGCTAGCGCGCATACCTAATTTATTTTCTTTTTTACCACCTTTAAAACCAGGAGTTCCACGCTCTACCACAAAAGCAGTGATTCCGTGCGAATCTAATAATTCGCCAGTACGCGCTAAAACTACAGCTACATCGCCTGTAATACCATGAGTAATCCAATTTTTCGAACCATTTAATACCCAATAATCACCATCTTGTTTAGCTACACATTGCATACGCATGGCATCGCTACCAGTATTGGCTTCAGTTAAACCCCAAGCACCAATCCACTCGCCAGTAGCCAATTTAGGCAACCAACGCTTTTTTTGTTCTTCGTTTCCAAACTGTAAAATATGGCCAGTACACAAACTGTTATGTGCAGCCATACTCAATCCTACCGAACTACAAACTTTAGTAATTTCAACTATTGCAGTTATGTATTCAAAATAACCTAATCCAGCTCCACCATATTCTTCAGGTACTAACACTCCTAATAAACCCAATTTACCCATTTCTTGCATGGTTTCTTTTGGGAAAATTTGCGCTTCGTCCCATTCCATTACGTATGGGCGAATGTGTTTTTCTGCGAAATCGCGCGCCATTTGCGCTACCATTATTTGATTTTCTGTTGGCTCAAAATTAAGCATAGTAATTTTTTTTAGTTTTTAGTTTTGGCAATGATACTTAATTAAAGTAGAAATTAGAATGATTTTTAGTTTAAGAGTAACCAATATAAAAAAAATCATTTATAAAAATTTCAACAAGGTTAAATAAGCGTTTGAAAAACTTAAAATAAACTAACTCAATGAATAAAATTTATTAACACAATATTGTTATTTAAATGAATTGAAAATCAAATTAAATAAAATAAATTGCAAGCTAGATAACCTTTTTTACAATTTAGTAAAACAAAGTAGTTATGGAATTAGTTAGAAGTACTATTAAATAAAGTTATTTATGTTTACCAATCAGGATGTTAACTTAGCAATTTTACAGAAAAGGGCATTTAATTTACGTTGGGCTTCAGTACCTGAGGGCGTAATTCCATTAACTGCCGCTGATCCAGATTTTCCATGTGCCCCTCAAATAGGCGAAGCAATAAGTAAATACGCCAAAGAACGGTATTTTTCATATGCGCCCTCTGAAGGGTTTGATTATTTTAGAGAAGCTGTTGCTAATTTCCATACTTTAAAACGTCATGTAATCACTAATCCTAATTTAGTTTTAGCCGTTGATAGTGCAGCTTACGGCATTTACATGGTTTGCAAAACTTTTTTGAAGCCAAATGAAGAGGCAATTGTGTTTAATCCAGTTGATTTTTTGTTTAAATATTCAGTGGAGGCCATGCATGGAAAAGCAATACCTTTTTCAGTACCATTAAACCCAAATGAAAGTTTAAACACTGCTGAATTAGAAAAACTAATAACTCCACAAACTAAACTTATTTGTTTGTGCAATCCTATCAATCCAACTGGTCGTGTGTTAACAAAAGAGGAACTTACAATAATTGGCAACATTGCAGTAAAACATAATATTATAATTCTTTCAGATGAAATTTGGAGTGATATTGTATTTGAACCAAATACTTATACCAGTATTGCTTCGATTAATGAAAGTATTGCTCAACAAACTATTATAGTTACAGGATACAGTAAATCATATGGTTTGGCAGGATTAAGAGTAGGCTCAGTAATTGCACCCAATCAAACTTTGTTTGACTTACTTTTATTAAAATCAGAACATCTTTCAACTGTGCATGGCTGCAATGTTTTAGCTCAAGTTGCAGTTACAACTGCTTTAAACGAGTGTCAGGATTGGTTATCAAAATTTTTAACACACTTAACAAAAATGAGAGATTTGTGTGTTACAGAATTAAATAAAATAAATGGAATTGAATGTCTTGTTCCACAAGGTTGCTATTTAGTTTTCCCTGATATTTCTAAAACAGGTATGGATGCCCAAACTTTGCAAACAATTTTATTAGAAAAAGCAAAAGTAGCTGTAGTACCTGGGCTTGGCAAATGGTTTGGAGAAAGGGCTCAGGGACATATAAGATTAAGTTTTGCAACTTCTGAAGATATTTTAAAAGAAGGTTTATTTAGAATTTCAAAAGCATTGAACTAATTATGAAAGTGGTAATAATTGGTAGTGGTATTGCTGGTTTAGCATTAGGAACTATATTAAGTCAAAATGGATATACCATCTCCATAAATGAGAGAGATAGTGAACAGATTAGAAATGGTCATGCCTTTTTAATGCATCCTGATGCAATGGATGTATTGAATATCATTTCAAACTACCACCCACAATTTGAAATACCAGGTCAGGTTATTGATAAAATTGTATTGAAACGTCCTGATGATAGCATCATACAATCTACTGATTTAGAATCTTGGATCTGTATGAAGAGGGTAGATATTATAAAATACTTAAGTTCCTTTTTAAAGGAAAACGAACTTCACTACAATAGAAATTTTTCGCATTTTATTTATGAAAATGATAAAGCCGTAGCTGTACAATTTTTAAATGGAGACATTGAATACGGAGATATTTTTATAGGTGCAGATGGTGCTAAATCAAATGTAAGAAAAGCCCTTTTTGGAGAAGTAACTTTTACTCCTGTAGAAGTTAAAGAAATTGTTGGAGTTATCAATAATCCTTCTTTAGTAGCTAAACTACCAAGTACATTTACAAAATATATGAGTGCTGATAAAGGTTTAGCTGTTGGGCTTATTCCTTGTTCGGATACCGAAATGGTTTGGTTCATGCAGTATGACGTAAAATTGCAAACACAAAAAGAATTTTCGCCAGAATGCTTAAAAGCACTAAGTTTTGATTTATTACAAAACTTTCCAGAAGAAGTACAAGAAGTGCTTCAATCTAATAATTTCGCCAATAATTTTGTATGGTATTCAACCGACTTTGATTTGATGCCAACATTTCATAAAGGCAATGTTGCGTTAATTGGAGATGCGGCTCATGTGGCATTACCTTTTACAAGTGCAGGTACTACCAATGCCTTGATTGATGCTCATAAAATGGCAGAATTGCTTTTAGAAAACTCTAATTTTGATTTTGTATGTAATTTATTTTACAATGACAGAGCAAAACAGTTAAAGGAACATATCAATTTAGGTAGAGAAATAAAAAATAATTTTCTGAATGCATCAAAAGGTAAAATTAAATTACCTCTAATTAAACAGTTAAAGGAAGCCGATAAAATAATTGAACCTAAAATAGAAATTCTTTATTTTACTGACCCTATTTGTTCTACATGCTGGTTAGTACAACCGCAATTAAGAAAACTTTCTTTACTGTATGGCAAATATTTTGAAATTAAATACCATATGGGTGGATTGCTTCCAAATTGGGAGGTTTTAAAAAACAAAAAGGGAAAAATTACACAACCCAGTGAAGCTGCAGAACATTGGCAAGAAATTTCTGAAACTCATGATATGCCAATTTCACCAAATGTATGGTTAAACTCTCCTTTAGCCTCCTCTTTTCCTCCTTCTATAGCAATTAAAGCGGCACAAATGCAAAACAAAATTAAAGCTTTTCATTACCATAGGAGAATAAAAGAACTGTTATTTATAGAAAGTAAAAACATTACAGATATTGAGCTACTTTTCAATACTGCCAAGGAGGTGGGACTTGATGTAGAAAAACTTAAAAACGATATCAATAAAAGTGCAATTGTGAAATTTGAAGAGGATTTACAATATGCTGCACAACTAAATATTAAAGTACTTCCAACATTTATTCTATCGAACGAATTCAATGAAAAAATAATACTTAATGGTTATCAAGAATATGATATTATGGAAAAAGCTATTTTGGATTTATACCCATTAGCTCAAAAAGATATAACTATCAGGAAGCCTTTAGAGCTCTTTCAAATATACCAAAGTATGACGACTCACGAATTTTCGTATTTAATGGAAATAGATAAAATGGAAGCAGAAAATATTTTAAAGAATTTGGCTCATTCAGGATTAGTTAATAGAAAAAAGAACAATACAGGCACCATTTGGAAACTAAATTACAGTAACTAATAATGAGGTGAAGTATAACTATTAAAGGTAAATAATTATTCTATTACACCATAAATTTTTATTCGGTTTAATATGGAATCGTTAATTACTTTAATTTTTAACAAGTCATTAAAATCAGTATACCTGCCATGTTGGTTTCTATAATTTACTAATATACGAGCCAGTTTGTATTTAAAATATGGATGCGTTTTAAGTTCGTTTTCTGTTACAGTATTTAGGTTAATGCGATTGGCTTTATTGGCATCTACATATATTTTACCTTGTAAATCAAATAAAATATCTTCATCAAAACCCCAAATTTCATTCAATTGATTCAGGTTTAAAAAACCACCTAATTGTTTTCTGTAAGCAATAATTTTAGAGGCCAATGTTGGACCAATTCTATACAGTTTAACCAACGATGCTGAATCAGCGGAGTTCAATTCCAATGCTTCAATTGTTTTTTTCTTTGCTACTTTCGCAGAATCGGCAAATGATTTTTTACTTTGAAAACTATTTTCAATTTGAATGTAACTGGATAGCTTGTTTACTAAATTAGTATCTATTCCATATATTTTTTTCAAGCCTTCAATTGATTTTATAGTACCGCCTTTACTCAAATATTTTTTAAGCGTGGCAATATTTTTATCAGAAAAACCTAATTGCTTTAATTCATTATCAGTTGCTGTATTTGGATCAAAAACAAAAGGTTCTTCAGTAATATTTTCAGATTTACTATATCCAACATTTTTACTTAATGAATCAAGATCATGTAATTGATTGATGGTTATTTTTAAATCATTTCTAGGCTTAATATAACGATATAAACTTGGGGCAAAAATTATTAAAACTAATATTCCGGATAGCAGAATAATTCCTTTACGTTCACTTGGTGAAAAGTAAAAGTACATTTTAATAAATTTTTCAAACCTCAGTTTAGTATTCTTCATCTCTTCTGCGTTGGCGTGGAGGATTTATTTTAGGGTTTTTTATAAAAAAAATATACAGCATTAAAAAAACAAACACACCACCAAATGCCTCACAAATAAACCAAAACCAAAAACTTGATTGTTCTGGTTCTGAAGCTAATTTAGGAGCTTCGGCCTGCAATAAAATTAATAAATTTAGCATTTGTTCAATTTAATTAGTCTGTTGTTTTAACTGTTCATTTAATATTGCCAAGCCTTGTTCAAAGGTGTGCGGATTATAACCAAGTTCTTTGCGTGCTTTATCTAAAATAAAACCAGTTATAGGTGGACGTTTAGCGGGTTGTTTAATACCCTCACTCGTACTCATGTTTAATAAGTTTTTATCTAATTTCCAAAAATCAGCTACTTTATAAACTAGGTCATAAATACTCATAAAATCACTTCCGCTGATATTAAATATACCTTGTGCTTTTTTATCAGCAGCTAATTTACAACCCATTGCTAAATCTTCGGCCAAAGTTGGTGTTCTAAATTGATCAGACACTACATTAATTGATTTACCACTTTCTAATGCACCTTTAGCCCAAAGTACTATATTACTTCTGCTCATGTCACTCACTATTCCATAAACCAAAACAGTACGTAAAATACTCCAGCTTTTTGCATTATTTATCACCTCTTCTTCTCCCCTTAACTTCGACAAGCCATAATAACTAACAGGATTAGGTTTTTCCGTTTCTAGTAATGGCCCATGAGTTCCATCAAAAATAAAATCAGTTGAAACTTGTACAAAATGAATATTATGAATATTGCATGCGTTTACCAAATACTTAACAGCATCTACATTTAATTGATCACAAGCCACTTTTTCACTTTCACAAATATCTACATTGGTCATAGCTGCAGTATTGATTACTACTTCAGGTTGGTGCTTGGCAATAATTTGAGCCACTTCATCAGAATTAGTAATATCTAAACTTTCGTATGTATAACCATTCTTATCCGAATACCTATTGTCTCCACGTGCAGTTGCAATCAACTCATATTCGCTATTGTTTTTATATAAATCAATTAATTTTTGACCTAATAAACCATTGCTTCCTGTTATTAATATTTTCATTTGTATAATTGTTAGTTATAATTAATAAGCTTTTGCAAACAATACTCTTTGAGTAGAAGGTTTGCCTGTTAACACACACACTCCATCTTCTTGCACATTGTTTAAAGGCACACAACGAATAGTAGCTTTGCTCATGTCTTTAATTTTCTCTTCAGTTTCGCCAGTTCCATCCCAATGCGCGCTTACAAAACCAGTTTTATTTTCAATAGCATCCATAAATTCATCCCAATTATTTACGGTATGAATATGCGAATTTCTATATTCCAATGCTTTGTTATAAATGCTATTTTGAATTTCTTCCAATAAATTGCTGATTGTTTCAGGTAAATTTTCTGCACTTATAATTTCTTTTGTTTTGGTATCGCGTCTAGCTAATTCTACATTGCCTGCAGCCACGTCTCTTGGGCCAATGGCAATACGCAAAGGCACACCTTTTAACTCATAATCGGCAAATTTATAACCTGGCGACATATTATCTCTATCGTCAAGTTTTACTAAAATGCCTTTGGCTTTTAAAGCTGTAAAATATTCGCGGGCTTTATCTAAAACCAAAGCTTTTTCATCTTCTTTTTTACCAGTAATTGGAACAATTACTACCTGAATTGGCGCTAATTTTGGAGGTAAAACCAATCCTTCATCATCGCTATGGCTCATAATTAATGCACCCATTAAGCGGGTAGAAACACCCCAGCTTGTAGCCCAAACGTAATCTTTTACATTCTCTTTGCTTACAAATTTTACATCAAAAGCTTTAGCAAAGTTTTGACCTAAAAAGTGACTCGTTCCCATTTGAAGTGCTTTTCCATCTTGCATTAATCCTTCTATACAAAAAGTTTCATCGGCTCCAGCAAAACGCTCGTTTTCGGTTTTTACACCTTTTACCACAGGTACTGCCATTATGTTTTCAGCAAAATCGGCATACACTTCAAGCATCTGACGAGTTTCAGCCAATGCTTCTTCTTTGGTGGCATGTGCGGTGTGGCCTTCTTGCCATAAAAACTCTGCTGTGCGCAAAAATAAGCGCGTACGCATTTCCCAACGAACCACATTAGCCCATTGGTTAATTAAAATTGGTAAATCGCGGTAGCTTTGAATCCAATCGCGGTAAGTGTTCCAAATAATAGCCTCACTGGTTGGGCGAACTATCAATTCTTCCTCTAGTTTTGCATCAGGATCAACCATTAATTTACCTGGTCTATCAGGATCAGTTTTTAAACGATAATGGGTAACAATGGCACATTCTTTAGCAAAACCTTCTGCATTTTTTTCTTCAGCTTCAAATAAACTTTTGGGAACAAATAATGGAAAATAAGCATTTTGATGACCAGTTTCTTTAAACCTTCTATCTAACTCGGCTTGCATTTTTTCCCAAATGGCATAACCATAAGGCTTAATTACCATACAGCCTTTTACTGCTGAGTGTTGCGCTAAATCTGCTTGTTCTACTAAATTATTATACCACGCTGAATAGTTTTCGCTGCGTTTTACTTTTTTAAATTCTGCCATAATGATTAATCGTGCCGCGAATGTAAGGATGATTTTTGATTTTTGATGGATGATTTGTGATATCAAAAGTAAATGTAAGGGGCAGACCTGTGTGTCTGCCCAAATGTTTAAGGAAGATACATAGGTCTGAAATGAATAAAAAAAGCATTGTTTTTTGTGTTTGCTTGGTATTGTATATCCGTTTAAAAACGTTTAATTAAACGTCTCCAGCACGCAATTAGAAAACCATTGGGATTTATAAAAATAATAGATATGTTTGAAAATAGAACCTTCAATTCGAATGATAACAATAAAACTTCAATACAATAATTTTGACGAAGGAGAATTTACAGAAGAACAACCTATTGAATTTGAATCATTCATTAAAATATTTGACGAATTAGCCAATGACAGAATATATTCAAAATATTCGTGGACTATTAATAATAATTATATAAAATATTTTATTAAAGTAGATAATGCTCATTGTATGGTAATCGAGCATATTTCTAAAGATGTTTATAGCATAACCTTTGCTGAACAAATAGATAAATATGCATTTTGTAATAATTTTTATAATGACACTGTTAAAGAACTATGCAAACTTTACTTTAATAAAGACTTTTCAATTTTAAAGGAAAAACTTGTAAAGTCTGATATTAAAGCAACTATTTTTTTGAAAAGATTTATACAAATAGACTATACATATTCTTATAAGTATAAAAAAATATTTGATTTAATATTTGGCTTATTTTACCTTCTAGCTGGAATTATTTTACTAATAATTGGAATTGAAATACCCTTAGGTATTAATATTATTCCACTGCTATTCTCAATTTCTTTTTTGACGGGATATTTCTTTTTAATCAAACTTCATTTAAACCATTTGAAAGAGTCAAAAAACAAATCAATAACCATTAGTTCTGTTCATGATGAAATCATTGTTACTGATTACAATAGTGAAATTACTTTTACAAAAAGTGATATTAAGAGATTATTGATTGTAAAATCCGCAGGTTTTAGAAATCCATATGTTGGCTACGAATTTGCCCAAATAATTTTAAAAAACGATAGCATAATTAATATATCAAGTATGATTATGGATCCATTTTTAATTGCTAAGAAAATTGAAGGAGTAGAGAAATTACAAAAAGTAGTTACTTACGCTTACATCAAACCAAGAACTAATTTTACAGTCAACTAAATTGAATAAAAAGTAAATTTGTTTTATTATATAAACAATTATCAAATTACCCAAAACCCATACAAACTCAAACACTCCAACAACATTACAATTTTGAAACGGATAACTTAGCCAAAGAAATCAATACATATTCAAATAATTAAAACCTTAGGATTATTGATAAAAATTAAGTTCAGTTTGAAAGCAAAAAATATTTTGAAACAAAAATGAAAAGTAATGGTAGAATCTACCAATTCTTATGTTGTTTTTTTAGTAAACCAATAGTTCCAAATATGTAAATATAGCACACAAACAAAAAGTCTAATAGTATCAAAAACCACGTTAAATTTTGGTATTTTAATTTTTTAAAAGCCATAAAATAAACAATTGATTGGCAAATTAATTTAAACAAATAAACACCTAAGAGTATTTTCCAAAAATTGATATCATTAACTAACAATGCAATAATAGAAATGTAAAAAAACAAGTTTGATGCATAAAAACCACCTAACAATAATTTATGAATAGGTTTATAAAACTTCCCTGTGCTGTTGTGTCTCGATTTTTGGCGAGTCCACTCACTAAAAGTTTTTTTGCTTTCTGTATAAACAAAACTATCAGGGTTTAATTGAATAGCAACATTACTATCACTTGCAGCTCTATTTACAAACAAATCATCATCACCACTCAGTATATGTTGGTGCCATGCAAAACCTTTTTGTTTAAAAAACAACTCGCGGGTGTAAGCTAAATTACGTCCTACTCCCATAAAAGTATTTTTATTGATTGCTGCCGAAAAATAAAACATACCTGTAATGGCACTTTCAAAACGTGCCAATAGGTTTACAAAACCTTTTTGAGCTACATAAGGCGAAAATCCTAATACCAGTTGTTTGTTATTTTCAAACTTGCTAGCCATCAAACTCAACCATTGATTACTAGCAGGTTTACAGTCGGCATCAGTAAATAACATGTTTTCAAATTGTGCTGCTTTGATACCAATTGTTAATGCAAATTTTTTACCTGTTGGATATTTTTCTTGCTCTTTAAGTTGGCTAATTTTTAAATGCGGATATACTTCTTGATAATATTCTAACAGTTTTTGACTTTCATCCCAACTACAATCATTCACTACAATTACTTCAAAATTAGGATAATCTTGCTCTAGTATTGATTTCAAGTTTTTCTCTAAATTTTTATATTCATTTCTTGCAGCAATAATTATTGATACATTTGGTTTATTATTATTAACTGATGCATTAGGCTTATATGTTCCTAATTTTAGAAAGTAAAAAAAGTAATAATACAAAAGCACACAAGTGCTTAGTAACAAAATGATTAGTATTAATATATTGATGTAATTGAATGTAATATTCATAAAGCACAAATGTAATGGTGCACAAATCCAAATACATTCTAATTTTTAAACAATGTGTTGATTGTTCTTTTTGTTTAAAATAAAAAACACCACTTCAAATGTATGAAATGGTGTTTTTTGAAGTGTTAGTTAGTTTAAGTAAGAGAGCTTTCGAGTTTAGCTCGAACTGATCTAATTCAATCGAACTAACATTAATTTAATTGGCAACAATTAGTAACCAAAAATATCGGTAATACTTACTTCTACCAATTTACCATATTTAGTCAAATCTTCCATTTTTACTTTATCTTTTGAAGCTACAATTGAGTAAAAATAAGGCTTGCCGGTATAATTATTTTTATAGAAATTATTAATGCTTTCAAAATTTAAGTTGTCAATTTGTTCGTAAACATCTTTTCTTAAATCGTGGTGAACGCCCAATTTTTGATTATTTACATAATTAAAAATAATTGATTCATCGTTGATACGCTCAGTTTCAATGCTATTTTTAATAGAAGCTTTTGCGTTATCAATATTGGCTTCGTTTTTAGGTAATGAAGTTAATAATTCATTCATGGCAGGAATAGCTTCGTTAATTTTATCGGCTTGCGTACCTACATAAGCTATGGTGTAGTAAGGGTCAGTATTTTTACTTGGTGTTTGGTAATACGAGTAAGTTGAATAGGCTAAAGCTTTACTCTCGCGAATGGTTTGAAACACAATGCTACTCATACCACCACCAAAATATTCGTTAAACAATTGCAAAGTTGGAACCGAGGTTGAATCAAAGTTTTTATCCGACTTGTTAATCCATGAAACTTCAGCTTGAACCATTTTATAATCAGTAAAATAAACGGTGTTTTCTTTGGTTTCGTTTCTTGTAAATTTAACCGCAGCAGGATATGCTAACTGTTTTGAAGGTATAATATGAAACTGTGATAATGATTTTTTAAAATCAGCTACAGGACGCGGACCAAAGTAATAAATGGTGTGTTTGTATTGGTTAATTTTTTTGATATAATTATCAACTAAATCTTTGGCATTTAAAGCACGTAACTCGGCTTCTGTTAAATTATAGGTAGTAGGATTTTTTGCACCATACATGGCATAAGCCATCAATGCACTTCTAATGGCGCCTTTGCTTAATTTAGCATCGGCTCTTCCTTTTAAAATACGCTCTACCAAATTGTTCAATGCATCAGCATCAGGTTTTGCATTGGCCAATAATGTTTCAAATAATTTTACAGCAGGTTCAAAATTTTCGTTTAAGCCACTTAATGTTACATACACTTGCTCATTGCTAGTTGACACGTTAAAATCGCAAGCCAGTTTAAAAAACTCTTTGCTTATTTGCTCACTAGTCATTTTATCCGTTCCTAAATATTGCAATAAATTAAAAGCTAACGGTAATTTCAAATCGTTAAATTTACCCATATCTAACACGTAATACAATTGGAACAAATCATTGTCTTTATTTTGCACATAATAAATTGGCGCTTTTCCACCAAAATTATCAATGGTTAAATCTCTTTTGTAATCAATAAAACGAGGTTTGATATTTTCACTTGGTGTATCTTTAATTTTTGATACAAATGGAGAAACATCATCTCTATTTACATCAACCGGAGTAATGGTAGGTTTTGGAACTTTGGTTATATTTTTATCCTCCCCTACTTTTTTATTTACCACCACATAATCATTGGTGAAATATTTATTGGCAAATGCCACAATTTCGGCTTTGGTAATTTTATTTAAATCATCCACCATGCTTACAGTACTAGCCCAACTGCGATGCAAAGTAAATGCATCTAACATGGCATAAGCGCGCCCTTGGTTGCTTTTTTGTTCTTCTATTTTACTAATTTTCAAATTGGCAATAATGGCTTTTAAAATGCTTTCGTCAAACTCCCCTTTTTTAATAATATCAATTTGATTTAACAATAATTGGCGAACTTCATCTAAAGATTGTCCTTTTTTAGGTTTTCCTGTTAAAAATAAAATGCTGTAATCGTGATTTACCCAAGGGCTTGACGATGCAGCTAACACTGCTTGTTTTTTGATTAAGTTTAAATCAATTAAACCTGCTTTTGAATTAGCCAAAATCATATCGCACATGGTTAACAATTTTTCTTCTTGAGTGCCAGCACCTGGCAATCTGTAACCAATCATTAAATTTTCGGCATCAGGACCATAAATATCAACCACAGTTGGCTCGTTTCTTGGAGCTTCTAACGGACTGTTAAATGTAGGAACTGGTTTGGTTTGCATGTAACTGAATTTTTCGTCAATTAAAGCTATTAAAGCATCAGGGTCAAAATCACCACTTAATATAATTGCCATATTATTAGGCACATAGTAGGTATTATAAAAATTACGGATTTTAACCAACGAAGGGTTTTTTAAATGCTCAACTGTTCCAATTGTAGTTTGTGTTCCGTATGGATGGCTTTTAAATAAATTACTCAATAACGCTTCGTAAACCTTACGACCATCATTATCCAAACTGATATTTTTTTCTTCGTAAACTGCCTCTAATTCGGTATGAAACAAACGTAAAACTGGCGATCTGAAACGCTCAGCTTCTATGCTTAACCATTTGCCTAATTGATTTTGCGAAATATCGTTTACATAAACAGTTTGCTCTAAACTGGTAAACGCATTGGTTCCTTGTGCACCAATGGCAGTCATCATTTTATCGTACTCGTTAGCAATAGCAAATTTACTAGCCACACCACTTACCGAATCAATTAAATGGTAAATTTGAGTGCGTTTTTTTTCATCCGTAGTTTTATTGTACTGTTCGTACAATGCATCAATTTTATCCAACTGTTCTTTTTCTTTCTGCCAATCTTTGGTGCCATACACATTGGTTCCTTTAAAAAGCATATGCTCTAAATAATGCGCCAAACCTGTGTTATCAGCCGGATCGTTTTTACTACCTGCATTGGTGGCAATAAAAGTTTGAACACGAGGTTCTTTTTTATTTACACTCATCATTACCGTTAAACCATTGTTTAACTTGTAAGTACGCACTCCTAAAGGATCGTTGGTAACAGTGGTGTACTTGTACTTTCCATTACTTGAAATATTTTCAACAGTTGAAAAAGGAAAAACATTAGCAGTTTTTTTCTGAGCATTTGCATGCAAAGCCACTAATACACAAAGTGAAAGGAAAAAATTTTTCATTAAATTCTCTATTTTAAAATTAAGAAGCAATAATAAAACTAAAGTTCATAATCTAATAATGATTTATTTAAAAGGAAATTTAGCTTAAAAATTTAATTATATTAGCGCACCTTTTTAATTTATTATATACTATTAAAACAAAACACACTCAAAAAAACATGCATAAACTAAAACTCACTACTTTATTATTAATCATTTCTTGTTCTTTAATTGCTCAGCCTAATTTTATAAAAGATTCGTTAGATGCTTATATCAATCGCGAAATGGCTCGTTGGCAAGTGCCAGGCTTAGCCATTGCCATTGTTAAAGATGGAAAAATAATTTTGAGCAAAGGTTATGGTGTAAAACAAGCAGGTAAATCGGCTAAAGTTGATGAGTATTCCTTATTTCAAATTGCATCAAATAGCAAAGCTTTTACAGGAACTTCCATTGCATTATTAAACTACCAAAAACGTCTTTTATTAGATGAAAAAGTTACCAAGTATATGCGTGATTTTAAGTTGTATGACGAAACATCTACTTCGCTTTGTACCGTTCGCGATTTATTGTGTCATCGCATTGGTTTACAAACTTTCCAAGGCGATTTTTTAAATTGGGGAAGTAATTTAACACGTAAAGAAATTATTGAGCATTTGGCTTTAACCAAACCTATTCATCCATTTAGGTACAAATATGGATATTGCAACGCAGCTTTTATAACTGCTGGCGAGTTAATTAAAAACGTAACCGATACCAGTTGGGACGATTATATAAAATACCATTTTTTTGAGCCTTTGGCAATGAAACATACCAATAGCACTTATAATGATATAATGACTGATGAAAATGCCTGCACACCTCACACTTTGGTAAACGGAAAAATTGTTAAATTACCTTACACCAATATTGATAATATGGGCCCTTCGGCTAGCATTAACTCATGTGCCCGCGATATGGCTAATTGGTTATTATTTCAGTTAGATAGCGGACGATTTGATGGAAAAAGAATTGTGCCTTTTTCAGTATTGGCCGAAACCCGCAAATCAAACATGATTAGCAATGATGTAAATTCTAAAATATTTAAAACCAAACATTTTAGCACCTATGGTTTAGGCTGGCAAAGTTACGATTATGAAGGCCGCAGGGTTTGGGAGCACAGCGGTGGAGCTAATGGATTTGTGACTAAAACAGAGTTTATACCAGAGGAAAATTTAGGTGTATTGGTTTATACCAACACCGATGCTAACTCACTTTACGATGCTTTGGTAAAACAAGTTTTAGAAGCATACTTAAATGTACCTTATCGTAATTTAAGCGAAAAATACTTTGATGGAGGAAAAGTTGGTCGCGCAGCAGAACAAGCAGAGTTAGACAGTTTAAACAAAGTGGTTTTACTTAAAAATAAACCAAACATTGATTTACAAAATTTTGTTGGAACTTATAAAAACAGCTTTTATGGCGATGTAGAAATCAGGTTAATAAAAGGTAAAATGACTTTACATTTTAGCCATCACCCAAATAATATCGGTAAGTTAGAGTATTTAAGTAACAACCAGTTTTTATGTACTTACAGCGATTTAACTTGTGGTGTTCAAGTATTGCCATTTAAAATAGAAAATAACCAAGTTAAAGACATAACCATAAAAGTAGCCGATTTTATTGATTACTTAACTTATGAGTTTGAAAAAGTAAATTAGGGTTGCTGAGCGGAGTCCGATAGTTATCGGACGAAGCATGTTAGTTGTCAGTTGATAGAAAAAAGAATTAAATGGAATATTTAAAGTGGTGTTTAAAATACATAATTAGTCATGCAGTAAGCATCTTCTTTGCTATACCATATTATTTACCATTAGTTAATCACCAATTAAAACAAGAGACTCAGAAGATAGTAGCGGGCAATGATACCTCCCAAACTTTTTATACTTTTAGATTTTTAGTTATTGGAATTTTGTTTTTTATAAACCAAAATACATTTGCACAAAAGCTTTTATTAGAAAATAATGTTTCACAAATAAAATACAAATTGGGTTATTTACGCCATGTAAGAATAAGTTCAATACTTGATTCAACCCACACTTTTGGTGCTTATATGAGTAAAACTAAAAACGATACTTTGTATTTTATTGGTGGTAAAAAAATTGCGTTAGCTGATATTAATAGCATAAGATTTACTCCAAGAAATTTGTTTACTAGAGCGGGCAAGCCATTAATTTATGGGTTGGGTATATCTGTTAGTGCTTTAATCGCAATAACTTTTGAAGCCACTGATATTGAAATAACAAATAAATTTAGATGGAAAATTTTTGGGGCAGGATTATTGCCAACCTTTGTATTAACAGAAGCCGCAGGAATAGGTTTTTGGATGATTACGCCAAAAAGAGAATTACGAAAAGGAATTAACTTAACTATTTTAAACAAATGAAATCATTCTTTCTGCTAGTTTTAATAATAGGATGCCTTCATGCAAATGCACAAAAGGGATTTAAAGTATATCATGCTGAAAAAGCTCGTTTTATACAATTTAAGGTAAATCAAAATATTAAGTATAATTCCACTAACAATTCAGTTTATGTAAAAGATAAAATTATAAGCGTTACCGATTCAGGATTTTTGGGAGAAAAATCTGGTTTTGTTTCCTTCGATTCACTGCAGAGCATTAGCCATTACTATAAATATTTAAATTCAGTTGGCTATTCGCTTATCGGTTTAACTGAACTAAACTTAATTGGTGCCATGATTACCGGTTATACCGAAGCCCAAATTGCAGCTGCATTTATGTTTGTTGGAGGAAATGCCATTATTATTCCATATTTGGTTTATTACCAAAAACCTATTTTGAAACCTTTAAATAAAATTGGCCCACAAACACATTTTATTATGATTTATTAGTTAAACCATGATTCAACAAAAAAGCCATTCAGAAAATTTCTGAATGGCTTTTTTATTAATTTGAAGCTAAAAATTATTGAGCAACTTCTTCAGCTAACTCAGGGTCAACTAATACGCGACCACAGTTTTCGCAAACTATAATTTTTTTACGTAATTTAATATCCGCTTGGCGTTGAGGAGGAATACCAGCAAAGCAACCACCGCAGCTTTCGCGCATAATTACTGCTACACCAATTCCATTTTTCATGCTAGTTCTAATTCTGTTGTACGATGCAACTAAACGCTCATCAGCAACAGTAACCGCTTTTGCACGATCAACATTTAAATTTGCTTCTTCTTTTTCAGTTTCAGCAATAATGCTTTCTAATTCGCCTTTTTTATTTTTTAAATCTTGTTTACGTCCTACTAATTCAGTGTCTAATGCAGTAATTGCATTTTTCTTTTGCTCTGACTCAAAATTAGCATTTTTGATACGCTTATCAGCCGCTTGTTGTTCCAATCCTTGAATTTCAATTTCTTTATTCAATGCATCGTATTCGCGGTTGTTTTTAACACCTTCTAATTGTTTTTCGTATTTTTTAGCCAATGCTTTTGCATCTAAAATACGCGTTTTGTTTTGGCTGATAGTTTCTTCAATAGCTTTAACATCGTTAGCCATATTTGCCAAACGAGTTTCCATACCTGCTATATCATCTTCTAAATCTGCAACCTCATTAGGTAACTCGCCTCTAACAATTTGCAATTTGCTTATTTGTGAATCGATAATTTGAAGCCTGTATAAAGCTTTTAATTTTTGTTCAATGCTTACTTCTGTAGCTAATGCCATATAGTTTAATAATAATAATTTACTGGGTTGGTTTTGATTTTACTTAAAAAGAGGGCAAATGTAGGATTTTTTTTCATAATTAAATCAAACATAAGCTCTTTTGTGAATTTTTCGCTTTCATAATGTCCAATATCCGCTATCATCAGGCTTTTTTCGGCATCAAAAAATTCATGATATTTAAAATCTGAGCTAATAAAAGCATCTGCTCCTTGACTTATGGCATTTTTTAGTAAAAATTGCCCCGCGCCACCACAAAGTGCAATTTTCTTTATTTTTTTATCAAATTGAGTAAACTTAATCACATTTAACTCCATTTTTTCTTTTAGCATTTTTAAAAATTCAGTTGGTTCCAAAGCTGTTTCCAATTCACCTATCAATCCGCTACCAATTCCCCAAAAAGTATTTTCAGTAGCTATAACATCGTAAGCAACTTCCTCATATGGATGCGCATTTAATAAGGCATTTATAATTTTTGATTGCAAATAAAATGGCATCAACACTTCCAGCCTCACTTCATTTTCAACTTGGCGCTTATTGGCTTCGCCCACAAACGGATTAGCCTTTTCATTTGGTTTAAAAGTTCCATTCCCTGCTTGGCTAAATCCGCACTCACTGTAATTTCCAATATGCCCCGCCCCTGCTTCAAACAAAGCATTTTGCACTGTTTCAAAATGGCTTTGGGGAATATATGTAATTAACTTTTTAAAAACTTGGCTTTTGGGTTGTAAAACTTTGGTATTTATTAAATTAATTTTTTGAGCAATTTTTCCATTTACACCATCACTTACATTATCTAAATTGGTATGACAAGCATAAATAGCAATATCATTTTTAATGGCATTTATAATTACTCGCTCCACATAATTTTTTCCATTCAGTTTTTTCAAACCACTAAAAACAATGGGATGATGCGCAATAATTAAATTACAATTATTTTCAATTGCTTCTTTCACAACATCTTCTGTACAATCTAAAGTAATTAAAACATTGGTAATGGGCCAGTTTTTATCACCTGTAATTAGTCCGCTGTTATCGTAACTTTCTTGTAAAGCACTAGGTGCATAATCTTCAAAAATGGATATGATATCATTAATAATCATCATGGCGAATTTAGAAAAAATTTTGGATGTTGGATGTTGAATTTTGAATTATTATTTTACTTGGGCAAATGGCTTCTAGCAGCTGGCTCCTAGCAATTGGCAATAAACAATAGGCAATAGGCAATAGGCAATAGGCAATAGGCAATAGGCAATAGGCAATAGGCAAAACTAATTTTTCTGAACCTCACTCACAAACCAACCTTTAACCAACCTCCAAATCACCAAATCAAAAATCATTAATTCAAACAACCACTCAAACATCTAACAAACCAACAAAAAAAATGCTGCCATACTGACATAAAATGTTTTATATTCGCAGCCTTTTAGTATAAAAAATTGATAAAATGAGAGGCGTAGCAGCAGATATAGCACCAGAAAGTGCAACCAGAAATTTATACATTGAAACTTATGGATGTGCCATGAACTTAGCTGATAGCGAAGTAGTTGCATCTATTATGGCCGATAAAGGCTTTAAAACCACCACCGATATTCAACAGGCAGATGTGGTTTTTGTAAACACTTGCTCTATAAGAGATAATGCAGAGGCTCATGTATGGGGACGTTTACGCGAAATTAAGCACCAAAAGAAAACCAACCCGGGTATGATTGTGGGTGTTTTAGGTTGTATGGCCGAGAGGTTAAAAAATGATTTGTTAGAAAAAGAACAAATTATAGATATTGTAGTTGGGCCTGATGCCTACCGCGATATTCCTCGCTTAATTGAACAAGTAGAAGATGGGCAAAAAGCCATGAACGTGCTTTTAAGTCGCGAAGAAACTTATGCCGAAATTGTTCCAGTACGTTTAAGCAGCAATGGTGTTTCTGCGTTTATAAGCATTATGCGCGGTTGCGATAATATGTGTTCTTTCTGCGTGGTTCCTTTTACCCGTGGTAGAGAACGTAGCCGCGATCCTGAATCGATTGTAAATGAGGCCAAAGAATTATACAATCAAGGTTATAAAGAAGTTACGCTTTTAGGGCAAAACGTAGATTCTTATAAAATGGAAGACGAATTTGGTAACATAACTTGCACCTTTGCTCAATTATTAGAAAAAGTAGCACTTATTGCCCCTGATTTAAGAGTTCGTTTTACCTCATCGCACCCCAAAGATATTTCAGATGAGGTACTTTATACCATTAAAAAATACGATAACGTTTGTAATTATATTCATTTTCCAATGCAATCGGGTAACACGCGCGTGTTAAAAATGATGAACCGCACTTACGACAGAGAATGGTTTAAAATGCGTTTGGATAAAATTAGAGAAGTAATTCCTGATTGTGGTATTTCTACAGATATCATTACTGGTTTTTGTACTGAAACAGAAGAAGAACACCAAGACACATTGAGTTTATTCGATTACGGAAAATTTGATTTTGCGTTTATGTATAAATACAGCGAACGCTCTGGAACCTTGGCTGCTCGCAGGTATAAGGATGATATTCCAGAAGAGGTAAAAGGCCGAAGACTAACTGAAATTATAGATTTACAACATAAAAATAGCATTGTAAAAAATAATGGAGAAATTGGAACTACCCATATTGTGCTGATTGAAGGAACTTCAAAAAAATCTGAGTTAGATGCTAAAGGGCGTAACGACCAAAATAAAATCGTCATTTTCCCGATAGAAAACTATAAAAAAGGCCAGTATGTAAAAGTATTAATTGAACGAGCTACTATAACTAGTTTAATAGGTAAAATCATAGAAGAAGTTAAGTTTTAATTTTTTATCACCAAATGGATTTTTTTAGCAATGATAGCCGACATCAACAAGTTAGTAATGTGCTTGAAAAATACAATTTGTATTTTAGAAATTTAAGTGAAAAAGGAAAGCTCAAGTTTGTAAAAAGAGTTTTGAGTTTTGAGAGGGAAATGGCTGTTATTGGTAAAGGAATAGCTATTACTGATAACATGCGTTTGATTTTGTATTCATACATAACTCAACTAACTTTTGGTTTAAAAGATTATTTTCTTTCTGGTTACGATTATATAAATGTTTATCCTGACTCCTTTTCATTGAAAAACAATGATGAATTTAGCGATGGTGTTACTTATAACAATAAAATCATTGGTATTTCATGGAAAAAATTCAGTGAAGGACATTTGTTTGTAGCCGATGGTGAAAATTTATTCTTTTATCAATTAGGAATGGCTTTGGTTCAAACAGTAAAAAACGGAGCCTCATTTGACCAACATTTTGGTAGTTATTTAGATAACTGGTTTGAAATTTTCAATAAAGAATATAAAGGAAAATCCAGTGTATTAAATATTATTGGAAATGAAAATGAAGTAGATTATGTGTTTGCTAAATTGGTAGAAATGTTTTTTGAAAAACCAATGTTATTTCAAGAAGAAATGCCAAATTCTTATGCTCATTTTTGTTTGTTATTGAATCAAAATCCTTTACAAATAGATAACGATTACAGGTATAAATCCTTTTTTTTTAACACCGAAAATCTAATTTGTAAATTACCCGAAAAAGTAAAAAAAACTTACCGATATAATAGCAGTCATTGGAGTTATTATTTGCCAATATTTACTGCCATTATTCTATTCCTATTTCGATTCCATGTAATGGAACATATTATTATTAATTGGACTGAAATTATTTCAATTGTTTTGATAGTAAGTATTTTTACGAGTCTTATTTTGTATAAAAAGATTCAAGAAAAATCAATTTATTATAACTTATTAGAATTTTGGATTATTAATTTGTTGGGGTTTGTTCCAATAAGTTTTTTATTAATGGTAACCGCTGGATTATGGATAAATTTTAATCCTCAAGCATCCATTCATGAAATTGAAAATATTGATATAAATGAAATTAATGTTAGGAAAAAAGGTATACAAATAGAGTCGTTTACTTTTCACTTCCAAGACAATTTTTTAAACGATTACCCAATGGCAAGAACAATTGATATTGAAGAGAATAAAATGTTTCAAAACGTTCAATTACCAGCACAAATGAAATTAACCATCTGCAAAGGAATTGCCGGATTTGATATAATTAAAAATAAAGAAGTGCTTACAAATGAACATACAAGATATTAAACAAAGATTTGAAATAATTGGTAATTCACCTTTACTAAATTATGCCTTACAAACTGCTACCAAAGTAGCTCCAACCGATATTACTGTTTTAATTAATGGCGAAAGTGGAGTTGGAAAAGAAGCATTTTCAAAGGTTATTCATGCTTTAAGTGCACGTAAACATGGGCCATTCATTGCAGTTAACTGTGGTGCAATTCCTGAGGGAACTATTGATTCAGAATTATTCGGACACGAAAAAGGTTCGTTTACAGGCGCAGTTGATACCCGTAAAGGTTATTTTGAAACGGTAAGTGGTGGAACCATTTTTTTAGATGAAGTAGGCGAATTACCATTAGAAACTCAATCTAGGTTATTGCGTATTTTAGAAAGTGGTGAGTTTTTAAAAGTTGGTTCATCAAAAACGCAAAAAACCGATGTCCGTGTAATTGCAGCCACTAACCGCGATTTACTAGATTATTCGGCTCAAGGTAAATTTAGAGAAGATTTATATTATCGTTTATCAACAGTGCCAATTCGTGTACCACCATTGCGCGAGCGTAAGGAAGATATCAATTTATTGTTCCGTAAATTCAGTGCAGATTTTGCTGAAAAATATAAATCGAAGCCTGTAATGTTGGATGCCGAAGCTCAAAATATGTTAGCTGCTTTTCGTTGGCCGGGAAATATTCGCCAACTAAAAAATGTGGCTGAACAGTTATCAGTTTTGGATGAAGATAAAAATGTAAATGCTTACGAATTAGCTCAGGTTTTACCACCTGAAAGACCAGGTTTACCAGCTTTAATGGTTAATCCAGCCGATGCAAACCAAATGAGTGAACGTGATATTTTTTATAAAGTATTATTTGAACTTAGAAAAGACTTAAGCGATTTAAAAGGTGTGGTTTTTGAAATGATGCAAAATGGAAAAACATCTATGAGTGCAGATGATTTTAGTATAAAACCAAATGAAAATATGAACAATATTTTCAACCCAGGAATGTATCAAAATATGAGTAATCAAATGAATCCAACCAATATGATGAATAATAATTTATCTGGATTTACGATGCCAAATAATAATATTATTGACATTCCTATTATTCACAATCCTGAACCTGAAAATCTTTCTATTGAACAAAAAGAAATAGAATTGATAAAAAAAGCCCTTGATAAATACCGTGGACGTAGAAAAAAAGCAGCCAATGAATTAGGAATTTCCGAGCGTACTTTGTACAGAAAAATTAAACAATACGATTTGGAAGATTAAGTTTGGCACAATAATTTCAAACATCAATAAAAAAATTAAATACCATGAAAAAATTAGGTTTTATTATTGCAATTGCGGTGCTAGTATTTAGCAGTTGTAGCTCCATGAAGGGTTTAACCAAAGTAAAAGAGCCATTTAGCGGAAGCAGTTACGAAGGCAACAGACGTTTTTTTAGAGCTACCGGAAGTGGCGAAAGCCGCGATGCAGAAACTGCAAAAAGTAAAGCATTATTATTAGCCAAACAAAGGTTAGCATCGTTTGTACAAACTCAAGTAAACCAAGTAAGCGAAAACTATAGTGCAGAACGCCAAATTGCTGATAATTTGGGTGATTTTAACACCCGTTTCCAACAATTAACCCGTGAAGTTTTGAGCCAAACCATAGTTGATATTGCCATTATTGGCGATAAAACATACAAAAACGACAAAGGAAATTATATTAGCTACATAGCTTTAGAAGCAAGAAAAAAAGTGGTTTACGAAAAACTGAAAGAAATATCGTTAAACCGCAAAAACTTAACTCCAGACGATAGAAAAGCCATCGCTGAAATGATTGATAAAGCTATTAAAGACGCTGATAGCGATAATTAATACTTAGCTTTTTGTAAAAATATAAAATATTGCGTTCTTCGTAATTGTGTTTAAAAATACAATGCAAGTTCGCAATATTTTTTTTTGGTGCCTATTGGTATCCAATTATTGTGTTTTTAGCCAAACAAAAATTAAAGCAAGCTATTATTTTAACAATAACAATGTTGCTAAAATAGCAACACAATTAAAACTCCCCACCCAATTTAACGATAGCATTGAAATGCAACAAATGGCCAATCAAATTTTGTTGTTTTGTATGCAAAAATCGTATATTTTAACTGAGGTTAATCCGTCTTTTGTAACGAAAGATTCTGTTCATTTTATAATCAATTTAAATCAATCTTTTAAATGGTTAAAACTAAAAAATCCACCATTTGATTATAATTTACTTAGCGCTGCGGGTTTTAACACCACCGATTTTAACAACCAAACATTTAGCCCAGAATTTTATACTCAAAAAGTAAAAAACGCATTGAATTGGTTGCAAAATAATTCATTTCCGTTTGCCTCTTTTTCCCTCGATTCCGTAATTATTGACTCAAGTATCATTACAGCGAATATCAAATTTAACAAGGGCCCTCAAATTATTTTTGATTCTATAAAAATTATTGGTGGTGCCAAAATTAGTCCAACATTTTTAGCTAATTATACCAATATAAAATTTGGCAAGTACTATAATGAAAATATCTTAAAACGCACTGATAATAGGCTTTCAGAACTTCCATACCTTACACAAAACCAATCTTCGGTAGTTTATTTTTATGGTAACAAAGCCAAGCTAATTACATACTTAAGCAATAAAAAAGCCAGCAGTTTTGATGGTATTATAGGTTTTGCGCCCAATAGCAGCAAGGCTAATAAATTAATCATTACGGGTGATTTAAATCTAAAATTACAAAATATTTTAGGTAGCGGAAAGGCACTTGAATTAAACTACCGCAGTTTTTTAAATAATTCGCAAGAACTGAAATTTAAATTCAATTATCCTTACATTTTCAATAGTAAAATAGCCCTTGATTATGCGCTCAATCTTTTGCTTTACGACACTTCCTTTTTTGATTTACAAAACGATTTTGCTTTTCAATACCGATTAATTGGAACCAATTATTTAAAAGTATTTTATTCCACGCAAAACACATCGCTAATTACTGTTGATACCAATTTTATTAAAACCAATAAAACACTTCCTAATATAAATGATGTAAAAAAAGATTTTTATGGGGTGGGTTTAAAATTTACCAAAATTGATTATTTGCCAAACCCAAATAAAGGTTATATTTTAGAAATGGATTTGGCTATTGGAACAAAATCAATTACTAAAAATGCAACCATCAATGCCATTCAGCTACAAGGACAAAATGGGGAAAATTATAAACTTTACGATTCCATTAAACTTAATTATACACAATACAAAGCAACCATAAAGTTCGAAAATTATTATAAAATCAAACAAAACTTGG
>CANHVU010000036.1 GCA_947464275.1 Bacteroidota bacterium
AATATATTGGGAGTAACCGTCTTATCTTCTATGTCTTCAGCTACTATATCTAAGCATATTTGGGTGCCTGCACATACTGTATAAGTATTAGCGCCTGTTTGTAATACTCCATCTCGATATACTTTTATGCGGGGTGTTCTATTATTACTACAAAATATACTCTGGAACTGCACATCGCGCCTCGATACGCCTACTTTTACCCAAGCATTTCCTATAAATCTCCATTGGATTACTTCTATTACCAACATGGCCACAAATACACCCATGGGCCTGAATTGAACATCTCCTGTTAATGGATCTATATGTATACCCGCAGGAAGCGCTGCATTTATATTTGGTGCACCAAAATACTGAAATGGATTAGCGGCACTAAATGGAGGAATATATGCTACATTGGAGTTAAATCCTTGCATAGACTCACCAAAAGCATAACTCAACGAATCTCCATCAGGATCTATGGCACCTAAATTATATACAAAATCCGCCCCTCCACATACCAAGGCTGCAGCATCGTTGGTAAAAGTAGGAGCCGAATTACATGGAGTTTGGCAACGATTGATCCTAGCTTCAGTAAAGTAATTATTTGAAGAAATAGTTTGTAAGGCAGTGTTTCTGCAACAAGCACTAAAGCTTACAGAAACTTCGCAACAACTAGGCGGCAAAGCATTTAAATTTACATTATTTTCAAATACGTAAACCTCGATTCCGGGAGTATAGGTTCCTGCTGTGCGCGTATTACAGTTGGTACAAATGGTTCTTACACTCGTGCATGTTTGTATAATATCATATCCACTGGTTACAGATACGGCTGCTAAAGTAAAAGTTCCAAAATTTGTTCCCAAACATAATGGACTTGCTCCTATGATGGAATTTGTAAATCCGCAACATGCATTTGCAGTGGTACAGCCAGACACACTTCCAGGAGCATTATTACAGCCATTACACATTTGAGCACCAGCACAATCTCGGTATATTTTTAAACTTATTTTATAAACTCCTGGAGTTGATGTGCATTGATAAGTAATATCGCTTCCCACCAAATGGTCGGCATACAATCTATTTCCAGAAAATACCCATAAAAAAAATATAAATAAAACTATTCTTGTTTTGTAGGATTGTATCATAAATAATTTCATAGTTCTATTTTTTGAACAAACATAGTAACTAAAAATCTAAATTTTTTATTAAGAATTACTTACTTGTTATTTAGCAAAAATGAGTTTTATAAAAGTTATTTGGATTTGATAACTATTAAAAACCTTATTTTAAAATTATACCCCAAATAGCTTTTATCCTAATTTTTTTAAACAAAATAATTAAGTATAAAATAAATAATACCATCCCAAATGCAAAAAAAAGTTTCATAATGAAACAAAAAAACAATAACCAAAAAATGTATTTATCTGAAAATCAAATAAAAAAGAATCGGCAAAATGTTTGTACACTTTTTATGGATGGAGATAATTAATTTCCCACACACAAAATGCTCAATAAACTATTAAATATATTAAATAATCTTAGCACCGGATCTCGATCGGCTATAAGTTATTTTACCATCATATTTTTTGCATTATTAGCTAGTATTACTGCAATTGTATTACTTCAACACAGTAAAAATATAGACGAAAAATTATCCAAAAATTTTGCTCCAGCCATAAATGCCGCAAAAGATATTCATTTGATAATTGATGAGAGTAACAGGCACAGTTCGTCTATTGTAAATCAAAACGACAAACCAAGCAGGTTAAAACTTCAGAAAATATTAGATAAACAATACCGCAGAAGAAAAATATTTTTAATAGAATTATTACAAGAGCCAGGTTTAGATAAGGCCAAGAGAATGTTTCTTACAGTTGATAAAGATTATTCAAAAGTAATGGTTAAACAAAGGGAGTTACTGAGTATCACAACACCTATTAACAATACACCAAATAGCCAAAAATTATTAACAGAAATAAAAGAAGATATTAGGAAACTTGAATTAAATATTGATGAAATAGAAAGAAATGCCATTGATGCAAGTAATGCTTTGCAATCTGAAAAATATAAAAGCTACCGCACTTTGAGGTTTTCATTACTAATTATGATGGTAATTTTAGTTTTAGTAGCTGGTATTTCATTAATAATTACCAATGAAACCATAGTTAGTCCTGTAAAACAAGTAAGTGAAGTACTTAAAATTATGGGCAAAGGTGAAATTGTAAAATTTGAAGAAACAATAAACCGAAAGGATGAAATTGGTGATATGATTGAATCGGCCAAAAATCTTTCTTTGGGTATGAAAAACAAAGCTGATGTAGCTTTTCAAATAGGAAAAGGCAATTATGAAATTGAAGTTCCTTTGCAAGGAAAAAATGATAAATTAGGTAGGGCGTTGCTTGAAATGAGAAACAATTTAATTGAAAGCAAAAATACCGAAACTCAAAACTTACATAAATTAGAACTTTACACCAAAAACTTAGAAAAAAGGAACAAAGAATTAGACCAATTTGCCTATATCACTTCACACGATTTAAAAAGCCCATTACGCGGTATTAATAATTTAGCTGAATGGATTGAAGAAGATTTACATGATAACTTAACTGATGAAAGTAAAAAATATTTTCAAATGTTAAAGGGAAGAGTGCTAAGGATGGAATCGTTAATTAACTCGCTTTTAAAATATAGCAGAGCAGGTAGAGTTAATAATGAAGTAGAAAAAATTGATATCAATTTAGTAGTAAAAAATGTGCTAAAAAGACTTGCTCCTGACAGTAAACATGCTATTTTCATTGACAATCATTTCCCTACTATAACGGCTAACTACCAAGATATTGATGACATTTTTTATGAGTTAATTTCTAATGCAGTTAAATACAATAATAATGACAAACCAATTGTAAATATTACATATAAAACTGAAAACCAATATTACGTATTCTGTATTTCGGACAATGGTTTAGGTATTCCTAAAGAGTATCATGAGAAAATATTTACCATATTCCAAACCTTAGAAACCCGCGATAAAGTGGAAAGCGTGGGTGCAGGCTTAGCCATTGTTAAAAAAATAGTAGAAGAAAATAATGGTGGAATTTGGTTAGAATCGAAAGAAGGTGAAGGTTCTAAATTTTACTTCAAATGGTTAATTGAAAGCCAACAAAACACTTAAACCAAAGGTTCGAATCCTATTAAATTCATCACCTTATTGGCTTTGGCTTTTACCTCATCTATAGAATTTGCTAATACCGTAATATGACCCATTTTTCGCATAGGTTTACTTTCTTTTTTATCGTATAAATGTAAGTAAGCTCCCTCTATTTGATGAATTTGGTCTAAGTTTTTGATAACGTAAGGCCCACTAAAATTTTTATCGCCCAACAAATTAAGCATGGCAGCTGGTTTTACCAAACCAGGGCAACCCACTGGTAATCCTAAAAGTATCCTGGTTAGTTGCTCATATTGCGAAGTATAGCAAGCTTCTATGCCATGATGACCTGAATTATGCGGGCGTGGAGCAATTTCGTTAACCAAAATTTCGCCAGTATGTGTTAAAAACATTTCAACCGCAAAAACGCCAGCACTTTTAAATTGATTGATAGTTTGAATAGCAACAATTTTAGCTTTTTCGGCCAATGGTTTGCTAATTTCGGCTGGGCTAAATAAAAAGGTAACCAAATTGGCTTCTGGGTCAAACTCCATTTCTACTGCATCGTAAGCTACTGTTTTACCAAAAATATCTTTTGCTACAATAATTGAAATTTCTTTTTCGCAAGGAATAAATGCTTCCAATACGCAAGGTGTTTCAAATGGAATTAAACTGTTATCCGCTAAAATAGCTTTGCTATTTAAAATAGTAACACCTTTACCATCGTACCCATCTGTGCGGGTTTTGGCCACAAATTTTTCAGTTCCAAGTTTGGTGATGGCTTGGCTCCAATCCGTTTTATCATTCACCAAAACATAAGGAGCTGTAGGCACCTGATGGTCGGTATAAAATTGTTTTTGTAATCCTTTGTCTTGTATAATTTGTAAAACACGAGGCGAAGGAATAATGGTTTTACCTTCATCTTCTAGCTTTATTAAAGCATTAGTATTTACATGCTCTATTTCAAAGGTTAACACATCGCTCATGGCTGCTAGTTCGTTTATTTTAGCCTCATCTTGCAATGAACCTTCAATAAAATTATTAGCCAAATGATAGCAAGGGCAATCTTTTGAACTTTCTAATATATTAACACTTACATTTAATCTAAGAGCTTCTTCTATAAGCATACGACCTAACTGACCGCCACCTAAAATACCAACTTTTTGTTTTAGTAAATTCATAATATGGAGTGCAAATTAAGCAATTTGTGCGCTTAAAACCTTCGTATAAAATTTTTCATAAACTGGAACAATATTATTGATATCAAATTCAAGGGCTCGTGCCAAAGCATTTGCTTTAAATTGAAGTAATCGTTCTTCGTTTTCTAAAATATAAATTCCTTTTTCGGCCATTTCAGCTACGTTTCCAACCTCAGCCATAAAACCCGAAATTCCATTTTGAACCAATTCTGGAATTCCGCCTGCATTACTGGCTATAACTGGCACTTCGCAAGCCAAAGCTTCTAATGCAGCCAAACCAAAACTTTCGGTTTCAGAAGGCATTAAAAACAAATCGCAAACGCTTAAAATTTCTTCTACCGGATTTTGCTTACCTAAAAACAATGTACTATCACATAAATCTAATTCCCTACAAAGCATTTCGGCATTGTGTCTTTCAGGCCCATCGCCTACCAATAATAATTTTGAAGGTATTTTTGCCCTTATTTGTCCAAATATTTTTATTACATCTTCTACCCTTTTTACTTTTCTAAAGTTAGAAGTATGAACAATTAATTTTTCATTTTGCGGAGCAATCGCCTTTTTAAAATGTTCCTTCGATTGTTTTTGAAAACGAGTTACATCAATAAAGTTGGGAATAACTTCAATGTGTTTTTTTGTTTTAAAATGTCGGTAAGTATCTTGTTTTAAAAAATCGGAAACTGCGGTTACTGCATCCGATTGATTGATGGAGTAAGTAACAACCGGCTCAAAAGCAGCATCTTTTCCTACTAAAGTTATATCAGTTCCATGTAAGGTAGTAATAACCGGAATGTGAATTCCTTCGGTAGCCAAAATATGTTTAGCCATAACAGCTGCCGATGCATGTGGAATGGCATAATGAACATGCAGTAAATCTAATTTTTCAAATTTAACTACATCCACTAATGTGCTTGCCAATGAAGTTTCGTAAGGCGGAAAATCAAACAGTGGATAAGTGCTAACATTTACTTCATGATAAAATATATTACTCATAAAAGAATCCAACCTTGCAGGCTGTTTATAAGCAATAAAATGAACTTGATGACCTCTTTGCGCTAACGCTTTTCCTAATTCTGTAGCCACTACCCCACTGCCTCCATAGGTTGGATAACACACAATTCCTATTTTCATTTAATTAAATACTTTTATATTTTTTAAAGTACAAATGTTAGTGTTTTGTTTTTATTAATTTCAATTATTTTATTGATATATTTTTCATTGTTCATAATCAATTAACCAATAGCTGATTTACTAAGTATAAAATAAAAAAACCAACCTTTTGGAGGTTGGTTTTTTATGAATTAGGCAGTTACTACCATTTGATCTACAAATTTGTATCCTATTCCTCTTGATGAGTGAAGGAAAACCGGATTTTTAGGATCGGTTTCAAAATATTTACGCAAGCTAAGCATAAAATTATCAACTGTACGTGTGTTTGGAATTACATTATAGTCCCATACCACTTTTAAAATATGTTCTCGACTAACTACCGTGTTTTTATTTTCAATTAGTAATTTAAGCAACAAGGTTTCTTTTTTGGTTAAATCTATAATTCCTTCAATTCCCATTGCTTGGTGGCTGTCAAAGTTAATCCAAAAATTGCCAAAATGAAATATATTAGGCAGGGCTTTATCTAGCGCTTTTATTTTATCACGTTTTTCTAATAATTTTTTTATACGTAATAATAGTTCTTCTAAATCGAATGGTTTGGTTAAATAATCATCACCACCTTTTTTCAAGCCTTCCACTCGCTCAGCTGGCGTATTTTTAGCCGAAAGAAAAAGGATAGGAATATTTTGATCGTGTAACCTAATGTTCTCACAAACCATATAGCCATCCATTTCGGGTAGCATTATATCGAGTACCACTAAGTCGAACTTTCGTTCTCTGAAGGCTTCCACAGCTTTCTTACCATCACCTACAGCTATTACGTGATAATTTTCTAATTCTAAATTTAATTTAAGTGCATGCTGAAGGTTTTCTTCGTCTTCAACTAATAAAATATTATTCATAATAAGTGATTTTAAGTTTTGTTATTCTACTAAACGTTAAAACTTACTTCAAAGTTTGTTCCTATAGGATGATTATTTTTAACTGTAATGGTTGCATCGTGTAAATGAACCAATTTTCTAACAATAAATAGACCTAAACCCGTGCCTTTTGATTTGCGTGTTTGCTCCGCTCCTACTCTATAAAATTTATCAAAAAGCCTTTGTTTATCAGCCTCGGCAATGCCTATACCTAAATCTATAATACTTAAAACAACTTGCTTATTATCGCTTTTTAAAAGAATTGTAATGTTTTGGTCAGAGTATTTTTCGGCATTACTCAAAAGGTTAACAATTATGCTTTCAAGTGCAAAACCGTCTCCAGTAATGTATACTTCTTGTTCAATATTTTTTATTAACCTTGTTTCTAAGTTCCTTGGTTTAGCATAAGTATCTACTATTCTATTTACCAGTTCGCTTAAATTTACTTTTGCCATTAGTGGCTCATAATGCTTAGTTTCTAATTGCGCTGATAGCAGTAAATTATCAACTAAATCACGTAATCTATTGGTGTCGTTAATTGAATTCTTTAAAATAACACTTTGTTGCTCTTTATCTAAATCACGCTTAAAGAGTGTTTCTAAATAAAGTTTGATAGAAGCAATTGGTGTTTTGAGTTCATGGGTTACAGCTAATAAAAAATTATTTTGTTGTTTATTCAGTTCAATACTTTTTTCGAACACCTTGTATACCCACAAAATCCCCCAAATTAACAACGCTATCATTACCAAACCCTCGCCAGCATACATCCATTTTTTTCGATTAAGCTTTTTATTGGCAGCCTCTATTTCAGTTTGCAACTTAATATAAGCATCTTGCTTTGGTCTTATCAAATAGCCATTAAAAGGATTGATTGTATCTACAAAAACCAATTCTAATGTTTTGTAATTAGCTTTAAAATAATTTTGTGCTTGAATAGTATCTAAAAAATTGTCTTGTCTAATTTCTTCAAAAATATCAGATGATGCTTTATAACATAATATTTCATCAGCCTCAGCTCTTAAATTACTGTTTGCTACTTCAAGATTGTTGATAGTATTGCTATTTCTAAAATGTTCAAATCCCCACCAACTGAATGCCGCAACAATATAAATAGATAAAAAAATGAAAATTAAACGTGGTTTATTCATTCAAATTAAATTGATATATTAAAAAGAAAATAAGTTCTAAATTAAAGTTCCCAAGTACTTTTGCGTTTGGGATTTATGTATTTTTTTATGTTTAGCCAAAAGGCTAAAATTAAATACAATAAAACAGGCGAAGCTGCTGTAATGAATGAAGTATAAATAAAATACATACGTATTATATTTGAGCTAATACCAAAGCGTTCGCCAAGGTAAGAACAAACTCCAAACACATTTTTTTCAACGTAATATTTAATTTTTTCCATTGTTAGTATTTTCAAATATAAAAATAATGTTCAATCAAAACAGTTTTTTGAAAAATTTAATTTAAAATAACTAATTTTTGAAACGCTTCATCAGTTTTTCCTGCTGCTTTAACTTTTACCTTATAAATATAAACCCCTTTACCAATTGCATCGCCATAATCGTCTTTTCCATCCCATTCTATATCACTAAAATGGCTGCTAGCAGCCGTCACATCACGCTGAATTGACTTTACAATTTTACCACTTACGGTAAATATTTGAACTAATACTTGCATATCCTGACCTGCTTTATTGTGGTCAAAATGAAATGAAGTTTTGGTAGTAAAAGGATTAG
This sequence comes from Bacteroidota bacterium, assembly GCA_947464275.1. GTDB lineage: Bacteria > Bacteroidota > Bacteroidia > UKL13-3 > UKL13-3 > JAAFJM01. Next base: position 8,096 of record CANHVU010000036.1, read on the forward strand.
GGTAATTCAACACATTTTGCAAAGCAACTTTACTGTCATTGGCTACCAAAAACTCCACTTCTGCTTCTCCAATATTATTGAAAATATCGTAGGCTTGAAACTTAATTTTGTTAATGCCAAGTGGCAATTTTTTATAGTTATAATTAACCGTTCCATACTGGTAAGTATTTAATGCTGAACGGTAATAATCATTCATGATGATGGTATTTGTATTTTCTTTATTAAGTACCGCATTTAAATCTCTACCTACTCCTCGGCTAGTGGTATTAATTCCATTTTCATCAAATATTTTAGCAATAAAAAGGGAGTTTTCAGGAACCAAACCACCATTCACAAACTTCTCATCATTCATATACAATTTAATTTCAGGCCCTTTATTATCGGCCCAAACCGAATCAGAAGTTCCACCAATTAATGCTTTCCCTTCATAGCCACTTGCATCCACAGTGTCACTATTGGCATAATAACTAACTTTACCAAAACCATACTTGTAATCAATATCTTTAGGAACAATAAAACTAAATGTAAAAACGCCATTGGTTACTGTAGCCGATCCTTTATAAATAATATTATTTTGAAGTTTAAAACTATTAATACTTATTGGTTTTTCATTATCTACAATTGGGTACTCCGATTCTTTGTCAAATACCGTAGGATAAACAATTCCATTAAAACCAGACATCACATTATTGTTCTCATCTAATACATGACCTATAAAAGTAACTTTACTTAATGCTTTAATAGTGTCTGCAAAATTATTGATTGGTTTATTATTGATAGAAATAGTTTTAACATTGTATTTTGGTAATGCCAAAGGAAGCATTGGGTCGCCTAATAAGGTAAAATTGCGGGTATTTGTATTGGCAAATAAATTTTTAGTTTGCATCATTAACTCACCAAAAGTTTTGGGTTTCATAATGGCATTTGAATCTAATCCTAATTGACTATTAAATTTTTCATTTAAGTCATCATTGTAGCTGGCATAAACTAACCTAACAGTTGTGAACAAGGCTATTGGCCCTCCATTGGGATTGATTAATGCCAATTCACCAGCAGCTAATCTATCAGGGTCATCAAATCTACTGAACTCGCAAGTAGCGGTCATTAATAAAGGCATATTATCTTTTACATTCCATGAATTAATTTCATCCACATTCAAAATTCTACGCGCGCTCCAACCTACCTCACCTCCATGTCCAATATAATTAATGATTAAACTGCCTTTATTTACCGCATTGGTAATTGCAGTATTCACTTGCGGAAATCTTTTACCACCTGCAGTAGCTAGGGGTTCATAAGAGTTGGAATAAATTTTATTGATATTAAATTTTTTGAAGGGTTTTATATAAGTATTTGCAAAACCTTCTGCAGCTTTATTAAAATTAAGTGGAATATCAGTCCATTCATCATCAGTTATAAAAGTTAATTTATTACGCCAATCGCCATAACTGCTCTTTGTTTCGTAATAAATTACTTTATCAACTATTGCTTTTGCCTGCTCTATGCTGTTTATTGGAAATCTACCTATTCCTAAATCCATCAAATCGCCATTATTGGGATTACCTTCATTATCATCCAAACATACAAAAAAATCATCTGTACAAAATGAACCAGGATCAGCACCATCTATATTCTCGAATGTGGGAATATAATTGCTATTGATAAAACCCGTTTTTGTTTTTGACCAATTACCTTTGTAATCGTAGCTAGCGCGGCCTATTAAAGTTACATACTTTAGTTTGTCGGTAGGTGAAGTATATTTGTTATAAAACATACGCAACATATCTCTAATTGCACTCACATCTTGACTTCCGCTGCTAAACTCATTGTATATATCGGTTACATTGATTACATGAATTTTCATTCCACGTTTTTTACTGTGGTATTCAGCCAAACGATTTGCTTCGGTAAGAAAATCAGGATGTGTAATGATGATACCTTGAGCCGCTGTTAAACCATGAATATTTTGATTAGCAATTTTTCCAATGGCAATTGGTTTGATAAAACTAGTTCCATCAAATGCCATGAACCAACGCAAACTATCCGTATTAACAGTAAATTTGAACAGTAGATTTGATGGGTTATAATCGCCTTGAACTGCAAAAACTTGTATTGGATTTGAAACATCCCAAATAGTTAAATTTCTGGTGGTTGCTATATTAAACTGAGTTATCTGACCTGCATTAATAGATAATTTATCACTAAATAAAACCTGCTTACCATTATTTCGCAAAAAAGACCTTGCATTTAAAGTATAAAAATCTAACCAACCATTTGCCCCTTGAGCAATTGGTCCATTGTAATTATAAGTAACATCAAATCTATTACTATTTGTTTTAAATGAGGCAGTTTTAATATTTACATCTGCATAAGTTTGATCGTACGATAAACTTAATGGACTGAATACATGATTCAGAATCGATGCTCCATTTATGGAAATATCAAAACGATTTGACTGGGATGACCTACCAGCTGCAGACGACTGAAAAATAACAGCAACACTGGTGTCAATATCATTGAAAATATTGGTGAATGTTCGTTGAGGTTCACGATTAAAATCTTCACCATACCAATTTTTCCCAGTTTTTACAAAATTCACTAAATCTTCTTCATGATGAGCCAAAGCATCATAAGTATTTGATGTATAATTTTCACCAGTATTAGAGGCAATTGTTTGGACTCTTTTACCAGCAGTATTTCCAACATTTAAGTAGTAATAAGTAGTATCTGAATAAATATTAATTTTATTGTTATACAATTTATTTACTTTATCAAAAACCCAAGCTTCTCGCTGGCTTTGTCCATAAAATAACAAATAATCATTCATATTAAATTTTCCATCAGCTTCCCCTTGAATCAAAATAGCATTTTCTTGTAAATCGTCATACCTATATGCGGCATTCATTTCAGGTAACATTCCTGCACCATTACCATATAATTTAATGTTTCTTGGGTCAATGGCATCTATATTTATTCCTAAATTTTTCAGAAAAGTATAATCAATTCTGTGAACAGCATTGTTAATGATTGCTATTTTATACCAGTTTCCTTGAGAAAGAACTGAATTAGAAGCATAACTAGTTTTTCCTAAATATTTTGGCAATTGAAAAATATCGTTAGTTTCAATGGTTAAATTACAAGAAACAAGTCGCTTTACAACACCATTTTCCTTGATGTAAGGAATAAAATTTACAAATAAGTAAGATTGTCTTTGTTCATAAACAATATTAGTCTTTAGTTCAATTTCAGAATTTGTTATTTTTAAAATATCATCATTTACGTTTTTTTCTTCTTCAAAAATTAAATCAGAAATATTAACCTTTAAAACTTTTGTTCCACTTTTGCCCAGCTTATTTTCATAAATTGGTAATAGTCCAAATTGATTTTGATAACTAGCATTGTTGAAAAAAGTACGAATTTCACCTGTTTTAGCAGTTTTTGGTGTTCCCCAATCAATTTTTACATTTTTTTTTATAACCAACCCAAAAGACTGATTAACAGACAATAAGGATAAAAATAAAGATATGATTTTAATGTTTTTTTTGATTTGGATGAATAAAAATTGCATATAAAATGTGAAATTAATTATAATTGAAAAATTGTTGGACTAAAAAAACAACGAACAAACATACTAAAAAAGTATTTTAACACTTATATATTTTATTAAATAACATATATTTTACAAACGACAACCTAAAAAACAATGACATTTAAAAAAGCTGCACTGCGCAGAATACTTACATACATATTACCGCTGTTAATAAGTGTGCGAGCATATGCTCAGGATCCACAATTCTCGCAGTTTTATGCAAGTCCTGTTTATATCAATCCTGCTTTTGCAGGCTCCAGTAAAGTTGGTCGTTTGGTATTAAATACTCGTAATCAATGGCCATCTGTTTCGGGATCATTTACCACAGTGAATGCTAGCTATGACGAACATTTTGAAGCTATAAATGGAGGTATTGGAATTCAAGCACATTATGATGAACAAGGTACTGGAACATTAAGGACGGTAGGTGCTAATCTTGCTTATTCATATCAAATTCCCGTTTCTCGAAAATTCACTATGCGTTTGGCTCTTCAAGCAGGCTTCCTTCAAAAATCAGTTGATTTTACAAAATTATTGTGGCGCTCGCAATTAGGTATTAATGGTTATACAAAACCTGAAGATGCTGAACCGCTTTTAGATAAAGAAGGCCAAGTTAATATTACAAATTTTGCTGCCGGATTATTGGGTTATACCAAGAATTTTTATTTTGGAATTGCCACACACAATATTTTCCAGCCTAATCAAGCATTCATCAATAAAGTTGTTGAGGCTCCAATTTATAGAAAATATACTGGCCATGTTGGATTTGTGGTTCCAATAATTGAAAGCAGAGTTAAAGGTCGTTCTTCATACTTATACCCAAATGTAATATATATGCAACAGGGTTTTAATGGCAACACAGTAAGCCAGTTAAATGTTGGAATGTACATTAGTAAAGGAACTATTGTTGGTGGTTTATATGTACGCCAAACTAATGTAAACACAGATGCCATTATTGCCATTGTAGGTTTAAGAACAGAAAAAGTGAAAATCGGCTTTTCGTACGATGGAACAGTTTCAACTGCCAGGGCAGGTGCTGCAAATTCATATGAGGTATCATTAGCGTTTGAATTGCGTAAAAAAGTAAGACGTAGAAATCCAAGACCAATGACTTGTCCTGAATTTTAATATATTCGAAGTATGAAATACTTTATGGATAAAACAATTGTATTTTGTTTGATTATATTATTTTCAAACAAGATAATGGCTCAAGACCCGCAACTGAGCCAGTTTTATGCATCACCCATTTACACTAATCCTGCTTTTGCAGGTGCTGCAAAAAAAATTAGATTTACTGCTAATGCTCGAAATCAATATACAGGATTAAACAAAACTTATAGAACAGCAGTTGCTTCACTTGATGCATACATACCAAGTATGCAAAGTGGTTTAGGATTTTTAGCTTCAACAGATCAGGCAGGCGATGGCTATTTAACTGCAATCAATATCGGAGGCGTATATGCTTATAATCTATCAATAAATAGAAATTGGAATGCCAATTTTGGCATTTTGGCAGAAATAAGACAACGCTCATACGATTTTAATAAATTTATTTTTGGAGATCAGTTAGATCCAGTACTTGGATATACGGGTAAACCATCAGCCGAAATAAGTCCAAGCGAAATAAGAACATTCCCCAATTTTTCGGCAGGTGCACTCGTTTATAATGAATATTTTTATGCTGGTATTGCATCTCACAACCTTATAGAACCCAATCAATCATTTATTTTAACAGATAATACAGGCCAAGCATATATTTTACCTCGAAGATATACCATTCATACTGGAGCAAATATTCCTTTAAATAATGCTCGATTTGAAACTAATAAAATATATTTATCGCCTAATGTTTTGTTTATGAAACAAAGAGATTTTTACCAAATAAATATTGGTACTTACATAAAAAAACAAACATTAACAGTAGGAATGTGGTATAGACAAACGAGTAGAAATGCAGATGCCATCATATTTCTAGCGGGGTTAAGATTCAAAAATTTCAGGATTGGATATAGCTATGATTTAACCATTTCGAATGCAAGAACAGCTACAGTTGGCAGTCATGAGTTATCAATAGGTTTTGATTTTAAAACACCAACAAGTTCTAGAAGCAGAATGGGAAAACCTATAAAGTGTCCAGACCTTTAATCGATTTAAAGATTATTTGACTGATTATTTGAATTCATCAAAAAAAATATTTTTTTTATACATATAATTCCCAATTTCCGTTATATTTGGAAACTTTAAAGTAATTAACTAAAACCATGAAATTAGTAAAACAATTATTGTTTACATCATTTGCAGCTACAATGCTGTTCTCAGCATGTACACAAAAATCAAGCACTACTGGCTGGAAATATAACGACTCCAAATGGGGTGGATTTGAAAAACACAAATTCAAAGAACAAGAAACTGGACCAGGTTTAGTGTTTATTGAAGGTGGAACTTTTGTTATGGGTGCATCTGAACAAGATGTAACTTATGATAGAAATAATTTAAAAAGACGTGAAACTGTAAATAGTTTCTACATGGATGAAACCGAGGTAACTAACTTACAATATTTAGAATATGTATATTGGTTGAATAGAGCTTATGGTGCTGAAAATCCAATTATTGCTCAAAAGGCTTTACCTGATACATTAGTATGGAGAAGTAAACTTTCATACAATGAACCAATGGTTAATTATTATTTACGTTACCCTGCTTACCGTGATTATCCAGTAGTAGGTGTTAGTTGGTTACAAGCAACTGAGTATTGCAAATGGAGAACAGACCGTGTTAACGAAATGATTATGATTCGTGAAGGTTTGATGAAAAATAGCAATCTTAACAAGCAAAACGAAGAAACATTTAACACAGAAGCATACTTATTAGGCTTAACTCCCGTTGATATCAAAAAACAGTTAAGAGATTATACACCAGGTGGAAAAAAACGTGATGTAAAAATGGAAGATGGTATTTTGTTACCAAACTATCGTTTACCAACAGAATCAGAATGGGAGTATGCAAGTGTTGCATACAAAACAGCCTCATATAACGAAAATGTTGATTCAAGAAAAGTTTATCCTTGGTCAGGATTAACGCTTCGTAGAAGTGATACTGAAAAAACACGCGGTAGAATGTATGCTAATTATGTAAGAGGAAGAGGTGATTACAAAGGTATTGCTGGTAATTTGAACGATAATTCATCATATACATCAGCTGTTAAAGATAATTTTTATATACCTAATGACTTTGGTTTATACCATATGGCAGGTAATGTTAGCGAATGGGTAATGGATGTTTACCGTCCACTATCATTAGAAGACAACAGTGATTTAAACTCATTTAGAGGTAACGTATATCAAACTCAAGAGAGAGATGCTGATGGAAATGTTACTGAAAAAGATAGTTTAGGTAGAATAAAATATAGAGATGTAACTGAAGCAGAAAATATTAAAAGACGTAACTACAAAAAATCTGATAATATTGGTTTCAAGGATGAGTTAAACTATAATGGTGATATTGATCAAAAATATGAGTACGGAGTTACTTCATTAATTGATAATGCTGCAAGGGTTTATAAAGGTGGAAGTTGGAATGATAGAGCTTATTGGTTAAGTCCAGGTAACAGAAGATATCTAGACCAAGAACAAGCTACTGCTACAATTGGTTTCCGTTGCGTAATGGATAGATTAGGTAGCCAAACTAAAAAAGGTAGAAAATAATATTACAATAAAATAAAAAATCCGAATCATGTAAATGGTTCGGATTTTTTATTGGGCAAAATTGAATGGTTTATTTTATCAATATGTAAATGTAAACGTTTCTAAATTAGGCCTGTTTTTTCCACCTTGTGGCTACTTTTAAATTATAATCTATAAAATCTACAATACCTTTATCAAAAAGGACATTACCTTGAGATATTCCACTTTCGTCTAATACTTCTTTAGTGAAATGAGATTCGAAAATTTTAGGAGAAATCAACGATTGGCTATTGCTAAAACTAACCAATTTCCCTACTACTTGAATTAACTGCAAACAAGGCATTTTACCTCCTTTTCCAGTTGATACACCAACAAATGCAAAGGCTTTCTCATTAAATAAATCCATAAAATCGCGAACACCTAATGCATTGTACATGTTCAATAATTCGGGTGTTGAACTCCAATTGTATTCTGGCGAAATGGTGATTACCAAATCCGCATTACGCCAATTAGAAATTAATTCCATTTGAAACGAAGAAAGGCTATTACTATTAATAGTTCCTTGATTTATTAAAGGTAAATCGTAGTGGGTAAAATCAATAATATTGGCTTGATGTTGATTACTTTCAAGGTATAACTTAATTGCTTTCGCAACCCTTAAAGTATTGTTATTTGCCCTTGCAGAGCCACTTAAAATTGCTATATTCATTTAATAAAACTATGTTGTATATTTTTTAACATAGCGATAGATATTAAAGTTTTGCTGATTGCTAATTTCTTTCAAATCATTAAAAATATTTTCAAAAACAATATCTTTAACTCGTTGGTTTTTGATTAACATTATGGCTTTTTCAGCCAAAAGTAAATTCTTTTTATCCGATAAATTATTTGAAGCTTGATGTTTTTCAATAGCATCTTGTAGGTTTTGTAACCCTTCGTACTTATGTGCTATGGTTTTAACAACAGGACTTTCCCAATCATTTGAAGCATGACTATGGGTTAAAGCACAAAGATTTTTATAAAAAGTATCTGCTCCACTCCTATCCGATTTATTTAACACAAATACATCGGCAATTTCCATCACGCCACTTTTTATGGTTTGTATCTCATCACCAGCTTCTGGTACTAATACTAGAACTGTAGTATCAGCTAAACTAGCTATTTCTACCTCGCTTTGCCCCACACCAACAGTTTCTATTATAACGTAATCGAACTGGGCAGCACGAATTAAATCGGCTACTTCAAAAATTTTAGGAGCAAGGCCACCCAAACTACCTCGGCTGGCCATGCTTCTAATAAAAATATTTGGATTTAAAAAATGTTCGCTCATTCTCAACCGATCGCCCATTAATGAACCTTTGTTAAAAGGAGAACTTGGGTCGATGGCGATGATAGCTACCTTTTTATTTTGATCTAATAAATGTTTGGCAAAAGCATTGATTAAAGTACTTTTACCTGCACCTGGAGGGCCAGTAATGCCAATTAAAGGAACTTTTTTATTAAACTTTAAATTTTCGAGGAGCGATTCGTATCCTTTGCTATCGTTTTCTACCAATGAAATAGCACGTGCTAAAGCACGTTTATTTCCATTTTGCAAATCAGATAGCAATTCAGAATACATTTTTGTTTTTTTTAATAAAATTTAGCAAACTAAAGTACCAACAGAATTATCGCCTTCACATACTTTCAAGAAATTTCCTTCTTTGTTCATATCAAAAACCACAATCGCTAATTTATTTTCTTGGCAAAGAGTAATGGCAGTCATATCCATTACATTTAAACCACGCTCATACACTTCTTGGTAACTGATAGTTTCAAAACGTGTTGCATTTTTATCTTTTTCAGGGTCTGCGGTATAAATACCATCAACGCGTGTTCCTTTTAAAACCAATTCCGCTCCAACTTCAACTGCTCTTAATGAAGCAGCAGAATCGGTAGTGAAATATGGATTACCAGTACCCGCACCAAAAATAACAACGCGGCCTTTTTCTAAGTGTCTAATTGCTCTTCTCCGGATAAAAGGCTCACTAATTTGCTCCATTTTAATAGCAGAAAGCAAACGAGTTTTTAAACCATATTTTTCGAAAGCACCTTGCAAGGCCATGGCATTAATTACCGTAGCCAACATGCCCATATAATCACCTTGTGCTCTATCTACAATTCCCCCCGATACACCTTGAACACCTCTAAAAATATTTCCACCACCAATAACAACAGCAACTTCCACACCCATGTCAACTACACGTTTAACTTCACGAGCGTATTGCTCAAGTATTTTAGGATCAATACCATATTGTTGATCGCCCATTAAGGCTTCACCACTTAATTTTAGGAGTACGCGTTTGTATTTCATTTTAGTTATTTTAAAAAATTAACAATAATTTATTATGTGCAATATTAGCACAAAAAAAAAGTCCCTTGTGAGGGACTTTTAAAGATTTTATTAACCAAGTGCTACACGCTTAAATGCGGTAACGGTTAAGCCTTTTTCTACACCATCTAACATTTGTGCAATAGTTTTTGAACTATCCTTTACGAACTCTTGGTTCAATAAAGTATTTTCTTTGTAGAACTTACTTAATTTACCTTGTGCAATTTTTTCTAACATTGCTTCTGGCTTACCTTCAGCTGCTGCTTGTTCTTTTCCAATTTGAATTTCACGTTCAACAATAGAAGCATCAACGCCATCTTTGTCTAAAGCAATTGGGTTCATTGCAGCAATTTGCATAGCAACATCTTTACCTGCAACAAAATTAGCATCATTAGCAGCATTATTTAATGCAACCAAAACACCTAAGCGATTTGCACCGTGGATGTAAGGAACAATATTATCGCCTTCCATGATTACGTAATTGATTACATCAATTTTTTCACCAATTTTACCAACTTGTTCAATTAATTTTTCTGATAAAGGTAAACCATCAATTGTAATAGCTTTTAAAGCATCAACATTAGCACATTTATTAGTTAAAGCTAAATCAGCAATTTGGTTTGCAAAAGCAACGAAATCTTCGTTTTTAGCAACGAAATCGGTTTCGCAAGTTAATTGAATAATAACACCTAATTTATTATCTGAAGAAGTTTTGGCAATAACTGCACCTTCTTTAGCATCTCTATCTGCGCGAGCTGCAGAAACTTTAGCTCCTTTTTTACGTAAAAAATCGACTGCTGCTTCAAAATCACCGTTAGTTTCGGTTAAAGCTTTTTTACAATCCATCATACCTGCACCAGTCATTTGGCGCAATTTGTTTACATCTGCTGCTGTAATCGACATATTATTTTTTTTATTTAATTATTTATGTTTTCTAAAAATTGAGGAAATATTAATTAAAAGTAAAAATTAGCTATTTCCAATTTGTAAAAAAGAGAATTTGAACCTAAGTTCAAATTCTCTTTTCCCTATATTTTATTATAAAAGTGTAATAAATTAAGCTTCTGTTGTTGCTTCAACTGCTACCGTTTCTTTATCACTTTCTTTTTCTTTATCACTTTTGCGTTCAGCCATACCTTCAACGATTGCATCGGTTAAGTATTTTGTGATTAAAGCGATTGATTTAGCCGCATCATCATTTGCAGGAATTGGATAATCAATATTGTTTGGATCAGTATTGGTATCAACTAAAGCAAATGTTGGAATATTCAAACGCATAGCTTCTGCTACTGCTAAATGTTCTCTTTTTGCATCAACTATAATTAATGCAGCAGGAGTACGATTCATATCAGCAATACCACCAACTAAACGAGTTAATTTTTCTTTTTCTCTATCTAACATTAAACGCTCTTTTTTATTGATGTTAGTATAAGTACCATCAATACCCATTTTTTCAATGGTTTGCATTTTTTTGATAGATTTACGTACAGTTTGGAAGTTAGTTAACATACCACCTAACCAACGCTCGGTAACGTAGGGCATGTTTACGCGTTTTGCTTCTGCTTCAATAATTTCTTTAGCCTGTTTTTTAGTAGCCACAAACATTACTTTGCGACCAGAACGGATAATATTTTTTAAAGCATGAGCAGCTTCTTCTAATTTAACTGCAGTTTTATTTAAATCTATTAAGTGAATACCGTTCTTTTCCATGAAAATATACGGTGCCATTTTAGGGCTCCACTTGCGAGTAAGGTGACCAAAGTGTACACCAGCCTCCAATAATTCTTCTTGAGTAATTTTTGCCATTTTTTGTGTACCTTTTGATTAACGTTTAACAAATTGGAAACGCTTACGAGCTTTTTTCTGACCTGGTTTTTTACGTTCAACCATTCTTGGATCACGTGTAGTTAAACCAACTGCTTTTAAAGCAGGTTTCAGTTCAGCATCGAATTTTACAAGCGCTCTTGTAATTCCTAAACTAACTGCTTCGGATTGGCCTGATGTTCCACCACCGTTCACATGTACTTTTACATCATACTGACCAACAGTGTTGGTAACCTCGAATGGTTTCAAGGCAGCATTTTGCATTACAATTGAAGGAAAGTATTCTTTAACATCTTTACCGTTTACCGTTACATTGCCCGTTCCTACTGATAGGTACACTCGAGCAACAGCAGTTTTTCTTCTTCCTAGTGCGTTATTCACTTCCATTATTAAAATTTAAGATCTTTTGGTTGTTGAGCAGCATGCGGATGTTCAGCACCTTCATAAACATATAAGTTACGGAATAATTCCGCACCTAATTTGTTTTTAGGTAACATACCTTTAATTGCATGTTCTACTACGTAAGTTGGTCTACGAACTAGTAACTGCTTAGCAGTTTCTGTTCTTAATCCACCTGGATGTCCAGAGTAGAATTTGTATTCTTTATCGTTTAGTTTATTACCAGTAAAACGAACTTTACTAGCATTAATAACTATAATATTATCTCCGCAATCAACATTTGGTGTAAAGTTAGTTTTATTCTTTCCACGCAACATATTTGCTAATCTTGTAGAGAAACGGCCTACCGTTTGTCCCTCAGCGTCAAATACATACCAGTCTTTATTAACGGTAGCTTTGTTTGCCGAAATTGTTTTGTAACTCAATGAATCCACAGCTTTATTCTTTTTTTTAGGGGTGGCAAAAGTAAATCATAATGTTTAAAATAACAAACACTTGCAAAAAAAATTGTAAAAAAAATTGTAATTATTTCTTTTTCCCTTATTTTACTTACAAACAACTGTTTACTATTGCCCAGTTTTTTAAATTATTCGCAATAGTAATGCTTTTTATTCAAATTGAATTTTAAAAATTCACTTAGTTCTAAAATTTGTGATTTTATTTAACTAAGTGTCAATTAGAAAATTATTAACATTAATAAATTAAAACAAATTGAATAATGTGTTTCTTTGTGTAATTATATTGCTAACAAATTATAACAAAAATGTCTTTTAAAATATATACCAAAACAGGTGATGCAGGGCAAACTTCATTAATTGGAGGAGTAAGAGTTCCTAAATTTCATATAAGGATAGAAAGTTATGGAACTATTGACGAATTAAATTCATATATCGGTTTAATAAAAGATAGCTACAACAATAAAGAAGTAAATGCTATTCTAGCTGAGATTCAAGATAGACTTTTTACCATTGGAAGTTTATTAGCTAGTGAGCCTAATAAAAGTAAAATGAAAGTACCTGATATTTATGATAAAGATATTGAACTTTTAGAAAGCGAAATGGACAAAATGGATAAAACTTTGCCTGAATTAAAAAGTTTTATTTTGCCCGGTGGCAATATGTTAGCATCTCATTGTCATGTGGCACGTTGCATTTGCCGTAGAGCAGAACGTTTGGTTGTGCATTTAGCTACCGAGTCTGAAGTAAATCCAATCGTAACTATATACTTAAATAGATTAAGTGACTATTTATTTATGCTTTCACGCAAAATTGTTATTGATTCTGGCGCATCAGAAATAGCTTGGCGACCAAGAATGTAAAATTAGTTGGTTTGCTTTGAATTAATGGTTTTAGAGGTTTGCCAAATTATTATTAGGTAAAAATAAGTTAACCAAATTATCCTGCCATCTGCCACAGTGGAAAGGTAAGAAAGCGAGTAGAAAAAAAATGCACCCCCAATACAAACTATAGAAGATAAAATCAATTGATTACTAAACATTTTATAAATACTTAATTTTCTTAATTCTAACAATACCAATAAGCCTAGGAGTCCAAAGGTTAATATAAAACTTAACCAAGTGTTAATTCTGAAAAAATTATTTTTCATATTGTTCAAGTCAAATTTCCAAAAATTATTTTCACTTCCTTCAACACTTACAGGAGCTGTCTTTTTTATTAGATAAAATAAAATCATAAAGCTAATAAGAGTGATTATTGATGTGTAAATTGCTTTTTTTCTATCCCTTTTTAAATGGTAAAACAAATAGAAAGGAATGGCTATGGCTATTGTTTCTTTTACACACAAACCCAATAAAATTGACAATAAGAATAATCCGGGTTTATTTATGATTGTAAAGTAAATACTTAAGGCTACGAAAAAGAACAATGAAGCATCTACATAACCTATCGTAGAATAATAAAACATGGGAAATGAAAGAATAAAAAGCCATAAGCTATGCCAAATTTTATTATGTTCGATTTTCAATAATTTTAACGTTTTATAGTATACTCCTAGTGCCAAAATCAGAAAAACACAATTAACCAAATTAATTGAAGTAACTGAATCAAATGGAATTTTACTGGCTAAATATGGAACTAAAAAACGCCAATTGGTGGCAGGTCTTAATGGTGCCGTTAATGGTTGGTCTCTAAAATATTCAACATAGGCTTTAAAATATTTTAAATCGTATGGTTCTTGTTTTACCAACAACTGATTTCCATTAAACCTTGGCAGCACCATGGCCATAAAAAACAATGCTGTTAAAAATATTTTAGTAAGTATTTTCAAGATGTATATTTAACAAAAATACTTTTATTAACTTACTTTGCAATAAACAACTGTATTTTCCATATTAAAGAATATGACTTCAAAAATATTTATTGATCAAATGCATAGGGAAGTGAAAATAGACAGTCCTCCTAAACGAATTGTATCATTAGTACCCTCGCAAACAGAATTATTGTATGATTTAGGCCTCAACGATTGTGTGGTAGGCCAAACACTATTTTGTATTCATCCCGCAGACAAACATAAAACAAAAACAATTATTGGAGGTACAAAAAAACTTAAGTTAGAGTTAATATTAGCATTGCAGCCTGATTTAATAATTGGAAATAAAGAAGAAAACGAGCAACAGCAAATTGAATATTTAATGCAAAACGCAACAGTTTGGATGAGCGATATTTATACACTTTCCGATTCATTAGAAATGATTCAAAAAATTGGTGAAATAACCAACAAAAAAGGCGTTGCTGAAAAAATAATGGGAAACATTAATACTGGTTTTAGTAAATTAGCTAAAAATTTACCCGTTCATAATATCAAGCCGAAGGTAGCATACTTCATTTGGCGAGATCCATACATGGTGGCTGGAAAAAATACTTTTATAAACGATTTGCTCCTGAAACTTGGCTTTGAAAATGTATTTGAAAATAATTCTGGGCGTTACCCTGAATTAATCAATAGTGATTTGATAGAGAAAAATCCAGAAATTATTTTATTGTCAAGCGAGCCTTATCCATTTAACCTTAAACATATTGAAGAATTACAAAAGCTCTTACCAAAGTCAAAAATATATTTAGTGGATGGCGAATTATTTAGTTGGTATGGAAGTAGATTACAGCATAGCGCAGCATATTTCTCTAAGCTAATTCATCAAATTTCCAATTAGTTATTGATAATTTAACCACAAATCACTTTTAAATCATTTTTTTTATATTTTTGCAAACAATGGAAGAAAATAAGGAAAAACGTAATCGCGTTGCAATAATACTACCTTGGGCATTAGTAGCTATCTTAACTGTTTTAAATGGTTTTTTTATTTATAATTACTTCAAAACTGACCAAAAATTGGCAATAACCGAAGAAGTATTGTTTGATACAAAAGAGGCTAAAAGTTCATTAGACTCTTTATTGAAAATAACCACAAGTGAACTTGAAAGTTATAAAGGGCAAAATGCTTCATTAGATAGCCTTGTAAGTCAAAAAGATAGTGATCTTAAAGTTTACGCTGATAGAATAAAACGTTTGCTAGCGCAAGATAAAGTAAGTAAAAATGATTTGGATAAAGCATTGGAAGAAATTGAACAATTACGCTATTACAAAAGAAAATACATAACTCAAATTGACTCTCTTTCAGGTCAAATTGTAATGCTTAACCGTGAAAACGATAATTTAAAAGGAAATATTAGTTCACAAAAGCGCTTTAATGAAAACCTAAGTATGGAAAATGCTGGTTTAAAAAACAAAGTAGCTATTGGTGCTAAATTAAATACCTCCGCTATTTTAGTTACCGGAATTAAAATGCGAAGCAATGGTAAAGAAAAAGAAACAATGAAAGCTAAGCAAGCAGAACAAGTTAAACTTGTATTTAAAATTGCTGAAAACTATGTGGCGGAAAAAGGAAACAAGGAGATTTATTTAAAATTGACTATGCAAGATGGTACCACATTATATAACCAAGCCACAGGTACTGCCACTTTTAAGTATCAAGGTGAAGAATCTTTATACACACAAAAGAAAATTATTGAGTTTACTCAAGAAGCACAAGACGTTGTTATTTATTGGGCAAAAGGCTCTGAATTTGCAGTTGGTAAATACAAAGCTGAATTGTTTTCTGATGGATTTAGAATTGGAGCAACAGAGTTTGAGTTAAAATAATTTATAATAAATAGAATATTAAAGAGAAAGGCTGCTAAATTAATTTAGCAGCCTTTCTCTTTTTTAATAACTTATTTTTTACTAGCTACTTAATACTATTTTTTGTACAAACGTACTTTGGTTTGTAACTCCATTAATAAAATAAACTCCTTGGTTTAAATGAATAATGTATAAAGGAAAATTATTTGTATTTAAGTTATTCAACTCCATTACCGTTTTCCCGTTAAAATTAGTAACTGTTAATTGAGTAATAGACTCTTTACTTTGAATATTAACCAAACCTTGGCTAGGATTTGGAAACACATAAACTTGTGTTTTATTATTATTATTTAAAATTTCTGCAAATAGTTTTGTAAACTAAACAATTGGGATTTATTAAATATCAATTGATTTTCAATAATTTATATTTTTATTGTATTATTTATCAAAAAAATAACAAAATATTAGAAATAAAACAAAATATTTGTTTTATTTTAGTAAAAAATAAAGTTTAAATTATTTTATTTAAGAAGCCATTTTCTTCATAATCTAGATTCAAACCATTATTTAAATTTTCAAACATTAACAAACAAAAATTAAATAACTGGTATTAATTTAAAATTTGCCTGCGGAAAGAAGTTATTAGAAAAGTAGTTAAAAATTTTGAAAATTCGAGAATAACTTCCTAATAAGATATTATTCCATTATAAAAATATTTTATATTATAATTAATACTGATAACAAACGTCTTAAACCCAACAATTACGGAATTAAACTCAATTATCAAAATCAAAAAACTATAATTAAATTATGGTAAAACTAGTACAACTTTCCTATCTTAGAAGTGTAATGTTTGTGCTGCTGTTAGGCACCATTTTTAATACAGCAAAATCGCAAAGGAATACAACTAACATTTAAAAACAACGAATTAATTTAAAACAAGATGATTATGAAAAAAAACTTTACTTTAATTTTAACTATGTTGCTTTGCCTCTTTTATAGGGAGGGAAATGCACAAACGCAATTTTGGAGCGATAACTTCGAGGATACCGGAGCTCCAAGTGCAGGAACTAGAACACCATCAATTGCTGAATTTTCTTGTAGCAGTCCAGCAACTTCGTATTTTTTTAGAACTGCACTAGCTGGAATTGCTTTACAAAGTGGAACCTATTCTGGATTTCAAGGTACCAAATTTTTTGCAGCCGAAGATATTGACAGAGGACCAACCTGTACTAACGCTTCTATTTCTGCCAATCAACAATTAACCTGGACCGGTATTAATATTACTGGAAAATCTGGACTGTCCTTTAAAGGTCTTTTTGCTTGTAATCAATTTAATGGTAGTTATCAAGGAACAGACTGGGGTACTGCCCAGGATTTTATGGCAATAGAGTATAGAATTAATGGAGGGGCATGGACAAAAGCTATTGGAATATATTCAAATAACGCTAATAGCTCCAATACATTTAGTGTAGATACTGACGGCAATTTATTAGGAGATGGAACAGCCTTAAGTTATGCTTTTACAGAATTAACAGCATTAATATCCGGGACAGGAACTACTTTAGATATCCGCTTTAATTGTCATGTGAATGCTACCGCGTCTCAAGAAATTGCGGTAGACAATTTTAGATTATTTGAATCACCTGCATGTAACGTAGTATTAACTGCAGCATCTCAAACCAACGTTGCTTGTAATGGTGGTTCA
Organism: Bacteroidota bacterium; assembly: GCA_947464275.1. GTDB lineage: Bacteria > Bacteroidota > Bacteroidia > UKL13-3 > UKL13-3 > JAAFJM01. Next base: position 25,807 of record CANHVU010000036.1, read on the forward strand.
ACTGGTGCTGCAACGGTAAATGCTGCAACTGGAGGAACTGCACCTTACACTTACAACTGGACCCCTGGAACTCCAACGGGTGATGGAACAGTTTCTGTTACTGGTTTGACCCCTGGAGTTTGGACCTGTACTGTAACAGATAATGTGGGTTGTTCGACAACTCGTGATTTTACAATTACCCAACCAACGGCTATCAGTACAGCAACTGCTGCTCAAACCAATGTATCTTGTAATGGAGGATCTAACGGTTCGGCTTCAGTTACCCCTTCGGGAGGTGCTGGTGGATATTCATACTCATGGTCTCCATCTGTTGGAACAGCAGCTACAGCAACCGGATTAAGTGCAGGAACATATACCGTAACAGTAACTGATGCAAACGCATGTACAGCTACAAGAAACTTTACAATTACACAGCCAACGACTATCAGTACGGCAACTGCTGCACAAACAAATGTGTCTTGTAATGGAGGATCTAACGGTTCAGCTTCAGTTACTCCTTCGGGAGGTGCTGGTGGATA
>CANHVU010000037.1 GCA_947464275.1 Bacteroidota bacterium
TACCACTAAAAAATTCCTAGCTCCAAAACTTCAAATTGTAGATTTTTATGTAACTTTGGAAAAAGGTGGAAAAGCTAAGAAAGGTGAAAAAATTACTTTAACCGCTAACATTCAAAACAATGGTCAAGGTAATGCGAAAGACGTTACTATTGATTTTTTAAATCCAATTGGAGTTTTTAGCATCAGCGAACAAAAGTTTCAGTTTGATGGTTTAAAATCTGGTGAGCACCAAACTTTAATTTATGAATTTACATATAACAGTGAGTTTAAAGATTCTATTATTCCAATAGAAATATTAGTTACTGAAAGTTGGAAGAAATTTGCTGAAAATAAAAAAGTACTGGTAAGTGTAAACCAAGATTTCTCGAAGAAATCTACTAACTTCTATGGTGATGTTACGTTAAATGATAAAATAAAACCAGCTTTACTTAAATCTGATGTTGATATAAATATTCCTATTTCAAAGGAAAAATTCTCGAACAAATATGCTATTGTTATTGGTAATGAAGATTATTCTAGTCGCCAAAGTAATTTATCAAGCGAATCAAATGTTGCTTTTGCCAGTGCTGATGCGCTAATTTTTAAAGAATATTTAGTTCAAACATTAGGCTTCGAAAACAAAAATGTTTTTCTAATCACCGATGCTACAGCAAGTGAAATGAAACAAAATATTAACAGATTGGTGGAAATATTTAAAAGAATAGAGGCCAAGGAAAGCGAAATTGTGTTTTATTATGCAGGACATGGATATCCAGATGAAGTGAGTAAAATTCCATACTTAATGCCAGTTGATGTAAGCGTTAGTAATATTAACTCCGCTATAAAGTTATCAGACATAACTGAAACTCTTGCAAAAACCAACGCAAAGCGCATTACTATGTATTTGGATGCTTGTTTTACAGGTGAGGGTAGAAATGCAGGATTATTAGCAGCTAGAACGGCAAGAATAAAACCAAAAACAGTAATTGCTCAAGGAAACATGATTGTGTTCAGTGCAAGTGGGAGTGAGCAAACTGCTTTGCCATACCGTGAGCAAAAACATGGTATGTTTACCTACTTTTTATTAAAAAATTTACAAGAAACCAAAGGTGAAACAAAATATTTAGATTTATACAATTACCTTAAAAGAGAAGTTTCGCTCGAATCAACCAGAACAATTAAACCTCAAGACCCTGAATTTTTAGTTAGCGAAGAAATTAAAGACAAGTGGGAAAACTGGAAATTGAAATAAATAAAAAAACCGTAGAAATTTTATTTGTCTACGGTTTTGTCAACGCTTTTTGTGAAGCCCTTATTTTACTGGGGTCTACAGCCTTTTTGGTACCCGGAGCCGGAGTCGAACCGGCACGATTTCTCGCTAGTGTTTGAGACTAGTGCGTCTACCAATTCCGCCATCCGGGCATTGAATTGGGCTGCAATGATAACAAAAAATATGTTTCAGAAAAATTTTTGTAGAAAATATTTTTTACTTATTTATAATACAGTTGTTAACAGTTTTTTAAATAGGTAATTAAGCGTTCAAAAAAAATCCTTTTCATAATATGTTACTATTAATAAATAATTCGGTACTTTCGCCCAATAAAAATTTAAAAGATTTAATGGAATTAAAAGATATTGTAGCTGTATCAGGCCAAGGTGGATTACACAAAATTATTGGTCGCACAAAAAATGGATTAATTTTAGAAACAATTGGTGCTGGTAAAAAATTTGCTACTGGTTACCAAGATAGAGTAAGTATTTTAGAAGATATTAGCATGTACACTTTAAGCGGTGATATGAAATTATCGGAAGTTTTGTATAAAGCGCATACAGCAACTGGTGTTCCAACTGCAAAAGATGATGCAAAAACCCAGCGTAAATTTTTAGTTGATTTGATTCAGTTAGATAGCGAACGCGTGTATGATAGCGATATTAAGAAGTTTTTTACTTGGTTCAATGCTTTGAAAGATGTTTTGGATTTTTCTAAATTAATGGATGAAGAAAAAACAGAAGCGGTTGAAAACTCAAGTGAGGTAGAAGTAGAAGCAAAAGAAGAAAAACCTAAAAAAGCAGTAGCTAAAAAAACAGCAACTCCTAAAGCAACATTACCTAAAAATACTACGCCTAAAACGAGTACAAAAGGCGCGGGAGCTTCAAAAACCACTTACCGTCCAAAATCAGTATAAAAAGGATATTTTTTTCTTTAAATCCATCTTCACTTTTGAAGATGGATTATTTAGTGAAAAGGAATTATAAATTAAAAGTATTCAGCAAAATATAAATTGGAATAATTAATTTAATTTATGTTATTGCTTGTAAAAGAAACAAAGAAATAAAACAAAAATTCATGGAATTATATTTAGACTCAGCCAATCTTAAAGAGATTGAAGAAGGCTTTAAATTAGGCTTTTTAAATGGTTTAACTACCACTCCTACATTTATGCAACGTGAAGGTATTACCGACATTGATGGCATGATTGTAAAACTTTCAAAAATAGTACCTGTGCTTCAAATTGAAGCTTTGGGCGATACAGCGGAAGATATTTTAAAAGAGGCTCAACGCCAATTAGATTTAGGATTAGATATTAATAAAACGGTATTTAAAATTCCTGTTTCGTTAGAAGGTGTTAGAGCTTGTAAAATGTTACGCGACCATGGAATGATGGTAAATGTACATTTGGTTTATACTTTACAACAAGCTTATATGGCTATGCAGGCTGGCGCTACTTATGTTTGCCCGTTGGTTGGACGTTTACAAGATCAAGGACATGATGCTTTAGATTTAGTAGCGCAAATTGTTGAAGCAGTTGATCATTATGGTTACAATACCAAAGTGATGTTCTCATCGGTTCGTACTATGGAGCATATTCGTAATGCTTTAAACTTAGGTGTTCATACCATTACTGTTCCATTAAAAATAATGAAACAATTAACTGAAAATCATTTTACAACAGTAGGAACTGATCAGTTTATTCAAGATACTCGCTTAATGACTGTAAGAGTTAAAGAAGCTTTAAATGGTATCAATCCAATTGTTGACGGTAATACTAATTTAGCAGAAGCTATTGTTAAAATGACTGAGTATGGCTTTGGTGCCATTACAGTTGTTAATGCTGATGGAAGCTTAAAAGGTGTATTTACCGATGGCGATTTACGCAGAAAATTAACAGAAGCAGGTAGAGATGTATTAAGCAAAAACATTGGCGATTTTACTTACAACCAACCAATCGCTATTGAAGGTGGTGCTTTATTAAACGAAGCTGCTGGCTTATTCAAATCAACTAAAGTTGATACTATTTTGGTTACTGAAAATGGTAAACCAATTGGTATGTTAGATATTCAAGATTTAGAAGCATAGTTTTTAAATTCATTTCATAAAAAAAGACGTTAGCTTTTAGTTAACGTCTTTTTTTTGGCCTTCATCTTAATTAAATTAATTCAAGATTTTCTAATTCTTTAAATGATTCGGTTTGCAAAGGTGATAACAACCATGTAAAGAAAAAAATAATTGTACTTGGCGCTAGCAAAATAATATAAACAAATATTGGTATAATGCTTAACAAACCTAGTGAATTATAAATGCTAGAAATTTTGTTTTTCATAACGCAATGTTAAGCCAAAAAAAAATGTGGTTAACATGTTAATTTCTTCAATATTAACATGTCTTTGTGAAATGTCTTCTAAAAAGTATTTTTTTCTAAAAATTTAATGAGTCCAATTCGTTAATATTAATTGGTTCAATAGGTTTTAAAAGCCAAGTTATTGCATAAATTAAAACAAGTGGGCCAGATAAAATCGTATAAACCATCAATGGTAAAATTGAGGCTTTTCCATTTTTTTTGTAGCAGTTTATTATTTCTCTTTTCATACCACAACGTTAAATCAATAAATTGAGAATACAAAACAAAAAATAATTTAAGTAGCTTTTTTATTTATTTAAGTGGTTGTTTTATTTGTTTTAAAAGAAATTAGTGAGTAGTTATTCAGATATTACTGCCATAATGCTATCAGCAAATGCTATTTGAGTTAGTCCGTTTTCATGCTCAATAAAAATCTCTGATTTGCAAAAAATAAGTTTACTACCAACTTTATATACATGCCCTTTAGCTATGAGTTTATTGCCTTTTCCTGGGTTTATGTAATTTACTTTTAAATCAACTGTTACCACTGATTGTTCTTTTTTTACTAAGGTAAAAGCTGCAAATCCAGTAGTTATATCGGCCATAGTAGCGGTAACACCACCATGAACAAATCCCATTTGTTGTAAATGTTTTTTTTCTAAAGTCAAATGCATTTCAATATAGCCTGGTTCTATCTTATTAAAATAAAAACCAACATCTTGCATAAAAAGGTTTCCCCTTGATTTTTCTACTATTTTTTGTTCAAAATCAGGGTATAAAGGTTTCCAATCAAGGTTTTCTATCATAATTTTAAAAATTTATTTACGTTTATGGTTAAAATAAAATATTTTGCGAATGTAAGTCTAGCTCATGCAAACTGAAAATAAATTATCATTAGATATTAAACACTACATAGATAGTGACTATAGCGCTGAAAGTAATTTTCGCTACAAATATTATTTAGTAATTGCGCAAAATCAAATGATTTCAGTTCTAGCTGATGAACAAATTAATAGAATAGTATCAGTTAAGACATACAGTAATAAGTTGATTTCTTTTTTAGACATGAGTTATAATGATTTAAAAGAATTTACTGAAATAACAGATGATTTTCTACCTGCGTATAAGTCTAAAACGGCTATAATAGCCAATGATTCAGGTATACTTGTGCCAGATTCACTCAATAATATCAATGAGTTAGAAGCTTATTATAAAATTAACAAAAACACTTTTGAAAATAGCCAAATCCTTTATAATAGAATTGATTTCCAAGGTATAGTAAATGTTTTTAATATTAGAAATGAGATTTCAAAATTTATAAGGTTTAACATGCCTACTGCTGAAATTATTCATCAGTCATTATTATTTGTAAAAGCTTGTAGTTACCTAAATTTCGAACCTTCAGCTAATAACTTATATCTTCATATTAATGCTGATAGTATTGAATTATTACAATTTATTGATGGTAATTTAAACTTTTATAATAGCTTTAAATTCGATAATCAAACAGATATTGTTTATTATATCTTAGCAGTGGCAGAACAATTGAATATTACCAACGACTTTCGATTAATAATATATGGCAATATCGAATCGAGCGATTCTTTGTTTGTGCTGTTAGGCAAATATTGTAAAAATATGCATTTGGGTAAACGTAATACACGTTTTACGGTTCCAATGGCTTTAGAAAATGTGCCTGAACATTATTATTTTACAGCATTAAATGTTTTGCTTTGCGAATAATAAGTGGCACTCATAAGGGAATTATTATTAATGCTCCCAAAGGCTTACCTGTTAGACCTACAACGGATAGAGCTAAGGAAAGTCTCTTTAATATTTTAGAAAATAATTTTGATTTTGAGGGGCTTACTTGCCTCGACTTATTTAGTGGAACGGGGAACGTGGCCTATGAATTTTGTAGTCGTGGCGCGCAAAAAGTAGTAAGTGTAGATTTGGATTTTGGTTGTGTTAAATTCATAAAGGAAAGTATTACCAAACATCATTTTACTCAACTTACTGCCATTAAACGAGATGCTTTTACATTTATTAATCAATGTACCGATAAATTTGATATAATTTTTGCAGATGCTCCATACGCATTAGATAAGCTCCCCATTATTTCGTCTCAAATTTTTGCAAAGCAATTATTAAAGGCAAAAGGTTGGCTTATTGTAGAACATCAAAGTAATTTAGATTTAAGTAATCAGAGCCATTTTTTTGAAAAAAGAAATTATGGACAATCAACGTTTAGTTTTTTTAAAAATACCATATAATTATACCTATGAAACGTATTGCATTATTTCCTGGAACTTTTGATCCTATTACCATAGGACATGCAAATATCATTGAGAGGGCATTACCTTTATTTGATGAAATTGTAGTTGGAATTGGTCACAATAGTTCTAAAAGTACACTTTTTACCATTGAACAAAGAACAAAATGGATTGAAGAAATTTTTGCAAATGAAGGAAAGGTAAAAGCCATGGCCTACGAAGGGTTAACGGTAACTTTTTGTGAAAAAATTAACGCACAATACATTTTACGTGGTATCAGAACCATGGCGGATTTTGATTATGAAAAGAACATAGCTCAAATGAATAAAATTATTCACCCGCAAACAGAAACCGTTTTCTTAATGTGCGATCCAGCCTACACCCCAATTAGTTCGTCTGTTGTACGCGATTTGATTAGAAATAATGGAGATACTTCGCAGTTTTTACCTAAAGAAATTAAATGGTAAACAGATTATTTACTTAAGTTTTAACACCACATAATCGTTGTTTTCGTAACAAACTTGCTCTTGGTTATATTTGGCTTGTAAACGAGGATATTTCGCTAATAATACATAATCAATTTCTTGGTATTGGTAGTTTGAAAAATCTATATTATAAAAACCTTTTACTGCCGAAGGTAAACAATCCAATCTTTCAATTTTAGTAAAATCCATCTCATAATATTTTTCCATGGCATTTTTCCAAGCAATTAAATAGTTGGTTTCATGCACAATTGCTTTGTAATTTACTACTGTACTTCTTTGTGCCTCGCAATTAAATGAGTAGTCGTTTGGAGGGGCTAAAAACAGGGCATTTTGTGGGGTATTTTCTTTAATCCATTCATGTGTTTCAGTTGAAATACTTTTACGATTAATTAGACTATATCCTGATTCTGAAAAAATAAAATAAACAACAATCACATAGCAAAATGTAAGACTAAAAATACTAATTGAAATGGATTTGACGTATTTTGGTGGAATAACATTTACACATATAATACTACAAAATAATCCTAACCAAACAGTGGTTTTATACCATTGAATTTTTCCAATATTGCTGTTTGGATTAATAAATAAGATAGCTGCTACTATCATACAAATAATAACAATACTTAAAATGATAGGCACAAAATGAGTGCGCTCAGTTTTGGCTTTAAAAGCTAATATGCCAATGGCTGTTAAGGTAAATATGCCTAATAGCAAATAATCTTTTAAAGGAAAAAGTTTTGGTAAATAATGCAATGCGCCTCTGTATTCAAATAAAATTTTATTGGCTTCAACTTGATTTGATGTGTTGTTATGAGTTTGATATAAAAATACTGGAGTTAAAATGAATAATGCCAAAACCAAGAAACTTAAACCAAAAGATAAGATATTTTTTAAGTTAAATTGTTTAGTGATTATTTGTTGGAAAATAATGTGAATGCCAATAATAAGTGCTACTTGCATGCCAATTAAAGGCTGGAATAATGCAGCTAAGCCGCAAAAAAGTCCAGCAAATAAAAAGTTGTTTTTGAAATGCGCTATAAAAGCCCATATACATAATGCTTCAGCTACGCTGCTCCCAACCAACATATTATCTTGAAGATAATTACCACCAACCGTAAAATGCCTAAAAACAAATAAGTAAAGAATAACACCCAGCCATGTTTTAAAAGTGTTATTGTAAAAATGATTTATTAAAAAATATATTCCTGCAATAGAAGCATACAAGCAAATAAAGTAAATAATAAAGCAAGTTTGTGAAACTCCCCAAAAAGCAGAAAACACATACACTAACCAAACAAAATAATACCTTACAGTAAAAGTGTTATTGTAATAACTTAAAAAAAAATCGTTTGGGTAAAGTGATGGATTAAGCTTTTGGTAAACTTGAGGTAAATGTTCAGCTTGGTCGCCTGTATTAAATAAATAACCATTGCATAAAATATAGGCAATGGTTATTAATAAAAATATTAAGTATTTAAATTTTAGTGCTTTCAATAGAATTAACCTATTTTTTTTCTTTGGCTTTTTGCATGAGGTTTAAATCACTGTTATCAAATCTACCAACACGTTTGGTTTTAAAAATATCGAACCTACTTTCTACTATTTGATTTGGCCAGGTATTATTTTTTTCGTCTATATCTGCCGTTTCTTTATATGGGTCAATTACAATTGATTTTACTTGTTTGGCTTTAGCAAATGTTTTAGAGAATTTTTGCTCATTTTTACGCCAAATATATGCACTAATGTATTCTGTTTCGCTAGTACTATCGGTATAATTCCATTGAATAATTACTGGCATTACACAACCACCTTTATTTGAAAAATGCAATTCGTAATAAAAATTACTTTCGTATGCCGCACTTTCTTCTGGAGTTAGAATGGTTAATCTTTCGTTTACATTTTTTGTAACCGATTCAGGATAATCTTCTGTTTTGGTTTTATTATAATAATAAAAATCGCGCAAAGTGGTATCTGTATCTACATAAAAAGCCATGCCACTTTGTTTGTTTCTTATTTTTGAAACATGTTGAAACTCAATTGGAATTTCTCTACGTTTAATGGTCTCCATTCTTTCAGGAACCGCTTTGGTATTGTTTACCCTAATCAAACTTACCGAATCTAAACTGATATCAACTGGGTCAATATCGTAAAACCAACCTCTCCAAAACCAATCTAAATCTACTCCAGATGCATCTTCCATGGTGCGGTAAAAATCTGATGGAGTTGGGTGTTTAAATTGCCAACGCTGTGCGTATTGTTTAAAAGCAAAATCAAATAATTCTCTACCCATTACTGTTTCGCGTAAAATATTTAAAGCGGTGGCAGGTTTTCCATAAGCGTTTGCACCAAAATTATTGATGTTTTCGCTATTAGTCATAATAGGTTCTAGCTGGTCTTTACTCAAACGCATATAATCCACTATTTTATGAGCTGGTCCGCGGCTACTTGGGTAATTGTTATCAAATTCTTGTTCGGTTAAAAATTGTACAAAAGTGTTTAAACCTTCGTCCATCCAACTCCATTGACGCTCATCACTATTAATAATCATTGGGAAAAAGTTATGGCCAACTTCGTGAATAATTACACCAATCATACCATATTTAGTGCGTTCAGTATAAGTTCCATCAGTTTCGGTTCTGCCATAATTAAAGCAAATCATAGGGTATTCCATTCCGCTTGCTGCTTCCACGCTTATAGCAGTTGGATAAGGATAATTTATAGTAAATTTAGAATATGTTTTAATGGTGTGGGCCACTACTTTGGTAGAGTATTTACTATATAAAGCATACGATTCTTTAGGATAATAACTCATACACATTACATTTTTTTCGCCTTGTTTTATTGCCATGGCATCCCACACAAATTTGCGAGAACTTCCCCAAGCAAAATCGCGCACATTTTCGGCAGTGTAAACCCAAGTTTTGAAATTGGTTTTATCAGGATTAGCTTCTTTTGCTTTAGCTTCATCAAGGGTTACAATTTCAATTGGGCTATTGGCGCTTTGTGCTTTTTTCCATTTGGCTAATTGCACAGCAGATAATACTTCTTCGTAGTTTTTGCAAACACCTGTTGATGCAATCACATGGTCGGCAGGTACTTTCATTTTAACTTTAAAATCGCCAAAAGCTAACGAAAACTCGCCTCTTCCAGTAAATTGTTTGTTGTTCCAACCGCCATAATCGTTATACACACACATACGCGGGTACCATTGAGAAATAGTAAATAAACAATTGCCATTGTCTTCAAAAAATTCGTATCCACCTCGGCCTCCAATTTTCATGCGTTCAGGAATTTTGTAGTTCCATTTAATTTTAAATACAAATTTACCTTTGCTTTTTAAAACCTTAGGTAAATCAATGCGCATCATGGTATTGTTAATGGTGTAAGGTAAATTATTACCTAAACTATCTGTTACAGAAATAATATTTACGCCATAACCATCTAGTTTTTTCTTTACATCAAGCCCAGATAATTCTACATCTGTAATTGGTTTAGAAATTTTACTACCATCAAAGTAGTTCGATTCAGTTTTAACATGATGTTCGTTTTCATCTAATTGCAACCATAAATAATTTAAATTATCGGGCGAATTATTGAAATAAGTAATTTTCTCTGAACCTTCAAGTTTTAATTCTTTTTCGTTTAAAAATGCATCTATTTCATAATCGGCCTTTTGTTGCCAATATTGATTGCCTGGTGCGCCCGAAGCAGTTCTAAAATTATTGGCATCGGGTAAAATGGTTCCCAATTGCTCAAACTTGTTTCCGTGGTTCGATTTTGGATTGTTTTGAATGTTTTGTGCTAAACACCAATTAACTGAAACAATAGAAACAAATGATAGAAGTAGGTTTTTATACATATATAAATTCTAATTTTTGAGTAAAGTACAACAATAATAAAATTTATTGAATGAAACGTAGTTTCAATTCCTGATTTAATTGGTAAAATAATTCTTTAAAAACACATCGTCATCCGAAATTTTGCCTACAACTTTGTAATTTGACTTTTCTAAAACCACCGATTCTGATGCTTTTTCATTGATTACACAAAACGGAAATCGGCCACTGGCGTGGATAAAGCGCACTTCGTTAGTAGAGTCAATATAAATAAAACCGGTGTGATTATCTAACCCAATGATGTAAATTCCTTTACCTTTTTGGCTAATACCGTTTATAAAATTTTGCAAACTAAGGCTGTTAAAATGTGTAATATTTTGTTTTCGAACCAAGCTTCTTATCATTTCTTCTGACGCACATTGAGCTAATTTTATCCTATTTAGTTTAACACCTGCATGGCTTAAAGTGGTGGTTACAAAATAGCCGCAAGCTATACTGCCATCGCCTGGAGTGGTGGTGTTTCCATAAAACGACCAACGTGTTCCATACCAAAATGGAAAAATTTGTTTGGTAAGGGCATTTATAAAAAACTGTTGTTGTTTTTGTTTGGAAAGTTTGGCAATTACTTTTTTATCTGATTCAAGCTTAGTTAGCTCTTTTTCATACTTTTTGGGAGTAAAATAAAAGGCATGATAACCAGGCAAAATAGCTCTGTAAGGCGAAACCCAAATTATCATAATTAATACAACTGTTATAATTAATACAATTTTTAATACTTTCATGTTAGCCCTAATTTACCAAGGTTGTTCATCAATTTTTGGCCTAATAGACGTTTGAATTTGATTGATTATATTCAAAATTGATATCAGAATAATTTCTCGAAAAAATAAAAATAATTGAATCTATTTAAAGGTTGATTTACTTTCGTTCCATATGGCATCCATTTCGCCTAGTGTCATGTCTATCATATTTTTATTCAGCTGTTGGGCCTTTTCTTCAATATACATAAACCTATTTCTGAATTTCTTATTAGTGTATTCCAATGCATCATCTGGGTTTATGCCATTTTTTCGTGCTAAATTTACCAATGCAAAAAGTAAATCACCAAACTCTTTTTCGGTTTTTTCTTTGTTATCAGGCTTTGCCAATTCAGTTTTAAACTCTTCTAACTCTTCAGTAATTTTACCCCAAACTTGGTCGGCCGTTTCCCAATCAAAGCCTACTTGTGCAGCTTTTTCCTGTATACGATAGGCCTTAACCAAACTAGGAATGCCATTGCTAACACCACTTAACACCGATTTATTTCCCTCTTTCAGTTTAATTTGTTCCCAGTTTTCTTTTACTTGTTCTTCCGTTTCGGCTTTTACATCACCATAAATATGTGGGTGGCGAACTATTAATTTATCGCACAAAGTATTTAACACATCCGCTATATCAAAATGATTGGTTTCGCTTGCTATTTTGGCATAAAAAATAATATGTAACAATACATCGCCTAACTCTTTTTTTAGCTCAGGTAAATCATTGTTCAAAATGGCTTCGCTTAATTCGTAAGTTTCTTCAATGGTTAAATGGCGTAAACTTTCTAAAGTTTGTTTTTTATCCCAAGGGCATTTGGCTCTCAAATCGTCCATAATTTGTAAAGTACGCTCAAAAGCCTTTAATTTATCTTGTATCGAATTCATATTTTTCTAATTGCAGTGGCCAAATATAGAAAATTACAGCATTATAGGTAGATTTGCTTCATTCTTATTACTGTAAAAATGGTTAAAAGGCCACAAAAAACACTTTTTTTTGAATAAAGGTTTGCATTACTAAATAAAATTTCTATTTTCGCAGCCCAAAATTTTTAAAAATAACAGTTTAAAATGGCAACCAAAACAACCAAAACTAAAGAAGAGAGTGTTGTCCTTAACAACTATGAGTCTGTGATTATTTTCACACCCGTACTCTCTGAAGAACAGCTGAAAGACGCTGTAGCCAAATACCGTAAATTAATTACGGATAATGGCGGAGAGCTGATTCATGAAGAAAACTGGGGGTTAACCAAATTGGCTTACCCTATTCAAAAGAAAAGTACAGGCTTTTACCACATTTATGAGTACAAAGCACCAGCTTCTTTTGTAAGTACCTTCGAATTAGCTTTCAGACGTGATGAGCGCATTATGCGTTTCTTATCAACAGTTTTAGATAAACACGCAATTCATTACAACGTACGTAAACGTAATGGCGAGTTTAATCAAGGCAAAAATTCACCTAAACAACAGGAGGCTAAAAAGTAATGGCAAAACCACAAAACAAATATACTGGTTCGTCAGTATTTAATACTACGCCAGATGCTACACAACGCAAAAAATACTGTCGTTTTAAAAAGAATGGTATCAAATATATTGATTATAAAGATGCTAACTTTTTATTGAAATTTGTAAACGATCAAGGTAAAATTTTGCCTCGTAGATTAACAGGTACTTCTTTAAAATACCAACGTAAAATATCTCAAGCCGTTAAACGTGCTCGTCATATTGCAGTTTTACCTTTTACAGGAGATATGATTAAATAATTTAAATTGAAGGAGAAACAACAGAGATGAAAATTATTTTAAAAGAAAACATGAAAAACCTTGGAAAACAAGGTGAAGTAGTAATGGTTAAAGATGGTTACGCAAACAACTTTTTGTTCCCTAAAGGTATGGCTATTTTAGCTACTCCTGGTAACATTAAGATGATGGAAGAAAACAACCGTCAAGGTGCTATGAAGCGCGAGAAAATGAAAGCTGATGCTTTAGCTACTAGCGAAAGTATGAAAGATATGGTTATCACAATTGCTACAAAAGCAGGTGCTAACGGTAAAATCTTTGGTTCAATTACTCCACTTCAAGTAGCTCAAGCGCTTAAAGTTAAAGGTTACGAAATCGACAGACGTAAAATCGAAATTGATGATGTAAAAGTATTAGGTAGCTACGAAGCTATTGTAAACTTACATCGTGAAGTTTCGGTTACTATCAAAGTTGAGGTAGTATCAGAATAATACATTGAAAGTAAATCCTCATCAACCATGGTGGGTGAGGATTTATTTTAAATAACTAAAATCCAAAAAATTGCAAGTAATTGCATAAAAAGTTGTTGTAAAATACAGTATTTTTATCTTTATTTGCTACTAGTAAAAACAAGCCTTTACAATGTTTTTAGCATTTTAAAAGAAGGTCTTTATTTAAAAAAATATGGTTCCTTAGCTCAGCTGGATAGAGCAACGGTTTTCTAAACCGTAGGTCGAAGGTTCGAGTCCTTCAGGGACTACTTTTAAGTAGTCCGAACAACCCTGAAATTGATTTAACTGTATCATTTTCAGGGTTTTTTGTTGGAATTTAGGTTAAGTGGAGTTAAGTAAAAACAAGTGAAATTAAACAAAACCGACAACCATTTATTTAAACTTTTTACGAAATATTTTTTTAAACAACTAATTACAATATATTTTAGTAACCTATTAAGTTTAATTTAGTCTTCGTAATCATCTATATTAAACTTTTCGGCAGTTTTGCTTGATGTGGCCACCATTTTCATGATGCCTTCTAATTCTTGTGGACTAAACTCACGCCACTCGCCTAATTTTAAATTTTTCAGCCCAATATTCATGATTCTAACACGTTTAAGTTTGCGTACCTCATAACCACAAAAACTGCACATTCTTCTTATTTGACGGTTTAATCCTTGTGTAAGGATAATTTTAAAAACAAAATTACTTAGCATTTCTACCTGACATTTGTGGGTAACTGTTCCAAGCATTGGGATACCATTACTCATGCGTTCAATGAATTTTTCGTTTATTGGCTTATCAACTGTTACTATATATTCCTTTTCATGGTTATTTCCAGCTCTCAGAATTTTGTTAACTATATTTCCATCATTGGTTAAAAAAATCAATCCTTCGCTTTCCTTGTCTAGTCGCCCAATTGGGAACATACGTTTGGGATGATTAATATATTGTATGATATTATTTTTAATCTTTAGTTCAGTGGTGCAAATGATACCAACAGGTTTGTTAAAAGCTAAATAAATATCGTTTGTAGTGGTTTTTAGTTTTTCGCCATCTACCTTTACTATATCTCCAGGGTTAACTCTATTGCCAAGCTTTGCAATTTTATTGTTAATGGTAACTCTCTCGTCTACAATATATTTTTCGGCCTCTCGCCTCGAGCACATGCCCGTGTCGCTGATAAACTTATTGATATTGATTCCAGTTTGATTTGTATTATCCATTGCCTCAAAACTAATTATTCTATCATATATTTCTGTCAAATAAAAAGTATTATTTTAAAAAATCAATTCGATTGGTTTATTTGCAAGTTTAAAAATTAAAATAATTCAAAATTATTTGAATCACCAATGGCTATAAAATTAACCCTATTTATTAAATCACTTTGTATTGTATTTGTTCTTCTTTTTTCATCTTGTGATAGCTCTTTGAAATACCTTAAAACTGCCGATAAACTAGCAAAAGATGGAAATTACAGCGATGCAGCAGATAATTTTTATACAGCATTGTTAATTAATCCTACCAATATCAAAGCTAAACAAGGACTTCAAAAAAATGCACAATTGGTATTAGATGCCAAATTTGGCTCTTTTGCTAAATTGGTAGTAGAGGGTAGCAGTGAGCAAGCGCTAAGGCAATATATTTATTGTAAAGATTACTTTAATAATTTAAAAAATATTGGAATTGATTTAAACTGGTTAGCCTATTTCGACCCGCTTTACGAAGAAACTAAACAAGAGTTTATTGGCAAACAATACGAAATTGGTTTGAGTCAAATGAAAGAAAATAAATTTGATAAAGCAGAGTTTTCTTTTGCTAAAATTTTAGAGTTTGATAGCAGTTATAAAAATGTTTCTGTTTTGCGCATGCAAAGTTTATTAGAACCTCTGTATAACCAAGGTTTAAATAATATTGAAGCAGAAAATTACAAAGCAGCATATAAAATATTTAAACAGGTTGCTTCCTTTGATGCCACTTATAAAAATACCCTGCAAATGCTTGATTATGCATTGCAAAAGGCTAGTTTGCCTGTAGCAGCTATTTTAGTTGGTAAAAAAAGCTACAATAATTCCGAAGATTTGTCTTTTTATCAAGTGTTGGTAGCTAGGTTTAGTAAATCTAAAAATCCTTTTCTGAAAATTATTGATAGAAATAATTTGGAGAAATTACTCAAGGAGCAGGAGTTAGGAATGAGTGGAATCATAGATCCCGAATCAGCAGTAAAAGCTGGAAAGATGATTGGAGTAAAATACTTTTTATTAATTGATGTAACTGATGTAAAATTTGATGAATTAAAACCAACCACCTCTGATGAGCCGGCCTATCAATCATTTAGCGAAAGGGTAGTTGGAGCAAATGGGGAGGCACAATCGGTTATTAAATTTAAAAAGGTAAATTATTCCGAAACCAAAAAATACCGAAAAGTAGAAGCTAGGGTTTCTTACCAATTGGTTTCAGTACAAACCGGACAAATTGTATCATCGGAAGTGTTCAATGCCGACCAATACGATGCACATGCTTATGCTAAGTTTAATGGCAATATTGACAATTTATATCCAAGCTTACCTGCAGGTAATTTTATGCCTGATGCACCTCCGGAATGGAAAGAAAAGTTCTTTGAACTAAATCGCGAATTAGCAAGCAACCAAATCTTGGCCGATAAAGCTTTTGCAGAAATCAGCCAAAAAATTATTGATGATATTAGTTTGTATATTCAGTAGTTTTAAATTACAAATGCTGATTAGTTTATTGATTGCGGCAATCAGCGGATGCAATAAATATTTAATTCTTTGCCTTAGTTTATTTTTTTAATATATTCATAGTTGACCTTAATAAACAATATGGTTTAGGTGAAAAAATAGAAATGTAGAATCACTTTAAGAATTACGTTACCTTGCAACATCTCGTCATAATTTACTCCATTCCATCCAAAATTCAACATTCAAAATCCAAAATTTAATATAAATTTGCCTCACATGATAAAAGCGGAAAATATTTGTAAGAGTTATAACCAATTGCAGGTGTTAAAAGGAATAAACTTAAACATAGGCAAAGGCGAAATTGTAGCCATAGTTGGCGCAAGTGGAGCTGGTAAAACTACTTTATTACAAATTTTAGGTACTTTAGATAAAGCCGATACTGGAACTTTGCTATTAAACGAGCAATTGGTGAATAGTTTGAATGATAGCAAGTTATCTGATTTTAGAAACAAAAATATTGGTTTTATATTTCAATTTCATCAGTTGCTACCTGAGTTTACCGCTTTTGAAAATGTAATGATTCCAGCTTGGATAGCTAAAACCAATGAGGCTCAAGCCAAACAACGTGCTTTGGAATTATTTGACTATTTAGGAATAAAAGACAGAACTACCCATAAACCAAGCGAATTAAGTGGAGGCGAGCAGCAGCGTGTGGCTGTGGCGCGCGCCATTATTAATAATCCAGCGGTTTTATTGGCTGATGAACCAAGTGGAAATTTAGATTCGGCAAGTGCTCAATCGCTCCACGATTTGTTTTTTGATTTAAGAGATAAATTCAATCAAACCATAGTTATTGTTACTCATAACGAAGAGTTAGCCAATCGTTGCGATAGAAAATTAACCATGAAAGATGGTTTAATTATGTAATTTTTGTTATTGTAAAATGGAGCAAAGCCAAGTTACACCTCAGCAAATACTTAAAAATTATTGGGGCTATAATCAATTTAGACCATTGCAAGCCGATATTATTCAATCGGTTTTAGATGGAAAAGATACGCTTGCGCTTTTGCCAACGGGTGGTGGTAAATCATTGTGTTTTCAGGTTCCGTCCATGGTTAAGCCGGGTTTGTGTTTGGTGATTTCGCCTTTAATAGCTTTAATGAAAGACCAAGTAGAAAACTTGGAAAAACGAAACATCAAAGCCAAAGCCATATACAGCGGTTTAAATTACAGAGAAATAAATTTAATTCTTAACAACGCCTGTGTTGATGAAGATTTGAAGTTTTTATACGTTTCGCCTGAGCGTTTAAATACCAGTTTATTTATTGAAAAATTACCTTATTTACCCATTAATTTAATTGCCATTGATGAGGCACATTGTATCAGTCAGTGGGGGCACGATTTCAGACCGGAATACCGACAAATAGCTGAATTGCGTCAGCATTTACCAAATATAAATATCATTGCGCTTACAGCAACAGCTACCAAACAAGTTATTGAAGATATTCAAACCCAATTGGCTTTAAAAACTCCAGCAGTTTTTGCCAAAAGTTTTGAACGAAAAAATTTGCAATACATAGTAAGGCAAACCGAAAATAAAGCTGAAAAGTTATTAGCCATTATAAAAAATAGCCATGGCAGCGGATTGGTATATGTTAGAAACAGAAAACAAACGGAAGACATTGCTAAATTTTTAAATCAAAATGGTATTGCTTCCGATTTTTACCATGCTGGTTTAAGTGGCGAAATGCGAAGCTATAAACAAAATTTATGGATTAATAACCGCACCCGAATTATGGCTTGTACCAATGCTTTTGGTATGGGAATAGATAAGCCCGATTGTAGGTTGGTAGTTCATTTTGAAATGCCAGATTGTTTAGAGGCTTATTACCAAGAAGCGGGTAGGGCAGGGAGAGATGAACGACCAGCATTTTGTGTTTTATTGCATGATGCAAGTAATGATATAAACGCTAAGAAAAAAATTGGTGTAAATTATCCTGATATAAACGAAATAAGTTTAACTTATCAAGCCATTTGCGATTACCTGCAAGTGCAGGTAAACGCAAAGCCTGAGCGTAGTTTCGATTTTGATATTGTATCGTTTGTAAAACGCTATAATTTTGAAGCATTTAAAACCTATAGTTGTTTAAAAATATTAGAACAAACCAACTTAATTTTATTATCAGAAGCATTTTACGAACCATCAAAAATTAAAATAATTTGTAGCCATGAAGCTTTGTATAAGTTTCAAGTAGAAAATGCCACTTTTGATGCATTTACCAAATTATTGTTACGCAGTTACGGTGGATTATTTGATAATTATATAAGAATAAATGAATTGGAAATTGCCAACAGGGTAAAGCTTCCTGTGGCCAGTATTTATAAGTATTTAGAAAAATTACATCAGTTAGAAATTTTAGATTATATCAAAACAAAAGAAGTATCGCAACTTACTTTTGTAACCGAAAGGCAAGACATAAAATACTTAACTTTAAACAAAAAATATTTAGCTGAACGTAAGCAAACTTATATTGAGAAAATTCAGGCTATGATGGCTTACGCCAATCCAAGCGATTTATGCAGAAGTAGGCAAATGTTGGAATATTTTAACGATTACAGTGCCAATGATTGCGGCTATTGCGATGTGTGTATTGACAGAAAAAAATTAAACGAGAAAAAGGAATTAACACAAATTATTGAACAAGAAATTTTAACCATAGTGCAACAAGGACCTATTAATTCAGTAGATTTATTTGAAAAAGTTTCTACTCAAGATATGCAAGTTTTTACCATTGTATTAAGGCTTTTGTTAGATAATAATAAATTGCACTACGATAGTGCTTACCAATTACATTGCAGCTAAAAAATAAAAAAATAATATTTACCGTAACCAACGATTTAAGTTACGACCAACGCATGCAGCGCATTTGCTCGAGCCTTGCCAATGCAGGTTATGAGGTGGAATTGGTTGGACGAAAATTGCCATATTCAAAACCATTAAGAATAGATTTTAACTTTAAGCAAACACGTTTAACTTGTAAAATTAATAAAGGCAAGCTGTTTTATTTGGAGTTTAATTTAAGGTTATTATGGTATTTGCTAAGGCAAAAAACCAACGCCATTTGTGCCATAGATTTAGATACAATTTTAGCTTGTGGCATTACAGCTACTTTAAATAATAATACATTAGTTTTTGACGCACACGAGCATTTTACCGAAGTGCCAGAGGTAACTAACAGAAAATTTACTAAAACTATTTGGCATTTAATTGGGAAAATATTTGTACCAAAGGCAAAGTTATGTTATACCGTTGGCCCGCAATTGGCAGAGCTTTTAGGCACAATTTATAAAAATCAATTCGAGGTAATTATGAATGTTCCTATTTTGGTTGATGCGGTTGTTGGAGTTGATAGAGTTAATAAAGTTGATGAAGTTGAAAGAGAAAATGGATATATATTATACCAAGGTGCTTTAAATAAAAGCAGGGGTTTGGAGCAAAGTATTTTGGCCATGCATCAGGTTGAAAACATAAAATTACTCATAGCCGGAGAAGGCGATTTGAGTAAAGAATTACGCGACTTGGTTGTAAAAGAAAAATTAGGAAATAAAGTACAGTTTTTAGGTTTTGTGCAACCTGCCGATTTAAAGCAATTAACAGTGAATGCTAAAGTGGGTTTGAACTTATTAGAGCCCAACGGATTGAGTTATTATTACTCGTTAGCCAATAAATTTTTTGATTATATGCAAGCAGGTGTTCCTTGTATTTGCGCTAATTTCCCCGAGTACAAAGCCATTCATGAAAAGTATCATTGCAGTGTTTTGATTGATTGCGATGTAAATGAAATTGCCAAAGCAATCAATGAATTGCTAACTAACCAAAATACTTATAGTGTATTGACTAAAAACTGCATTTTAGCATCACAAAACTTTAATTGGGAGATAGAGGATGCCAAATTATTGAAATACTACAGTCAAATAATTTAAGTTAAGGGCTAGTGTCTAATTACTTAGCATTGATGCAGAAAATATTTTTTTGCCGCTTATATTATTTGTATAAACATTAGGTTAAAATATATATTTTTGGCTAATTAATCTTAATTTTATCAAATCGCCCAAAATACATATAGTCTCATTCGATATTCCTTCACCACCCAATTATGGCGGAGTAATTGATGTTTTCTTTAAAGTAAAAAGTATGCATGAGTTAGGTTATCAAATTACCTTACATTGTTATGAATACAACGATAGAGAAATTAGCGATGAACTGAATAAGTATTGTTTTAGAATATATACTTACACACGTAATTTTGTTTTGGTTAATCCGTTAAAGTTTTACATGCCTTTTATTGTGTTTACACGCAACCACCGCATGTTATTGCATCAACTTTTACTCGATGATGCACCAATTTTATTTGAAGGTTTGCACACCACATATTTTTTAAATCATCCAAAATTACGAAAGCGAGTTAAGTTGGTGCGAATGCATAATATTGAACACGATTATTACGAAGCTTTGGGTAAAAATGAACTCAATTTATTTAATAAACTTTATTATAAAACGGAGGCATTTTTACTAAAACGATACGAGAAAATACTACATAATACCAATGCTGTTTTAGCTATTTCGAGTAACGATTTAAAGCAGCTAGAACAACGAAAATTAACCAATGTAAATTTGGTTCCTGCGTTTCATGGTTTTGAATTAAATATTGAAATTGAAAGCAAATATTATGCATTGTATCATGGTAAGTTAAATGTAAACGAAAATGATGTAGCAGCCCAATTTTTAGTAAAAGAGGTTTTTAGTAAAATTGATTATCCTTTGGTAATAGCAGGTAATAATCCTACCGAAGAATTATTTGAATTGATTAAACCATTTAAGCATATTAGGTTAATTAAAAACCCTAATATGAAGCAAATGGAAGATATAATAAAAGATGCGCACATGCATGTTTTACCTACTTTTCAAGCCACAGGAATTAAGTTAAAATTACTGCATGTTTTGTATAATGGTAAGTTTATTATAGCCAATAAACAAATGATTGAAAATACAGGTTTAGCGGAGTTGGTAACCGAAGCAAATAGTGCGGATGAAATGGTAAATGCAATAAATAGTTTAGCCAATAAAACCTTTGATTTAAATGAAACTGAACAACGAAATAAGGTGTTATCAAAGCATTTTAACAATATGGAAAATGCGAAAAAAATAGATGCAATTATTAACCAATTAACCCAAATCAAATAAAAGATGCAATTTATATATCCTTCGTTTTTGTTTGCTTTATTGGCATTGGTTATTCCAATAATTATTCACTTGTTCCAGTTGCGTAGGTACAAAAAAGTAGTATTTAGCGATATTAGATTTTTAAAACAAATTACAGAACAAAACCAAAAACAACGAAATATCAAAGAATGGATAATTTTGGCTGCTCGTTGTTTAGCTTTAGCTTGTTTGGTGTTTGCCTTTGCCAAACCATTTATTCCATTTAATCAAAAAGAAATTGTTAGAAATAATAAAGCCATTAGTATTTTTATTGACAATAGTTTAAGTATGAGTCAATTGGGTAAAGATGGTCAATTGCTTGAAGTAGCTAAAAATAAAGCCAAAGACATTGCTTCATTTTATGGCGATAACGATTTGTTCCAAATTTTAACCAACGATTTTGAAGGAAAACACCAACGTTTATTAGATAAAAAAGATTTTTTATTATACTTAGATGAAGTTAAATTATCTAACCAAAGTAAGTCGTTTGAAAAGGTTTTGAGCCGACAAAAGCAAGCTTTTGAAGAGGCTCCTGGAGCAGCTAAAATTGCTTATTTGATTACAGATTTACAGCAAAATCAGTTCAATAGTTTAAACCAAGTTGACTCTAGTTTACAGGTTAATATTGTTCAAATAAAACCTAATATAGCCAATAACTTAAGTATAGATTCAGCTTGGATAGAACAACCTTTAATTTTGCCAAATACCAATACTGTTTTATATGTTAAGGTGAGTAATTTTGGTAGTTTAGATATAACAGATGTACCTTTAACTTTTAAAGTAGATGGCCTTCAAAAAGGAATAGCAAATGTTACTTGTAAAGCCAATTCAAACCAAATTGTTCAATTACAATTTACCTTAAACGATGCCAATTATCACCAAGCAGAATTAAGCTTATTAGATAATCCTGTGGTGTTTGACGATAAGTTGTATTTAACCTTAAAAGCTTTTGGAAACCAAACATTAATAGCCATAAATGCCAACGAAAGTATTAAGCAAGTGTATGGTATTGATGAAAATTACCAACTTGAAAACTTTGGTATCAATGCCATTGATTACAGTGCTTTTAACAAAGCTTCGTGTATTATTTTAAATGAACTTCCTGATTTTTCTAGTGGTATGCAAACCGAAATTCAAAAGTATATTAGCAATGGGGGAGTGGTGTATATTATTCCAAATGCAAATAGTGAAACATTAACTAAAACAAACGAGTTTTTAAAACAATTGAATGCGCCACAATTGGCACCAATGGTTACTCAAAATTTAAAGGTAAGCCGTATCAATACTTTTGATGAAGTATTTAAAAATGTATTTAGTAAAATACCTGATTTAGCCAATTGGCCTGCTTTAACCAAGAACTATAATATGCAAATTAATAGTGCTATTAAAGGCAATATGGTAGCTGCTTTAAACAGTGATGCTCCTTTTATTTTTAAATCGAAGTATGGTAATGGAATAGTTTATTTGAGCAGTACACCACTAAAAAACGATTGGAGCAATTTTACTGAACATGCTTTATTTGTGCCTTTTATGCTCCGTTTACCTTTGGTAAATAAACACAGCAATGCACTTTATTATAATATTGATAAAACAATTAATTATACTTTTGAAAAAAATACCAATAGTAAAGTAGTTTATTTAAAAGATAAAAAAGATGAAATAGCTTTTGATGTAACCAACAGCAATAACAAAAGTGCGATTAACTTAAGCAATATTAAACAAGCTGGCAGTTATCAAATTATGGCCAATAATAAAACTGAAGTATTGGCTGGTGTTTCGTTTAATTTAAATAGAGCTGAAAGTAACTTAAGTATAATAACTAGCGATAGTTTACAAACAACAAACGGACAAATTTTACAAACCAACGATTTAGCAAAACATCAAAAAGAAATTGAATTGAGTTTTAATGGAACTCCTTTATGGCGTTGGTTTTTATTGGCAGCTATATTATTTGTTTTGGTAGAGGTAGCTCTTCTTAAATGGAAGTAGTTTTAATAAATTAATTTAAAAACTAACTTCTCATATTGTCAAATTGTAAAGGAACCTCAAAATCGTGGCCTCTTATGGCAGACATGGTGTTTTGTAAATCATCAATCTGTTTTGAAGTAACTCTTACTTGATCGTCCATAATACTTGCTTGTACTTTTATTTTAGTTTC
The DNA here is from genome assembly GCA_947464275.1 of Bacteroidota bacterium. Classification (GTDB taxonomy): domain Bacteria; phylum Bacteroidota; class Bacteroidia; order UKL13-3; family UKL13-3; genus JAAFJM01. The sequence continues at coordinate 23,350 of CANHVU010000037.1, forward strand.
CTTTATAAACGAGATAACTTTTTTAGCTGTTTCTTTATCAATTCCTTCTTTAATTGGTAAATCTTGTAATACCAATTTCCCACTTGAACGAGGCTCTTTGCTTAAATCTAAACTCCTAACATCAAGTTGCTGTTTACTAAATTTGCCCAAAATGATATCGATAATACTTGTCAATGCCATATCTTGATTGGCAGCAATTTTAACAATTTTACTCTTTTTATCAATCTCAATACTGCATTCGGCATCTTTTAAATCATAACGATTTACCAACTCTTTCGAAGCGGTATTGATCGCATTATCTATTTTTTGTAAGTCTATTTTTGAAACAATATCAAAACTGGCCATAAGTTGTTTTTAAAAATTTTGCTACAAACTTAATTAAAATATAGGTTCCATATTAAAATTTTAAACATTTAAAATCTTAATATGGGTTTTTATTGTAAATAAGTTTAAAAATTATTGCTGATTATTAGTGATTTATATTTTTTTTTAAAATATTACCAACTCATTTATTAATGCTGCGTAATGATAGTAAACAGTATTATTTGAATTTTATAAATTAACTTCAGATGGTATTATTAATATCATTTTTTAAAAAGAAAATAACTTGTTGGCAAGTAGCCTTACAAAATATTTTGATTTTTGGGTAGAATTAATAAATTTGAAAAAAAAAGAAATAAATAAACAAAACATATATGAAATCAATTTTACATTTGAAAAGGCTTTTACTTTTATTTGTACTAGCCACTTTTATTGGCACTAGTGCCAATGCTCAGTACTGTAATCCAACTTTTGCCAATGGTTGTGCTGCCGATGCAATCAATAACTTTTCTACAACAGGTGGAGTTAGCAATATTACCAACAATAATACAGGATGTAATACAGGTGTTTTTTATAGTACTATGACAGTTTCTGGTTTAATTGGAGCTACTATCAATGTGTCTGTTCAGTCAAATACTACAACATGGGCAGAAGGACACAGAATTTGGGTGGATTGGAATCAAAATTTCACTTTTGAAGCTAGTGAATCTGTTTGGAATTCAGGAGCTACTACTACTGGTGCTATTTTTACAGGCTCTTTTGTAATTCCAAGTACTGCATTATTTGGTGCAACAAGAATGAGGGTTATGGGTAACTTTAATGTTATACCTGGAACTGATGCTTGTGCCCCTACAGCTACTTATGGTGAATATGAAGATTATGTTTTTGAAGTTTTAGGTTCTCCATCTTCAGGCATCCAACCACCAATTGCTAATTTTTACGCACCTGATACAGTATGGATTAACAGTCCAGCAGTATTAATCAATACATCAAGTAATCAGAGCAGAGTATTTTGGGATTTACCAAACGAGAACCCATTATATCCAGGGTATTTCCGTCAAGCTGGTTATATAGATACAGCAAAATATACTAATAACTTAACTTATACCTTTACCTCACCAGGATTAAAATTGGTAAAACTACTAGCAGTTAATAACTTCAAACGTGATTCATTACGTGATTCAATAATTAAATTCATTTATGTAGATACACCAAGCCAAGCACCAAGAGCAGACTTTATAACATTTAAGCGTATATTAGGAATCACAGAAGAGTCTAACTTTATAGACTTGAGTACGAATGGTCCAACCCAGTGGGAATGGACAATAGATCCACCATGTATAAGTTGTATAGTAGATCCAGCTAATGGAATAGCCAATTATTTTGTAAAAGGAACAGGCCAACCGGGTGCTGATATAGCAAATCCA
>CANHVU010000038.1 GCA_947464275.1 Bacteroidota bacterium
ATGGGCAATGGGCAATGGGCAATGGGCAATGGGCAATGGGCAATGGGCAATGGGCAATGGGCAATGGGCAATGGGCAATGGGCAATGGGCAATGGGCAATGGGCAAAACGAATTTTTATAAACCTAACTTACCAATTAACTTATTAACCTATCAACAATTCAACCAATTAACCATTCAACAATTAAACAATTTAACAATTCACCAATCAACCTATCCACTCAATTAACTTAATCAACCACTCCACATCCAAAAATCAAAAATCTACCTTACTTTCGCGGCAATGAAATATTTTATTGTGGCAGGCGAAGCAAGTGGCGATTTGCATGGTGCCAATTTAATAAAAGCCATTAAACAAAAGGATGCTCAAGCTGAATTTCAGTTTTGGGGTGGCGATTTAATGCAGGCACAAGCCCATGGTTTACTCATGCATTATAACCAAACAGCTATCATGGGTTTTGTGGAGGTTTTGCTTAAAATAAGAACTATTTTAGGCTTTTTAACTTTATGTAAAAAACAAATTACTACCTTTAAACCCGATGTGGTTATTTTAATTGATTACCCTGGCTTTAACCTTAGAATAGCTGAATTTGCAAAGCAACAAAATATTAAAACTGTATATTACATAGCACCAAAAGTATGGGCTTGGAAAGAAAACAGAGCTAAAAAATTAGAGAAATTTGTAGATGAATTATTGCTCATTTTTCCTTTTGAGGTATCGTATTTTAAAAAATGGAAAGTAAAAGCAACTTATATTGGCAATCCATTGCTTGATGAAATAAATGCTTTTGTACCTGACCCTGATTTTAAAACTAAAAATAATTTAACGCCACAAAAACCAATTATAGCTTTATTGCCCGGTAGCCGCAAACAAGAAATTAGCACTACCCTACCCAATATGATGTTGCTTGCACAAGCTTATCCAAATTATGAATTTGTAATTTGTGCTGCGCCATCCATAAAGCCTGAGTTTTACCAAACTTTTATAGGACCAAACACCAAAATTATTTACAATAAAACTTACGAAGTTTTGCATTTAGCAAAGGCTGCCATAGTTTGTAGTGGAACCGCTACTTTAGAAACAGCTTTGTTTAAAGTACCTCAAGTGTGTGCTTATGTGGCTAATCAAATTTCGTATGTTATAGCCAAACAATTTGTAAAAATAAAATACATATCGTTGGTTAATTTAAATTTGGATAAACCTGCCATTACCGAATTAATTCAAAACGATTATACCTTACAAAGACTAAAGCAAGAGTTTGAAGCGGTGTTGCCATCCGGCAGTAAACACGAGGCTTTGATGCAAGATTATGCAACTTTAGCAACTGAACTTAACAAACAAGGAGCAAGCAATAATGCAGCTCAAATTATTACTGATTTAATTAAAAAATGAAAATTATATTTTTAGGAACTCCCGATTTTTCGGTTCCATCGCTAGATGCTATAGTAAAAGCCGGACACGAAGTAGTGGCGGTAGTTACCATGCCCGATAAACCTGCAGGACGCGGCATGCAATTACAACAAAGTGCAGTAAAAAAATATGCGGTTGAAAATAACATAAAAGTTTTACAACCTGTTAAGTTAAAAGACCCCGAATTTATAGCTGAACTGCAAACGTTAAATGCCGATTTGCAAGTGGTGATTGCATTTAGAATGTTGCCTCAAATAGTTTGGCAAATGCCTAAGTTTGGTACTTTAAATTTACATGCCTCTTTGCTTCCTGATTACCGCGGTGCAGCACCAATTAATTGGGCTATCATCAATGGTGAAACCAAAACAGGTGTGAGTACTTTTTTCTTAAAACACGAAATTGACACAGGCGATGTATTGTTAACCAAAGAAGTAGCAATTCCACCCACCATGAACGCAGGTGAATTGCATGATTTGTTAATGCAAGTTGGCGCAGAAACTGTTGTAAAATCATTAGCGTTAATTGAAAATGGTAATACCAAAGGCACACCACAAGGTGATGACAATAACAAAATGGCGCCTAAAATTTTTAAGGAACATTGCCTCATTAACTTTAACCAAAACGGACAAAATATCTATAATTTAATCAGAGGTTTAAGTCCGTACCCAGCGGCATTTACGCACTTTGATAATAAAATTTTGAAAGTTTATGAATCTACATTCGAATCAACAAATCATCAAGAGCCAATTGGTAAAATGATGAGTGATAATAAAACTTTTTTAAAAGTAGCTTGCCAAGATGGATATATTCATTTATTGCAAATTCAGCTAGAAGGCAAAAAACGTATGAAAGTAGATGAGTTTTTGAGGGGGAATAAGATTAGCAGCTAGCTGCTGGCCTCTAGCATTTAGCAAATATAAAGTCATAATATAAGCATTTTACTTGGCTAATGTAAACGAAAGTTCTTTTACTTTTTGTTTGGGCAAAAAGTAAAGCAAAAAGCCCACCACTAAATCCAAATTTCAATTTTTTTATCGCACAATGCTAACGCCACTCGGGCCAAAAAATTAAAATTTCGCGCATTTAGTGGACATCCACCCACACCAATTTGCCCGCACCTTTTTTTGTATTAAGTAAAATCAAAAAACGCTAAAGGTTTATAGCTGAAGTAGTTTTGGCTTCAATTAGCTATCAACCATCGTCTATGGTCCATCAACTAACAACCCCATTAACTAAACACCTAAAACTGGAAATAAATAAACGGTTGTATTTCGGCTGATTTTACTTGGATAAAAATAATTATTACAGCAAGCATGCAAACTAATTTTACTGCAAATGAAGTATTGGTAAACCAAGCTAGTGAAGCAGTTTCGTACTTTTTAGGAATAAAATGTAAGGCATACCCTAATAAAATAACCAATACTATTTTATGGTACGAAGTGATAAATGAATAAGCTATGCTGCCATTAAATTGAGTAAATATTTGATTCAATAATTGTTTGGCAATATCAAAATTGGGCGCTCTGAAAAATATCCAACAAAAGCACACAAAATGAAAAGTAATAATGGTTGAAACCCACGCATTGTCAAAAAACTTGGTGAATACATTGGCTGCTTTGTTTTTTATTTCTAAGTAATATTTATGTGCTGCTAAACCTGCGCCATGCATGGCTCCCCAAAAAATAAAATTAAAACTTGCTCCATGCCACAAACCACCCAACAACATGGTAATAAACAAATTTATATACGTTCTGATTTTACCTCCACGGTTTCCACCAAGCGAAATGTATAAGTAATCGCGCAACCAACTGCTTAACGACATGTGCCATTTGCGCCAAAATTCAGTAATGCTTTTTGACTGATAAGGTGAATCGAAATTTAAACAAAACTCAAAGCCCAAAAGCAAAGCAATCCCTATAGCCATATCGCTATAACCGCTAAAATCGCAATAAATTTGTAATGCATAAGCATATACACCAATTAAGTTTTCAAAACCACTGTATAAAGTTGGGTTATCAAAAATTCGATCAATAAAATTTACGCTGATATAATCGCTGATAACAGCTTTTTTAAACAATCCACAACTGATTAAAAATAAAGCCCTTCCAAACATTTCCTTACTTACAAAAGTGGGTTTATACAGTTGTGGAATAAAATCGTGAGCGCGAACAATTGGCCCTGCTACCAACTGAGGAAAAAACGAAACAAAGAATGCATAATCAAAAATATTTTTAACAGGTTTTAGTGTTCCTCGATAAATATCTAGCGTATAACTTAACGATTGAAAGGTGAAAAACGAAACACCAACAGGCAGGAAAATATCCAATGGTTCAAACTCATTATTGGCTAAGTTATAAAATACTGAAAGTATAAAATTGGTATATTTAAAATAACCTAAAAGCCCAAGATTAACAACTAAACTCACCACCAACCAAAACTTTTTTTGAGCTGCATTTTTACCATTATAAATAAAATTAGCCAACGTATAATCAACCACTGTAGATGCTATTAAAATCAAGAAATAAATGCCACTCGATTTGTAGTAAAAATACAAAGAAAACAGCGTTACAAAAGTAATTTTAGCTCTATGGGTTTTATGCAATAATGCATATACCGCCATAAATCCAGTAAACAAAAACAAGAAAAAACCAGTATTGAATAAAATGGGTTCTTGTGGGTTGTAAACAAACTGTTGTAATATTTTTGAAATGTCGAACACTTTATATTTTTGATTTGTTGATTTGGAGATTTGTTGATTTCCGTTGGCTAAAGCCGAACGGTAATAGATTTTTACGAATTGACTATTTCCTATTATTCATTAATGCGTTATACAATAAAGTTCCTTGTACTTCGTAACCTTGGCGGCTGTAATGCAAAAAGTCTTTGGCAAATAACCGATGCTTTTTCCAATACTTAGCCGATTTATAACCACCACTTATTTTATATAAATCCCAATAAGGCATATTATGTTCTATACAATAAGTTACAATGGTTTCACTTACTCGTTTTATAATGGTATTTGGGTACCTACGTTTTCGGTAATTATCAGCTGGAGTAGTAAGTAAAATAATGGCATTGGGATTATAATTTTGTAAATCGTTTACCAATTTATCAATTTGATTATAAAAAGTTAGTTCATCAAATTTTAAATTAGCAGCTTCGTTAGTTCCAAGCGAAATAATGATTAAATCAGGGGTTAAAGCTTGGCTTTGTTCCGCAAAATATTGAGCTTCGTTATAGTGCCTGTATTCAGCGCCATTAACGCCAAGGCTATTGTAAATAACTCCCTTTTTGCCATTGCCTGCATAAAAACCATAAATTAAACTTTGCCATTGTGAATTATTGGTTTTCTTGTTTTTTACAGTTACCGAATAAAGCAATTCGTTTGAGTAAAAAACCGTTTCAAAGTATTTTTTATTTTGAATATAAGCCTGCGGCAATAGGGAGTTTCCAGTATTATCACACACATCAAAATCAAAAGCCGTTTCATCATTTTGATGAAATATTTTAAAGCAATTGAATCCTTTTTCGTCTTTGGTGGTAATAATTATACGGGCACTGTCATCCGTGGTTTGTACGGTTATCCCTCCTATTCCTATTGGTAATGGATTTTCCAACTTGGTACATCTTTTTCCTTGCCAATCGCTATAAGTTTTGGAAGTGTACATATAACTTGAGTTGGTTTTGGCCACTTTATAAGGTACCAATAATCCACGGGCAGCTTCAGAGTTAAATAATTTACGTGTTTGCTCAGTTAAGAAATCGGCTTGCAAGTGCGAATCACCAATATGTAAAATATGAACTTGTGCATTGCTATCATCCACTAAAGCCATTTTTTTATAAAACGATTGCAAATACTGGGCATTACCAATAATATTTTTTTCATCGTTCACAAATGGAACTACACTTTGAGCCATCAAATTATGAACAGCCATTGCAAGCAAAATAAAAACAAACAGCGATTTACTTCTTCTTTCCATTTTTATTTACCTCACTAATAAGTGCTTTGCAAAACAAGGTTGCAAGCTGTTTACCACCTCTAAAAGTTAAATGCGTATAATCTTTATTGGCTAATGGTTTTTTACGTTGGGCCCATTCTACCATGGTTCCTTCGCCTCCCATTGCCTCAAACATATTCCAAAACAATATTTTATTTTGAATAGCCAAGTTGCGCTGCATGTTTACAAAATTGGGTAAATTTGGAATGGTTACAAATTTTCCATTAATTTTTGTGCTTCTATCGCTAACGCTTACCAATAAAATAGTAGCGTTTGGAAAAGCTTGTTTTAAATTTTTAATGGTTACATTCATGCTACGTTCATACCATGCAGTTCCTGTATCTTTTTCGCTTAAAGCATTTAAACCATATTGAAGTACTATCAATTTATAATCTTGAATTTTATTAAATGCACTGTAAACACTGGTATTTACATAACCTAACCCAACACCCGAATTGCCACGCATACCAAAATTATCTAAATAAATTCCTTCTTTATTTTCAAAACTTACCCCATAAAGTTGCAATTGGCTACTAGGTGCAAATTCAAATGTTAAATTGCGTGCATAATTACTTTTAATAACAGCTGTTGCCACTCCAGAATTTGGAATTAGCTTTATTCTTACATTCGAGTCGTTAACTTGGTATTTACAACTTAAACTATCGGCCGATTTATTATTATAAAACAAGGTGGCTTGGGCAAAATGATCGTAAGCTTTATTACGAAAAGGCAAAGTATAATGTAATTTATTGTCTGGCAGAGGAACATCACAAGTTCCTGAAATTCCTAAAGTAATATTTGCCGAACGTTTGCCAACTATTGAATACGTCTCAAAATTTTCAAATTCGTGTAAAACTGTTCCTCTAAAACCCGCTACTGTTGAAGTAATTGGCACAAAACCAACCCCGCTGCCACCATATAAATATTGCAAACTATCTCTAATATCACTGGTCAGTATATCGCCTTCAATGAACGAATCACCAAAAAAACCAATGCGTACTTTTTGTTTATTGGTTTTTATTTTTTTTACTGCTAAGGCAAATGGTTTTATGCCATTTTTATCTTCCGAAAAATCTTCAAAACCAATAAAGTCATCAACTATGGTGCTGTCTTTATGTATTTTAACTTTTACTTTTTGAGTAATTTTTTGGGTAGTATCTTTTCTTATATCGGCTAGTATATCTACTTTTTTTAGTCCAAATTTCTCTAAATTTAAAAATTGCAATTGACTAATAATAAGCAAAATAACTACCAAACTTAAACATAAATAAAATATGTTTTTTGTATAATTTGTCTGCAAGTGTGTAGCTTAAAAAAATGTTATTGTTTTGTTGCTGTAATATTAAGTTGAAATTTTTTATTATCTAAAATATATTTATCAAAAAAGAAAGATTTTTTACAAACTTCAACGTTCATTTTTTTTATTAATTCAGAATACTTTCGAATTTCGTAATTTGTATTTCGAATTTATTTACGCAAGCACTTCCATCAGCACTTTATTCGATTTCAATTCATTGAATCCATCAGAATGAATTTTAAAATAAAGCATAACATGATTGAGTAATTCGTTTCGGTAAGTTTTATTTATTTCTAGCGTACTAAATGCATCTAAATGTATGGAACACAGCTTGTACCAATATTCAGCTAAATGAGGTTCAACTACTTTTATATCGCCTTTTTCGCTTGGTTTGAATACGCCTTCTTCCAAATCAAAACTATTGTTTTCGGCACTGTAATTAAGCTTTGGGTTAAAGCCTAAATATTGGCTTAATTGTAACATAAAATACACAGGAAAATTGGCTAAACTTTGCTGTGTTAAATCCAAATATTGAATAAATGTAAACAAAAACTCAAACAAGTTTTTATCGGCTTGATTTTCGGCCTGAATGGTTTTGTTTAGCACCTCGCCCATAAAAATACCAATACTACTTTTTAATAAATCATAATGAATATTATTTATAATTGGTTGGCATTTAAGCTCTTTTATTCGTTGAAGGTTTTTATTTAATTGATGGTAAACATCTAAATCTAATAAATTTAAAGGCAATAAATGTGATGGTTTTATAGCTCCTTTTTTATTTTTTACACCATTAATAAGATATGATTGCAAACCAAATTGCTCTGTAAAACACTTTAAGATCACACTGTTTTCGCTGTAATCGATGGTTTTTATAACAATGGCTTTGGTTTTGGTTAACATGCTTGCGCAATGTTACCATTTTTTAGTAAAAGGCTTTGCACTTTTATGGTTTTACTTTCAACATTTGTAAGGCTTCTTTTACAAATAAATCTTCGCCATTACCAGTAGTATCAATTTGATAAGTAGGCAATTTATCTAATTTAACTCCTACTCTTTGTGTTTGTTCAAAATTATAATAACACACACCAGTTGAATTAAACTCCACACCTATATTTCCTGGAAAAACAAAATATGATACCTTGCCATCGGTTCCTGCAGTAGTGGAGCCTATTACTTTTACATTATTATTAAACTGTAAAGTTTTTACAATATACTCTCCTAAACCTTGTGTAGTTTCATCTACAATTATTATTATTTGATGGTCATATTTTTTTCCATCAATAACGAGTTCATGTATTCTATCGTTGGTATACCTGAGTATCCCCGGATTATAAACATCAGGATAAATTGTACTGACTGAATTATTTTCAGTTTCAACAATATAGTTAAGCATTTTTGATTCAACCACCGCATTATGAAAACCCCTTAAATCTAAAATCAACGCACTACTTCTCATAACTTCATGCATATTTGGCAAAAAATTGTCATCAAACAAATGATTCATATTTAAATATGCCACATTGTTAGGATACCAAACTACACTTAATTTATTCTCCCATTCCTTTTCTTGCATTCGTCCAAACTCAGCTAATATGCCATAATCGTAATATTGAACATGCTTGGTAAAAACCGTTTTATTACTTTCAATTTTTAGAACATTGTATTCTTTTTTGCTTACTAAAATAAGCTTGTTTATTTCTCGTTGTTTTGAACTAGCGTTTCCACCAGCCACAAAAGGAGATATAGCATCATCTAAATCGCTAATGGGAATTCCATTTATTGCTAATAATTTATCACCAATTTTTAAACCATAATTATCTAAATCAACTGACCGAATTGCACTGATAAAGTAATTACCACTCACTTTTTTCATTCTAAAATTAGGAACAAAATTACCGTAAACCCTGGTTAAAATTGCGGCCTCCTTTATTTTCGAGTTTCCATCATTTAAGTTGGCAATTAATTTTAATATGGCATTATCATAATCAATTGGTGATTTAGCTAGTAAAAAATCGTTTATTGAAAAATATAACACCTCATCCCAACTTTTATCTATTATATTTTTATATGGATAAAAATAATTAATCAAATTCCAATAATGGAATAATCCAAGTAAACGCAGGTTTGAATTAGGAAATTCTTCTACAAAATCATCGTGCGGAATATTATATTGTATAATACCCTCTTTACTTTGATTCAATACATCTGGCTTTATTTCTCTCCCATCAATACCCAAAACCAAATACTTTAGTTTGGTAGTAATTTCTTTGTTTAAATAAATGGTATCGTTTAACCAATTGTTATTTAGCAGGGTATAAACGTTGTTAAGTGAATCTGCACTTTTTTCAAGCAATTGCTTTGCATTATAACTCACCACAAGTGGCTTTAATAAATTAGTTAAATATTGCCTAAAATTTTTATTATCAAGGTTTGCTAGGTTTTGTATATTGGCTAAATCAATATTTTCATTTTCAGGCAAAGGATGGTAATTTAAAACTCCCCAAACTTTACACAAGTAGTAATATTTTCCGGTAGTAGTAAATTTATTAATATTAAAAGTCTTATTTTTAGTAGGATAAATAAAAACTGAATCTGTTTTAACATGGATAATAGGCTCATTTTGGTTCGTAATATTATTACAACTAGTAAAAATACTTATTATTAAAATTGCACTAAAAAAGGTAAAAATAGATTGGTCTAAAATTTTATTGTTTTTCATAAATTCAAAACTCTAATCTCACTACGCTCTGAGTATTAAAGCCTGGTTGCTATATAGAATTATAACTACGAATTTGATAATAAAATTGTTCCAAACAGAATTCAATAATCATTTTTAAAGATGATTTTTAATTATGATAAATGACTATCAAATCAACTTAAAATATGATATTGATGAGTTCTACTTACTATTTAAGTTGTAACCAAATTTTATTCTCATCAACACTTTTTGAATTATTAAACTTAAAACCCGATAACAAAAGGCTATCATAAAACTAAATGCTTCATGTTTGGTATGATTTATTTTCTTAACCAAGTTTCACTATCGGAAAAATAAAATCCTAAAATGCCTTTTTCAAAATTATAATAAGCTCCTCAAGGAAATATATCTGTTCTATAATTCACATGATTACTATCGATCCAAACATGGTAAACTTGGTTATATAATTTTTTGTTTAAGGTAATGGTATCAAAATATTTATAAGTGCTAATTTTTGAATTATTAAACGGCAAATCAATAAAAGTATAATTTATTCCAATTGCAGCATTGTCCATAAATCGCCAGCTTCGTGAGGCAATAAAACTATCAATTGAGTTAATATTTGTGTTATGCCTAATTAAAGATAACTGATAAGGCAATTCTACACCTTCATACCTATTATATTCATAATTAGTATTTGCTGTGTTAAAACATGTAACAACTTAATTGCATTTATCTGGATTTTTGGAATAACTTTTTAAAATCTTTGATTGAAAGTAGACGTATCAAATACATTTTTAATAGTTAACACCGTTCCTTTTTCATTTATCAATTCAAAATCGTTTGAATCCTTTGGATGATTTAAAAAATATAATGATTCATTCAATGGAATATCTCCATAAGCTTTGTCAATACAAGGAGGTTCAGGCGGAGTTTCAAGTTTACATGGGTCTTGACAAGAATTGATTCCCCAACAAGCAAATAAAAGGACAATGATTTTAGCAAGATTCATGTTTTGTATATGGTATAAAAATCAAATATAAACTTTTATCTATTTGCTTTGCAACAAAAAACTATATATTACAAGCCTATATGTGGCGCAGAAGTTTAGGCATTTATCCTTTCCGTTATAATAACCAATTGGAATTACTCCAAAGTGGAAATTCATTTTTTGAAAAACTGTCAGAATTAATCAAAAATGCAACTTCTGAAATTCACTTTCAGATGTATATTTTTGAACCTGATGAAACCGGAAAAATCATTGCAGATTTAATGATTAAAGCCGCTAAGAGAGGTATAAAAATTTATGTGGTTTTAGATGCTTATGGTAGCAAAAACTTTAACAAAATATGGCAAAAAAACTTTACTGATGTTGGTATTGAAATTTATTTTTACTCACCTATAAAATTTGGCAACTACCTGAACATGGGTATGCGTTTGCATCATAAAATAATATGTGTAGATGGACAATTTACTTTAGTGGGTGGCATTAATATTTCGGATAATTACAGCGATTATAACCATCAAACTCCATGGCTGGATTTTGCATTATTGGCTCAAGGAAAAGTAGTTTCGGATTTAGTTCAAATTTGCAAACAAACTTTAAGAACAGTAAGTAATTACCCTAAATATAAAACAAAACAAGAAGTACAAAAAGAGCACAATCCAATTATAACAAGGGTTTTGCAAAATAATTGGGTTCAAGCAAAATTTGGAATTACCCATCAATACAAACAACAAATAAGAAAATCAAATAACGAAATTATACTCATTGCCAGTTATTTTATTCCATCATTGGCATTGAAAAGATTGCTAAAAAATGCAGCTAAACGTGGGGTAAAGGTAAAAATTGTTTTAAGTTCATTTTCAGATGTATCCATAGTAAAATATGCCACTGAATATTTTTATAATGATATGCTAAAAGCTGGAATAAATATTTATGAGTGGAAAAAAAGTGTTTTGCATGCTAAAGTTGGATTAATAGATTCTGAATGGTTAAGTGTTGGTTCTTATAACTTAAATCATTTGAGTGATTTTGGTAGCATTGAGTGTAATTTAGAAATTTTAGATGCAGCATTTTGTTTAGCAACAAATATTAAATTAAACCAATTAATCAATGATGGTTGTGAAAAGGTTTCAGTTGATGATTTCAATACTAAAAAATCAATACATAATAGCCTTTTACAACTCATATCATACTTATTGGTCAGATTTTCTCTTTCTCTATTGTTTTTTTTACAAGGCAAAAAGAATCAAAAAATTAAGAAATAAACATTTAGTTTAATAAATACTCATCAAAACATTATTTTCGCCCATAATTATTTTATGAGCATGAACAAAATTACAATCTCCCTTTTCTCCATTCTATTAATTACTGCTTCTTGTAGTAAAGAATCAGGTCCAACTGAAGACAAATGTGCAGGTAAATTTGCACCAAGTGGTGTAACCAATTTATTAATCAGCCTAAACCAAGATAAACAAATGGGTTTAGCTACAGTAGCCGAAATTGAAAAAAATCCAACTGAATACCCTATTTTAGATTCAGCCTCTTACCCTGTTGCATATAGTAATATTTACCGCATGACTAAAAATATTTTAGATAGCGGTGGGGTTTATTATAAAGATGAATTTGCTTGGAGAGTGCGTATAATTAAAAAAGACGATGTATTGAACGCATTCTGTACACCAGGTGGTTATATTTATGTATACACTGGTTTAATAAAATACTTAGATAATGAAACGCAACTTGCAGGTGTTATGGGCCATGAAATTGCCCATGCAGACAAACGCCATAGTGCAAACCAAATGGTAAAACAATATGGAGTAAGTTCGTTGGTTTCTATACTAACTGGTGGCGACCCAGGGGCAATAAGCACGCTAGCTAGTAATTTGTTAGCATTATCTTTTAGCCGTTCTGATGAAACGGAAGCAGATAAATTTTCGGTTAAATATTTAAATGGTACTAGTTACGATGCAAGAGGTGCTAAATACTTTTTTGAAAAGTTAATTGCCGGTGGTCAAACTGGGGGTACTCCTGCATTTTTAAGTACACACCCAAATCCAGAAACTAGAGTAGCTGATATTACAGCTGTTTGGGAATGTTATGGAAGTAAGGTTGGTCAAACTTTTGATGCGCAATACATGGCATTTAAAGCAAGCTTACCATAGTTTAAATTATTATAAATAAAAAAAGCGGAACCAGAAGTTCCGCTTTTTTTATTTTCTAAACTCCAAAATATCTGCTGGTTGGCAATCCAATGCTTCACATAAACTTTCTAATGTACTAAAACGAATGGCTTTTGCTTTACCTGTTTTTAAAATAGAAAGATTTGAAAGGGTGATATCAACTTTTTCCGATAGCTCATTTAAACTCATTTTGCGTTTAGCCATCATTACATCAAGGTTTACTATTATTGGCATATTTTTAAATGGTTAAATCGTTTTCTTGTTTTAAATTTATTCCTTTTTGAAAAACATCAATTATCATAAAAATAATTAATGCAAAAAACAAAGGATAAAAGAAATTCTGGGCTTTTGAATAAAGACCTAAATTTGAAAGATTTCCTTTGAAATTGTCATGTAAAAAACTCAGTAAAATAAAGTCTTTTGTAAAGTAAATGATAGGTAATGAAACCAATAAACACAAAATAATTTTCAGTAGTTTAATTACATTTTTACTGAAAAAATTATTTTGTTTGACCACCAAAACAATCAGTAGTATCAAAAGTAGAATAATTTCTTCAAAAATGAATTTGGAGATAATTAACATTTTACAAAGCCATAATTTTGAAAATACATAATCACTTACAGAATGGTAATTAATGAGTAGATACGGCTTATCACTTCCATAATTTAGAGATACGGAATCAAAAATTGCCGTATTAAAATTTTCTTTTTCAATATTTATTTTACCTGGGTCAAATTTATCAGTTTCAATCTCCGTTATTTTTATCTTGGTTCGTTGTTTTACGCCATCAATTTCAGCCCAATCAAAAATTGGAAATTGCGTAAGCTTGCGGATGTTATTTACAAACATAAAAGTAGCAAGACAAAAGAGTACTTTCTGAAGTAAAGAAAGTTTTAAAAATAATTTAAATGGATTCATAATTTATATTTATTTGTGTGTTGCAAATAAAAGTAAAAATTTATTATAAAACAAATTATATTTATTGTTTATCAATAATTTTATTATAAATAACAACAAATAACTGATTTAACATTTAAACTTCGTGGCTAGTCTTCAAACAGAACAACGGACAAGCAATAAAAATTTACTTCGCACTTTTGTCTCTCCGCATTCCGCAATTCATATTTTATTCTTTTAATACTAATCATAAAAACTTATCTTGCCAGCCCTTATGATAAATATAACTTTACCAGACGGTTCCGTTCGCTCGTATGAACGGGGAGCAACCGCCTTAGACGTAGCCAAATCAATTAGTGAAGGATTGGCTAGAAATGTATTAGCAGCAAAAGTAAATGGGCAAACTGTAGATGCTACGCGCCCAATTAACGATGATGCTTCTTTAACCCTTTTAACTTGGAACGATTTAGAAGGAAAACAAACCATGTGGCACTCATCGGCACATTTAATGGCCGAAGCCTTAGAAGCCCTTTATCCAGGTGTTAAATTTGGAATTGGTCCTGCTTTAGAAAGTGGTTTTTACTACGATGTTGATTTTAACGGACAATCATTTTCGACCGAAGACCTAAAAAAGGTTGAAGACAAAATGATGGAATTAGCCAAGCAAAGCAGTGTTTATAACCGCCAGGAAGTAAGCAAGGCTGATGCCATTAGCTATTTTACCGAAAAAGGCGATGAGTATAAGCTAGAACTTTTGCAAGATTTAGCTGATGGAACCATTACTTTTTATACACAAGGAAATTTTACCGATTTATGCCGTGGGCCACATATTCCAAATACCGGATTTATTAAGGCTTTAAAACTTACTTCGGTAGCAGGTGCATACTGGCGCGGAAACGAAAAAAATAAACAATTAACTCGTATTTACGGAATTACTTTCCCTAAAAAAGCGGAGTTAGATGCGCATTTGTTAATGCTTGAAGAAGCAAAAAAACGTGACCATAGAAAATTAGGAAAAGAATTAGAACTATTTACTTTTTCTGAAAAAGTAGGTATGGGTTTACCTTTATGGTTGCCTAAAGGCGCTGCCTTGCGCGAGCGTTTGGTTCAGTTTTTACAAAAAGCACAAGTAGCAGCTGGTTATTTACCAGTTATTACTCCGCATATTGGAAACAAAAATTTATACATTACATCTGGCCATTACGAAAAATATGGTGCTGATTCATTTCAGCCAATAGCTACTCCGCGCGAAGGCGAAGAGTTTTTCTTAAAACCAATGAACTGTCCTCATCATTGCGAAATTTATAAAGCATCGCCAAAATCGTACAAAGATTTACCGGTGCGTTATGCAGAGTTTGGAACTGTTTACCGATACGAACAAGCAGGCGAATTACATGGTTTAACCCGTGTGCGTGGCTTTACGCAAGATGATGCGCATTTATTTTGCCGTCCTGATCAAGTAAAAGAAGAGTTTTGTAAAGTAATTGATTTGGTACTTTATGTATTCAAAGCATTAGATTTTCAAGATTTTACAGCTCAAATTTCATTGCGCGATCCTGAAAACAAAACCAAATACATTGGTTCTGACGAAAATTGGGCATTGGCCGAGGCAGCAATTATTGAATCGGCAGCCGAAAAAGGTTTAACCACCGTGGTTGAATTAGGCGAAGCTGCATTTTATGGACCGAAGTTAGATTTTATGGTAAAAGATGCCATTGGTAGAAAATGGCAATTAGGAACCATTCAGGTAGATTATAACTTACCTGAGCGTTTTGAACTAGAATATACCGGAAGCGATAATTTAAAACACCGCCCAGTTATGATTCACCGCGCACCATTTGGTTCGTTGGAAAGATTTGTGGCTGTGTTAATTGAGCATTGTGCAGGAAATTTCCCACTTTGGTTAACTCCTGAGCCATTTGCTTTGTTACCAATTAGTGAAAAGTATCATGACTATGCACAAAAAGTTTTGGATTTGCTAAAAATAAATGATATTCGCGGCTCATTTGACGACAGAAACGAAAAAATAGGAAAGAAAATTCGTGATGCCGAAACCAAAAAAACGCCATTTATGCTTATCATTGGTGAGCAAGAAATGGCCGAAGACAGCGTATCAGTGCGCAAGCACGGAGGCGAAGATTTGGGTAAAATGAAATTGGATGATTTTATAAATTATTTAAAAGAACAACTAACAATAAAAAAATAAAAAAGATTGGCATTACCACCTAAAAAAAAATCAGCATACGTTCCTGGCGGAAGAAGACTTCCAATGAAACCAGGTGAAGGAGAATTTAATATCAACATGCAAATTCGTGCTAAAGAAGTGCGTTTAATTGCTGAAGGTATTGAACCAGGCGTATATTCAATTCAGCGTGCATTAGAAATTGCAGATGAACAAGAATTAGATTTGGTTGAAATTTCGCCAAACGCAGAACCGCCTGTTTGTAAAGTAATTGATTACAAAAAGTTTTTGTTTGAACGCAGAAAGAAGGCTAAAGAAGCAAAAGCTAATCAAATAAAGCAGGATATTAAAGAAATACGCTTTGGACCTAACACTGACGACCATGATTTTGATTTTAAATTAAAACATGCGGAAGAGTTTTTAAAAGAAGGACATAAAGTAAAAGCTTATGTATTTTTTAAAGGCCGTTCTATTGTGTACAAAGAAAGAGGAGAGGTATTGTTATTACAATTTGCTCAAAAACTTTCTGATTGGGGTAAGGTAGATATGTTGCCAAAATTAGAAGGTAAAAAGATGAATTTAATAATGAGTCCTAAGCCTAAAAAATAGCATCGATAAATTGTAAAGTATAAAAAGAATCGGAGATTAAAATGCCAAAAGTAAAAACAAACAGTGCGGCTAAAAAGCGCTTCAAAACCACTCCAAGTGGTAAAATTAAAAGAGGCTCAGCTTATAAAAGTCACATTTTAACTAAAAAATCAACTAAACGCAAACGTAACTTAACCAAAGGTGGTTACATTAGCACTCCAGATATGGGGTTGATTAAAAATTTATTGGGAATAGGTAAGTAGTTTTTAGTACTTAGTTTTTAGTTAATTAGTTGAAAAAAATATTTACAACCATTTAGCAATAAAACAGTACAACAATTACCCCAACCCCCAACCTCGGTTTAAAAACAAGTATTAACCCGAACAAAAGCCCCAAAGAATCACACTTAACCGAAGTGATCGCTTAGGTTCAAAAAACTAAAATTAAATTATGCCACGTTCAGTCAATTCAGTAGCCTCAAGAAGGCGCAGAAAAAAACTCCTAAAGTTAGCCAAAGGTTACTGGGGAGCTAGAAAAAATGTATTAACAGTCGCCAAACATACTATAGACAAAGGTCTAAACTATGCTTACCGCGATAGAAAAACCAAAAAACGTAATTTCCGTGCACTTTGGATCGTGCGTATTAACGCAGGTGTTCGTCAATATGGTTTAAGCTACAGTCAATTTATTGGTTTAGCAGCTAAAAAAGGTTTAGGATTAAACCGTAAAGTATTAGCTGATTTAGCAATGAATCATCCTGATGCTTTCAAAGCTATTGTTGAAAAAGTAAAATAAATTTTTAACTAACAATACAATTTTTCGATATATAAAGCCCGCTAGCAATAGTGGGCTTTTTTATTTGGTAGTTTTTATTGTTCTCAGATGTTAAGTAGTGTTATTTTTCTAAATAATAATCAAACTTAAAGTCCTCAATTTTTGATGAGTCAAGCCAGTTAAGAAAATAGTCATGCGATTTGGTATCTCCAACTATCTCATTTCCATTAAGAAACTTATTGTCCTTCTGTCTATCAATGAAACGATATCCGTCTTGTGTCTCTACAATTATGTATTTATCCGTGTGGCCAACTCTTTTAACGTTTTCAATTCGTCTAATTGCATTGCCATCGCCAAGGTCAAAGTAGAGTGTCTTAAAGTTCGCACCAGGGTCTGATTCTACAAAATAAGGTCCATCTAATTCATGTCGTGTAGAAAATAAGTCTATACAAGATGCCAATAGTCCACACAACGCAAGTAATAAGATTGTTGATTGTTTGATAATTCATTTGTATTTCTTCAAAGTGCAATATAACTTGTAAATACGTAATTTTAACAATCCCAAATTGATTGGCTTTGCGAAAATGCCTAGCATTTTTATTTGTACAATTATATTCATTTGCTTTTTAAAATATCAAAAGGTGCGGAAAAACTTTGTCAAAGTTCTAAACTTTGACAAAGTTAAAGCTAATGGTCAGTAATCTAATAATTCAAGGAAGATGCTTACAGCATAACTGATTGAGGGAAATACAATTTTTCGATATATAAAGCCCGCTAGCATTAGTGGGCTTTTTTATTGACAGCATAAAGAAACAATCGTTTATCTATCTGAAAATCCAGTGAATTGAAGTGTTTGAAAAGCTTGAAAATTAGTTTTACCTTCCTTCATATCAACAAAAAAAGTATTTCTTTCTACGGTATCTTTTGATTGAGTTTCAAGAACAAAATTTTGTTTACCTAAAGGTAAAAATGCCCTGGTATAATTAATTGAATATGGTAATAATTGCCAATTTCTAGTATCTGCCTTTTCACTCACAGCACCTAATATACTTAAGGCAGCCCCAGCAGCTTGATTTTCTTTTTTTGCTGCACTAATTGCTATTTGTTTGAAAGCTAATCTTAATATAGCCTCACTAATTTCTTTTAACATTCTATCATTTAAACTTTTATAGGCAATGGCATTAATATCTTCACCCACTTCAAGTTTAAATTGACGATTTAAGCTATCCTTTATAACAGCATTTTGAAATAATGGAGTACGAGTAACATACTTTGGCCATGCAACACGCACTATATTCAAAGCCGACAAATTTTTCCTATCATCAGCACTTCCCACATAAATTGGAAAACTTAACCCCAGATCAGCATTCACAAAATTAACATATCCATTAGTTAAAGGATAAATAACAAAATTAATTGAGTTTTCGTCTTTAATAGGACCTAAACCATTATTCCAAAAAAACACCAAGGGTGCAAATCCTTCTGGCATTAGTTCAGCTTTCATATTAAACTCGTTTTCGTATTGAGCCAACTCTTCACTAAAACTGATTAATTTGGCGGTACGTAAAACATCTTTCTTTAACTGTGTTGGAACCTCAGTTCCAAGTTGAGGTTTGTAATCTTCCTTATAAATATTTAAAGCATTACGATAAGCAATAAAAGCATTATTGTAATCACCTTGCGCATCGTAAATCATTCCTAAAAGATTGTGTGCAAAAGCATCACGCTTATATTTATTCTTATTACCCATTAAGTCATTTAAACGCTGACTAGTTTCAATCATTCGTTTACAAGCTACCAAAGCATTGTCAAAATCATTGATTTGAACAAAATTTATGGTTAGGTAATAATGGATTAATACTTGCTCAAATGTTTCACCATTATAGGTGCTATAATTAGGATTTATTAAAGTGCTTGCAAGTGCTGTAGCATAGTTTTTTCTATAATCTTCTACAAATAAATCTGCTTGCAAAAAGTACTTATTACTCTCTTCATTTTTACCATTCATCCAAAGTATTGTTCCTTTGTTTAAATAAAATAAAAGTTTATTTCTAAGTGGTTTTTGCCATTTTGCATCATCCAGTAATGTCTCGGCTTTATCCAATCTTCCATCATAAACAGATTGCATCAAATCAAACTGTTTTTGATAATAGGTAGCGCAGGAACTTAACATGCCTAAAGCCAATAATACTATAATATGAAGTTTAATTTTGTGCAATTTATTTTTAATAAATAAAATAGATAAATAAAAAGAATGAACTGTTATTGCAGAACATTCTTTTTAAATTTTACTCGAAATTGTTGAATTTTAGTTTTTAACTAATTTTTTGATTTGTTTTTGACCAATCCAAACTTTTTCGTTGGTTTCAAGGTTGGTTAATTCTAAATTTATTTGATAAGCCACTGATTTGCGGTTTTTATATTCATCGGTAATAGATGTTATTACACCATTCATCATAAAATCAGCGCCTTTTTCTTTGCCCCATTTCTTTTTGCTTTCCTCACTAGCAAAAGTTTGTTGGTCATTGCGTTCATCGCGAACTTGATTACGCTCATCTGCACTTTGAACCACACTTACTCTTCCTTCATTAATAAAAGCCACTTCCATATTTTTAATAAATCCTGTTGCATCAATATACTCACTGGTTTTATTGCGAACACTCCCAATAATTACAACTGGCTTACGATTAGATGTTTTTTCAAAGTTACCAATCCATGGTTTTGTTAACACATCTTTTGTCATCTCTTCAGCTACCAATTTGCTATCAGTATCATTCCAACGACCGCTAATATCAGTTGCCAAATTAGGGTCAACTCTCTCAATTTTTCTATTGCCACAGCTTGAACTTAGTAAAATGCCAATGGCACTTAATGCGATGATTATTTTTTTCATGGTTTTAGTTAATTATTTTTCTTCAAGATTACAAAATGCTTGCCAAAAAATTGAATAATTTTTGATAGGCGTTAAAAAAATAATTTTTGGCAGTAACTTTGATATGTGCTTTATATAAATTTAATTTACCAACTCAATAAAACAAAACTACCATGAAACTTTTTAACAAAACCACAGCCATAAAATTAGTTTTTGCGCTATTTGCTTTTTTAACTTTAAATGTGGCATTTGCTCAAGATCAAAAACAAACTTTACCTGATTTAAATTTAAAAGATGTAAATGGAAAAGTGGTAAATGTTAAAGATTATTCTAGGAAGGGTAAAATTGTAATAATTAGCTTTTGGGCTACTTGGTGTACACCTTGTAAAAAGGAGTTAAATAATATTAACGAACTTTATGAAGAATGGAAATCAAAATACGATGTAATAGTGGTAGCGGTTTCAATAGATGATGCAAGAAACGTAATGAAAGTTAAACCTTATGTAGATGGACAAGGTTGGCCTTTTGATGTATTATTAGATGTAAATAGTGATATGATGCGTGCCATGAATGTAGTAAATCCACCTCATACTTTCTTATTAAATAAAGAAGGAAATATTGTTTATAGCCACACTGGTTATTTAGAAGGTGTTGAATTTACCTTAGAAGAAAAAATTAAACTATTAATAAATAAATAATATGAGATTTTTTTATTTATTAATTACCGTATTTTATTTCAATGTTTTAATAGGACAAAATAATGAAGAAATTTTTTACGGTAAATGGGAAGTTGGTTCAATCAAGAATTTTAGTGGAAATAATATTCTAAGATTAGAGGGCGAAAACAATTCAAATAGTATTACTAATATTGATTTTAAGACATTAAGTCAATTAAAAAGTGATATTGAAAAAAAATCGCAAACAGAAATGTGGGATTCAATTAAAACTGCTGAATTGTTACAATTTTACGAAAAAAATGCATTTATAACTGTTGATTTTTATGTAGCTAGAAGAACAATTGGTTCTGCTAATTTCAAGTTTTTTACCATGATTTTTAAAGATTCTTCTGAAAAAGAAGTTTATCGCGAGGATCTTAAAGAAGCAATACCTAATGTACCTTATTCTGGAAGTGAAAGATGGTGGAATTTTACTCAAATATATTTACCAAAAGAAATTAAAGGTAAAAATTTTATTTACATCATAGATCAAATTCAAAGCATTAGGTACAAATTTGAAATAAATATAAAATAACTTTTAGCGTTCAATCATCCTAATAATTTTCTAGAAGTAATTTAACCCAAATAACTATTTAAAAGGAGCAAGTTTTACTTGCTCCTTTTTTTTGAAATAATTTTTTTAAAAAAATTTAAAAATGAACACCAACACTCACTTCTGATCCTTTAATACTCAAACGAGCATCGTTAAATGCAGCTGTTTTTTCTATAATATTTCCACCTAAATTTCCTCCTTTATATTTTCCATTTAGATCCAATACCGATTCTCCATCTAAATAAGAATATTGAATATAAATCCCTAGTTTTTTATTCAAATGATATTCAATTTCAAAACTTGTAATAAAACCATAGCCAGGCCTGTTGGTATAACTCAAATCAGCATTGGTCACATCCCAATCTTCGTACTCACTTATGGCTCTATCAAAGTTTCCTTTGTCTAACCTGTGTGTAAAATTATAAAACATAAAACCTCCAGCACAGGCTGAAATAGAAATTTTGCCTATACGAGTTCCTAAGCCAAATTCTAATGGAACCAATAGTGTGGTAGAAGCGCCAAAAAGTGGTTCTTTGGCTTTAAATGGCAGATGAGTTACAGCATTGCCAGGCATACTATAAACAGTAAAACCTGTTTGAACTGTAAAAACTTTATTAATAGAAAGACCAACTCCACGTACACTTAAAGGACCAAAAACATTGGCTACATAACCAGTAGATGGAATAAAAAAACCAATGCCCGCACCAATTTGTGCA
The DNA here is from genome assembly GCA_947464275.1 of Bacteroidota bacterium. Taxonomy (GTDB): domain Bacteria; phylum Bacteroidota; class Bacteroidia; order UKL13-3; family UKL13-3; genus JAAFJM01. The sequence continues at coordinate 21,891 of CANHVU010000038.1, forward strand.
ACAGATTTTTGAACACCTATTATACCTATAGCAATGGTAAAAACAATGGTTTTAAAGTTTTTAATTTTCATGATTGAAACATTTTTTAGCAATTAAATGAAATAATATTTACAAAACCAATTGGAGCCCAACCAAAATGTTTTAATTATTAGAAATGAGCTTTAAAAATAAGCAAACTAGATTGGCTAATATTTTAAATTCAAACCCTAAAATAGCTTAAATTTGCGTTGTGGAATTTAAGTTAACAAGCGAGTATGTGCCAACAGGCGATCAACCAAGTGCTATTAAAGCATTGGTTGAAGGATTGAACCGTGGGGATAAAAGCCAAGTATTATTGGGGGTAACAGGTAGTGGTAAAACGTTTACCATGGCCAATGTAATAGCTCAAGTACAAAGACCTACTTTAATTTTAAGTCATAATAAAACTTTGGTGGCGCAGCTATACAGCGAGTTTAAGCAGTTTTTTCCAGAAAATAGAATTGAATACTTTGTTTCGTATTACGATTATTACCAACCTGAGGCTTTTATTCCATCGAGTAATACTTATATAGAAAAAGATTTAGCCATTAACGAAGAAATAGAAAAAATGCGTCTTTCTACCACCTCAGCTTTGCTTTCCGGCAGAAGAGATGTATTGGTAGTAGCTTCGGTAAGTTGTATTTATGGAGCGGGTAATCCTAAAGATTATGAAAGCAGCATTGTTCGTTTGCATGTTGGACAAAAAATTGTTCGTAATACTGTGTTGTATGCTTTGGTAGATTCTTTGTATAGCCGCACCACAGCCGATTTTAACAGAGGTAACTTCAGAGTAAAAGGTGATGTATTGGATGTGTTTCCTGCTTATGCCGATTTTGCTTTTCGCATTTCATTTTTTGGAAACGAAATAGAAAGCATTGATATCATTGACCCTGTGAGTGGTAAAAAACAAGAATCGGTTGAAGATTGTGCTATTTTTCCAGCAAACATTTATGTTACACCAAAAGAACAATTACACGATGCCATGCGCGAAATTCAAGATGATTTGGTGGCGCAAATTGAATATTTTAAATCAATAGGAAAACATTTAGAAGCAAAACGATTAGAAGAACGTACCAATTTTGATTTGGAGATGATGCGTGAGTTGGGTTATTGTAGCGGTATTGAAAATTATAGCAGATACATGGATAAACGTAATCCTGGAGATAGGCCGTTTTGTATTTTAGATTATTTTCCAAAAGACTTTATATTAATGGTGGATGAAAGCCATGTGAGTATTCCTCAGGTGCGCGCTATGTATGGAGGCGATAGAAGCCGAAAAGAAAATTTGGTTGAATATGGTTTTAGGCTGCCTTCGGCAATGGATAACAGGCCTTTGCAGTTTAACGAGTTTGAAGGTATGATAGGTCAAACGGTTTACGTTAGTGCTACTCCTGCAGAATACGAAATTAGGCAAGCTGAAGGTTTGGTGGTAGAGCAAGTTATTCGACCTACAGGTTTGTTAGACCCAACCATTGAGGTGCGTCCGTGTTTAAATCAAGTAGATGATTTATTAGACGAGATAGATGAACGCATTAAAATGGGCGATAGAATTTTGGTTACTACATTAACCAAACGCATGGCTGAAGAGTTGAGTAAATACATGACCAAATTAAACATTAAATGCCAATACATTCATAGCGATGTAAAAACCTTAGACAGGGTTGATATTCTTCGCGATTTACGATTGGGCGTGTTTGATGTTTTAATTGGTGTAAATTTATTGCGCGAAGGATTAGATTTACCTGAGGTAAGTTTGGTAGCTATTATGGATGCCGATAAAGAAGGATTTTTAAGAAACGATAAATCTTTAACGCAAACCATTGGTCGTGCTGCAAGGAATGATAGAGGCAAAGTAATTATGTATGCTGATAAAGTTACAGGCAGTATGCAACGCACCATTGATGAAACTTACAGAAGACGTGACAAACAAATTGCATACAATACTTTGCATGGTATCACTCCTACTACTATCAAACGTAGTCGTGAAGAGATTTTAAAACAAACTGAATTGGCTGATGCAAGAACCATTTTAGCACCAGAACCAAAAGCGTATGTGGAACCACAAGAATTGAATTTAGCTGCTGACCCTATTTTAGAATATTTGAGCAAACCTAAATTAGACAAGATGATAGCCGAAACCCAAAAACGTATGCAAAAAGCGGCTAAAGACATGGACTTTATGGAAGCTGCCCGCTTGCGCGATGAAATGTTTGCATTGCAGAAAAAGTTGGAAGAAATAGGCTAGGGAAATTCGAAAAAACAAATTCGAATTTCGAAAAAGTGATACCCGGATAGTGGGCAGAACAAGAGGCTAATGCACTCCCGCATTCGCTAGCGTCCCGCTAGTGAATTTATTAATAAGCCTCTGGCTAACATCATAAAGTTAAATAAATGGCGAGACGCCTATTATAAAATCACTCGCAAGATG
>CANHVU010000039.1 GCA_947464275.1 Bacteroidota bacterium
CGAAGATCACCAAACAGAAGAAGGTGAAGCATTACGTGATGATGAAAACTTCAAACATGTAGCTGCTTGGCAGTTCAACGAAGTTGGTAATTGGACACTAAACAAAGAAGACTTAGTTTACGAAAACATAAAAATTGCACAACGTAGCTATAAATAAAAGTTAATAAGTTAAAAGGTTGGCAGTTTATTTAGTTAAACTAACAACCATATAATCAACCAATAAAATTAAATAAAATGAGCGGAAATATGAATATCAACTTAAAAGTTTGGCGCCAAAAAAATGGCAAAAGCCAAGGTAAATTAGTTGATTACAAAGTAGAAGGTGTATCGCCTGATATGTCATTCCTTGAAATGTTTGACGTGTTAAATGATAGATTAGTAAGTGAAGGCAAAGATGAGCCAATTGCTTTTGATCACGATTGTAGAGAAGGTATTTGTGGTATGTGTAGTATGTACATCAATGGTCGTCCGCATGGGCCAAACCAAGGTGTAACTACTTGCCAATTACACATGCGTAGCTTCAAAGATGGCGATACCATTGTGGTTGAACCATGGAGAGCTGCTGCGTTTCCAGTTATAAAAGATTTAGCAGTAAATAGATCAGCATTTGATAGAATTATTGCATCAGGAGGTTTTATTTCAGTAAATACTGGTAATGCACAAGATGCTAATAGCTTACCTATTGCAAAAGACAATGCAGATGAAGCTTTTGCTGCTGCTGCTTGTATTGGCTGTGGTGCTTGTGTGGCTGCTTGTAAAAATTCAAGTGCTATGTTATTTGTTTCAGCTAAAGTTTCGCAATTAGCATTATTGCCTCAAGGAGATCCTGAAAGAAATACCCGTGTATTGAACATGGTTGCTCAAATGGATTCAGAAGGTTTTGGTGCTTGTACCAATACTGGTGCTTGTTCAGCTGAGTGTCCTAAAGAAATATCTTTAACCAATATTGCTCGCCTAAACCGTGAGTATTTTGCTGCACAATTAGGTTCAGACAGAAGCTAATTTTCAAAGCAATATTTACCTGAAAATCCATTAACAGTAATTTTACAGTTAATGGATTTTTTTATTTTTATAATTTGCAACAAAAAGCACTAATTTGCTGTCATTAAATTCAATAGTTATAACTACGCTATACTCGTGATAAAAAATTATTTCAAACCATATATTTTACTATTAATATTCAGCTTAATTGCCCAATTAGCTTTGGCTACACATTACCGAGCTGGAGAGATTATATATAGGAATTTATCGGGTTTTAATTATGAAATTACGGTTTATACTTATACAGATCAATACCAATTAGGGGCAGACCCTGGAACTGCATCGATAGTTCTTGATTTTGGTGATGGTAAAGTGGAAACAATCAATAGAACTGCAGTTGATATTTTGCTGAGTGATGTGGCATACGGTGTTAAAAGAAATACATACAAAACTACTCATACCTACACAGGAAGTAGAACTTTTCAATTATGTGTTATAGATAAAAATAGAGTAAATAATATTCTAAATATTAATGATGGAAGATCTGTTAATATTCCATTTGCTGTTACATCGCAAATAGTAATTGGTTCAGGTTTTAGCAATCAATCTCCAATTTTACTCTCACTTCCCATTGATAGAGGTTGTGTGAATAAACCCTTCGTTCATAATCCAAGTGCATACGACCCAGATGGAGACAGTTTGGTTTATGAAATTAAACCACCACTTTCGGCTTGTGATGAGTTAGTTCCAGGTTTTCAAATTCCTGAATATACCGATTCATTTTCAATCAATCAAAGTACAGGTTTGTTAACTTGGAGAAGTCCCAAAAGAGTAGGTATCTACAATATAGTTATAAGGGTAAAAGAATACAGAAGGAATGGAAGTATCAAGCCAATTTTGGTTGGTTATGTGGATAGAGATATGCAAATTAGAATTTCGGAATGTTTTAATAATCCACCTCTAATTTCTAAGCTAGAAAATGAGTGTGTTATTGCAGGAACCTTAATTCAAAAAAACATTTCTGCCACAGATATTGATGTTACCAATACAATTAAATTATCTGCATTTGGAGGTCCGTTTGTTCAAAAAAATAGTCCAGCATTCACCAATCCTACAATTGCTAACGGAAATCCAACTGGTTTTTTATTTAATTGGAAACCTGCATGTACTTCAATAAGAGCAAGTGAATTCCAAGCCGATTTTAAAGCAGAGGATAATGGTTCGCCAATACCATTAATTGATGTAAACTCATTTAAAATTAAAGTAATTGGTCCTGCACCTAATCAACTTAAAATTATTCAAGACAGTAATGGATTGAAAATAACTTGGAATCCTGATACTTGCAATTTTGCATTTGGATACCGAATTTACAGGAAAATTGATAGCTCAAATTGGACGCCTACAGCATGCCAAACAGGTGTACCTATCTCTACAGGATTTGTTTTACTAGATACTGTTCAAGGTGTAAATAATACTAATTACTTTGATAATAATAATGGAGCGGGTTTGTCTCCATTGATAAATTATTGTTATCGAATAACCTCATTTTATTTGGCTAGAAACGATGAAGGAAAAATAGTGCAATTGGCTGAAAGTTCTGAAGGTAAATCTAGTATTGAAATATGTGCCACTATTATAAGAACCAAACCTATAATAACCAATGTAAGTGTTATTAATACGGACCAATCAAAAGGAAGCATTTTCGTTAAATGGTTAAAGCCACTATTATTAGACAGTTCAGTTTATTTACCACCATATAGCATGCAGTTGCAAAGGTCAATTTATGGAAGTAATATTTTTAATGATGTCAGCGTAGCAAAAGTTTATAATTCCTTCAATGCAATTCAAAATGATAGTTTAATTGATTCAAACATAAATACTCAAAATAATCAATATAATTACCGGGTAATATTTTATGCCACTAAAAATGCCAATTTACAATTTGTAGATCAAAGTATAAATGCAAGTTCAATTTATGTTAAGCCATACAACTCCAATAGAACAGTAGTATTAAACTATAAATTTGAGGTGCCTTGGCTTAATAAAATGTATGAAATATACAAAAAAATTGGGACTGATTTTAAGTTGATAGGCACTACTTTTAATCAGTCATACAGCGATACTGGTTTGGTAAATGGCGAAACATATTGTTATTATATTAAGGCTACAGGATTTTATAATCCTAAACTTTTAGCAGATACACTTTTAAATAATTCACAAGAAGTGTGTGGAACGCCAATTGATACGATTCCACCTTGTACGCCAATTTTATCGTATATAAGTCCTTGTAATAAATTTAATTCAAGTAATATTATTTTAAATTGGAAATACCCCAATTTGTGCACGCAAGATGTAAAAAATTATAAAGTTTATTACAGAAAGAAAATTAAAGATACATGGAGTTTATTGGCAACATTGGATGCAAGTAATTTTTCATATACCGATACAAACTCTTTGCTAAAATACAGTATTGCTGGTTGCTATGCAGTTACAGCAATAGACTCTATAGGAAATGAAAGTAGCATTAATGGAAATGCATTTTGTATTGATAATTGTCCATATTATGTTTTGCCCAATGTATTTACTCCAAACAACGATGGAAATAATTTAAATGAGGTGTTTAAACCATTTCCATATAGATTTATTGAGAAAATTGAATTGCAAATTTTTAATAGGTGGGGAGCTCCTGTTTTTGAAACTACCGATATTGATATAAATTGGAATGGTAAAGATAAAGAAACGGGAAATGAATTAAGTGCAGGAACCTATTTTTACACCATAAAAATATTTGAAAATTACCTTGGTGGTACAACTGAAAGAAAAGTGAGAGGAACAATCACTATAATTAGGTGATAATTTTACCAAACAACCAAATAACATTGATGTAAAGCATCAATAATGTAAATTGAATTGCAAATAAATAATTTGTTACTTATAAATAATATTTTTATATTGTGCATTGAAATTATCAGCTTAAATTAATAATAATTTTTATGAAAATAGCCCTACTTGGATATGGAAAAATGGGAAAAGCAATTGAAAAAATTGCTGAAGCCAAAGGTCATGAAATAGTGTATCGTGTTGATTTAAATAATGCTTTTGATTTTTTTCCATTAAGTCTGAAAAATGTGGATGTGGCCATAGATTTTAGTATGCCTACTGCAGCAGTTGATAATATTTTAAAATGTTTTGAAGCTAAGGTTCCAATAGTAGTAGGTACCACGGGCTGGTACGACCAATTTGATTCAATTAAAGAAAAATGTGAGGCGGAAGGACAAAGTATGGTTTACAGCAGTAATTTTAGTATTGGAGTAAACATATTTTTTAAAGTCAATAAAATTTTAGCTGAAATTATGAAAAGCCAAGATTATGATGTGATGATTAATGAATCGCACCATACAGGCAAGAAAGATCATCCAAGCGGTACAGCCTTAACTTTGGCAAAACAAATTATGGATGAAATTGACAAGAAGGAAAAAATAAAAGATCGCTTAATGTTTGATACTGAAACACCTTCACAAAGCACAAAGCCAAACGAATTGTTAATAGAAAGTTACAGGGAAGGCGATGTAATGGGCGACCATACCGTTCGTTACGAAAATGTAATTGATATTATTGAAATTAAACACAGTGCTAAAAGTAGATATGGTTTTGCAAAAGGCGCAATTATGTCTGCCGAATGGATTGTAGGCAAAAAAGGTATTTATACCCTTGATGATATTTTAAAATTTTAAGTTTACCGTTTACCCTCTAAAAAGTCATTTTAACATAAACTGCATAATTTATACATTCTTAGATTTAAATATGCAGTGCACTTCAACAAAAATTCATGAGTAATTTAAAAGAAAACACAAAGCCTGTAAAAGGTAATTTTTTTTCAGATTTGTTTAATTATTTTTATAAAAGTCCTAAAGACTTCACAAAAAAACAGTGGACAGTTATCACTGTTTGGATACTGATTAATATTGTTTGCCTGGTGCTTTATATGGCTGCAGGTGCCTCATTTGGTTTAGCACTACTTAATTGCCTTTACGGAATACTCATTATTTTCGGATACTTCACCCGACTTATTGCTTTGATTTTAGCTCCTATTTTTATCCTGATTTTTAAAATAGTAGGATTGGTATTTAAGCAAGAAAATGAAATTCAAACAGCTTACGAATGGAGCGATGCGTTAATTTTTGCTACCATAGCTGCCACCATTATCCGTGGATATTTTATGGAAGCGTATACCATTCCTACTTCATCTATGGAAAAATCATTATTGGTTGGCGATTTTCTTTTCGTCAGTAAATATAGTTATGGAAATAGGTTACCTCAAACACCATTGAGTTTTCCTTTTGTTCACAATAAGTTGCCTTTTACCGATAATCAAGTACAATCGTATTTAGAATGGATGAAAATGCCTTATACCAGATTATTTGCCATATCTACCATTAAAAATAACGATGTAGTAGTATTTAATTATCCATTTGAAATAGAAAAACCAACCGATAAAAAGGAAAATTATATAAAACGTTGTGTGGGTATAGCAGGTGATAGTTTAAAAGTGGTTAACCAGCAATTATTTGTAAACAATAAACCCGCAGATAATCCAGCATTGATGCAACACTTTTATAAAGTAACCACTACTGAAGGTATAAGTGAAAAGTTTATTAAAGACAATGATATTACAGAAGGTGGTGCTACTGATAAAGGTTATTTATTAATAAACTTAACTAATCCTGCTAAAGAAAAATTGAAAAATTCTCCAGGGGTAGTTTCAATAGAAAGGAACGATACTCAATACATAAGCAATTACACATCATTTCAAGAAAAATTCAAGTGGAGTATTGATGATTTTGGACCAGTTTACATTCCAAAACAAGGTGATGTAGTTGAAATGAACGAACATAACTACGACATATACGAATTTGCCATTAAGCATTATGAAAACAACCCAACATTTACTTGGGAAAATGGACAAGCCATGCTAGACGGAAAGGCCGTAAAAACATATCAATTTAAGTATAATTATTACTTTATGATGGGCGATAACCGCGATAATTCAGCCGACAGCCGTTTTTGGGGTTTTGTGCCTGAAACACATATTGTGGGTAAAGCACTTTTTGTATGGATGAGTTGGGATTCAGGAAATAGTGCAGTAAGATGGAAACGTTTATTTAAATCAATAAAATAAACTGCAGTTTGTAAAACTGATTTAACTATGAATCATATTCCAACCTTTAACTTTCGAAACATTGGTCGTAAAGAAAAGTTAGTGGATGTATTACCGTGGGATTATTCTAATTTTTACCAAACTGAAAAAGTACATTGCCACGATTACCACGAATTATTTGTAATTACAAGTGGTTCTGGAGTTCACCAAATAGATGGAATAGAACATGCTATTCAATCTAATTCGTTTCATATTGTTCCTAATTTTTTCTCGCATAAATTTCAGCGAGATCCAGGAACTAAAGGTTTTACTATAGCTATTCAAAGCATTTTTATAGAACAACTCTGTAATTTTGATAAAGTATCTAATTACAGAGCTCTTTTCGATAAAGAGCATATTATTAATTTAGGAGCCACTCACTTTAACAGCTTCAACTTTTTTGTTAATGAAATTCAAAACGAAAGCATAAACGATGCCTATTTGCAAAATATTTGTGCGGCCATATTACTCAAACTTATTACATTTATTAATCCTGAAACTGTTATTGAAAATACCTTTTCAAGTTTGGTTAGGAAAACCTTAGAGCTCAATTACAAAAAACGGTTGTCGAATGAGCAGTATGCCGATATGTTTAACATGACAGCTATTAGCTTTAATTTGAAGGTTAAAAAAGCAACAGGTAAAACAATGATACAAATGCAAAATGAACTGCTTATATCAAACATAAAAAGGTTACTGTTCAATACCGATGCTAATTTAAAAGAAATTGCCTTCCAATTTGGGTTTAGCGATTATGCCCACTTTTCAAATTTTTTCAAAAAACATACTGGCAATTCTCCTATGGGCTTTAAAAAAGACATACAAAACATACAATAATTGAATAAGAATTGACAACTGAATTATTTTTAGGTATCATTAGTTTTGTTAAAAAATAAAACAATTATGAATTTAACCAAAATAACTGCTTTAAGTATTTTACTACTTTTTATTTGTGTTTGGAGCTTTGAAACTCACTCTATGTCAGGTGGAGCTCTAGAAGTTACAGGTTCAACCCCAGGAGAAAATTGCACTGGATGTCATCAAGGTATAGCTAATACTGATAATAAAGGCGGAATTGCCATAGCCATTGCTGGTAATCCAACATATTACGAACCCGGTAAAACATACGATATGAGTGTTACCATCAATTATCCATCAAGAACAAGATTTGGGTTTGGGTTGAATATCAGAAAAAAAGGAAATGTGTGGCAACCAATTGGAAGTTTAACAGCAGAAAGTAATTCAGGCGTGTCTGCTCGCGGTACTTTTGCCACTCATGAGTTAAAAAGTATTGATGCCACTAATTCAAAAACGTGGTTGTTTAAATGGACCGCACCGCAAACATTAGATACATTTACATTTTTTACAAGTGGTATTGCAGCTAATAACGATAAAGATGCTACTGGAGATATTACTTATACTACAAGCAAAACTATTTTTCCTTTATTAACCACAAGTGATAAAAATGTAAAGCCTGTATTTTTGAAAGGTATTTACCCTAATCCAGCACAAAATGAAATTGAAGTTGAAATAGAGGTTAGTTCAACTGATTTTTTTGAAATATCGTTACTCGATATAAATGGCAATTTAAAAGAAACGCTACTCCCCAAAACGCTGCTATCAGGAAATCATCAGCTACAATTTAAATTTAAAAATGAGTATCCTACAGGTATTTATTTCTTAAAGTTGGTTTCAGGAAAATATAATAGTTATAAAAAAATAATTATTTTGTAATAAAATGGATGTTTTTTTCATTATTTACTAAATAAAATTATAGATTTGGAAAAGGATAGAAAAACATATTGAATGAAAAAAACAAAATTAATTGTTTGCTTGTCGGCTATATTTAGCTTGTTTATTATTGGATGCTCCCATTATGATGAACTTCAAAAAAATAGCAAAGAAAGTAAGGCTAATGATGATGAAAGCCATAATACAGGACAAGATTGTATGAGTTGTCACAATAACTCTTCAAATGAAGCTTCAAGTGAAGGATGGTGGAACGTAGCCGGCTCAGTGTATACGGGCAATTCACCTGCAAATAATGTAACAGTTGAACTTTGGAGCGAGCCTAATGGAGGTGGTTTTAAAATTTTAACTTTAACCTCTGATAAAAAAGGAAATTTTTATACCAATAAAATTATCAACTTCAATGGCGGATGCTATCCAGTGGTTATTAGTGGTTCAAAAAGAAAGAATATGATTTCTAAATTCATGGGCGGAATGAGTTGTTCTAATTCCAATTGCCATGGTGGTATTATAGATAAAATAAACTTCAATTAAATTAAATGAAAAAAGTACTTTACTCAACATTACTCTTTGGCTTTATTGTTTTAACAGGCTGTTATTACGATAAAGAAGATAAATTGTATCCAAACTCAACAAACAATACAGATTGCAATGCTGTTTTAACTTATGATACAGGTATAAAAACAATTATTGATGCAAATTGCGCCTCTTCGGGTTGTCATAATTCTGGAGGTACTTCACCTGATTTATCTAACTATAGTTTAGTAAAAGCTAGTGCAACAAAAATTACACTAAGAGCCATAACGCAAAAAAACATGCCAGCCCCTTCTGGAATGTCTTCATGTAATATAACAAAATTAGATAATTGGATAAAAGCAGGAATGCCACAATAAGTAAGAAAATGAAAAAAAATATACTTTTTATAACCATGCTTTTAATGGTAAATTTTGTTTGGGCTCAAGATGATTTACTAGACATGTTAAAAGATGAAAATACAAAATCAAACCCTGTATTAGCAACCTTTAAAGGAACAAGAATTATAACAGGTCAAAGCAACGAAAATATTTCAAAAAAACACTTAAACTTCTTGATTTTACACCGTTTTGGTGAGTTAAAAGACGATGCATGGTATTATAGTCTTTTAGGAATTGATGCAGCTACGGTTCGTTTGGCATTTGATTATGGAGTTACAGACAAATTAATGATTGGCGTAGGCCGTAGTTCTGTTGCTAAAATTTATGACTTCAATGTAAAATACAAACTTTTACAACAAACAACTGGAGGTAAAAAGAATTCACCCTTAGCAATTTCATATTATGGAAACATGGGTCTTAATACAACCACTTTCTCTGATTTAACCAGAAACAACTTTTTTACATCCCGTTTAAATTTCTGTAATCAGTTAATTTTGGCGCGTAAATTTAATGATAAAGTTTCAATACAAATTACCCCAACAATGGTGCACAGAAATTTAGTAGCTAAAACAAGTGATCCTAATTCTGTTTTTGCCTTAGGGTTGGGTGGTTCATTTAAAATTACCAGAAGCACAAGGTTTAATATTGAGTATTATCCTCGCTTAAATGGCAGAGATGAATTAGCTTCAAATGGTAAAACGTTTAATGATTATTTAGCTGTAGGTTTTGATATAGAAACCGGAGGACACGTATTTCAGTTAATGTTTAGCAATTCTACATACATGTATGAACAAGGTTTTGTGGCTCAAACTACTGGTAGTTGGAGTGATTTAGGAATACGTTTAGGCTTTAACCTTTCACGTACTTTTTCATTCGATAATGAAACCAAACACAAATAATTTTATTAAAACAATCGATAAACAGTATATTGGTTAAATCTGTTTCCATATTAGTAATTGCCCTAGTAAGTTTTGGGTTTGTATTAATTAATAAAAATACACCTATTCCCAAAAATATAACTATTGATAAAATATTGGTAACCAAATCAAGCCACAAAATGGAGGTTTTTTCAAACAGTAAATTGATAAAAACTTACAAAATAGCTTTTGGAAGAGGTGGAAATGATGCCAAACAATTTGAAGGAGATAAAAAAACACCAGAAGGAATTTATACCATCAACAGTAAAAATAAAGACAGTGGTTACCATAATAATTTAGGCATTTCATATCCCAATAAGTTTGATATAGAACGTTGTAAAAAGCTTAACAAACCAACTGGTGGCGATATAAAAATTCACGGTTTAAAAAACGGATTTGGGTTTATTGGTGGAATGCACCGTTTGTTTGATTGGACCTTGGGTTGCATAGCCATAACCAATGATGAAATAGACGAATTAAGTGCACACACACCAATTGGCACTGTTATTGAAATAAAAAATTAACAAATAAAGAAAATGAAAAAAATTACCACTCTCCTAATGTTTAGCAGCTTACTAATTTTTGGTATGTGCAAACATGAAACTACCACAATTATTAATGGAGGTAATGGATTAACTGATACCACAAAAATAATTGATAATCCCAAAAATGATTCAGTTTGTTTTAACATCCAAATTTTGCCACTTATTACTGCAAGTTGTGCGCAAGTAGGCTGCCATGATGCAAATTCAAGAGTTGAAGGTTTAATTTTAAATTCATACTCAGGAATAATGAATATGGGAACAAAAGACTTGCTAAAATATATTAAGTTAACATCTGGTAAAATGATGCCTCCACCTCCCCAGCCAAGAATGGAACAAGCAAATATTGACATTATACAACGTTGGGTAAATGAAGGCGCCAAAAACAGAATTTGTAATCCAACAAGCTGCGATACCTTAAATGTTAAATACACCAGTCATATTGCTACAATTATGAATACTTATTGCAAAGGTTGTCATAACTCAAGTAATGTTGGTGGAGGAGTTAATTTAGATAATTATGCTGATGTTAAAACTAGCACATTAACAGGGAAAATGATTTGTACAATTACTGCTAATGGCTGTGCAATTATGCCAAAAGGCGGCCCTGCTTTAAGTAATTGTAATATCCGTAAAATAAAAATTTGGGCAGCGGCTAATTGCCCTCAATAATTAAAACTAATTAGTAAACATATGAAAAAATTAATATTAACCATAAGCGCAGCTTCCTTATTTACATTTGGAAATCTAAAAGCTCAAACATTATATAAAGCAACAAATGCTGAGGTAAGTTTTTTTTCAAAAACTCCAATGGAGGATATTGATGGAAAATCAACTACAGCTACTGCTTTAATTAATCCCGAAAAAAAGGACCTTGCCTTTGTCATTCAGAATGTTTCATTTCAATTTCCAAATAAATTGATGCAAGAACATTTTAATGAAAAATACATGGAAAGTGAAAAATACCCACTGAGTCAATTCAGAGGAACTGTTCAAGAAAATATTGATCTAAAAGTAAATGGCGAATACAAAGTAACGGTTAAAGGCAAACTTACCATTCACGGTGTAGAGCAAGAAAGAACTATTTCTGGTACCATTACAGTAAGCGAGGGAAAATTGGAATTAACCAGTAATTTTAAAGTAAAAAATGCTGACCATAAAATAGAAATACCTAAGCTAGTAGTAGCCAAAATTGCTGAGGAATTAGATGTTCATGTGAAGGCTACTTTGCTTCCAAAAGTAAAATAGATTTTATAAATAATATTATTTAAAAGGCTGTCTTCAAAAGAGACGGCCTTTATTTTTTAATAATAATTTACATTTTTGAATCAAAATAAATTCATAACCTTGCCTTCTAATATGAAATCAAAATTATTTATATTTATATTCTTTACTTTATTAATTAATAAGGTGATGCATGCTCAATCAGAGCAACAGATTTTTACTGATGAAGGGAAAAAAATCATATCATTATTTGTTAATAGAAACTATGATAGTCTTACTTTATGTTTTAACGACAAACAAAAATTGTATAATAGCCCAACCGCTATTGCTTCTAATTACGAGCCTTTAATTGAAAAATATGGAAATATTCAAACGGTTAAATTTGCAGGATTTAAAGATTTTCAAGAACAAATAAACGTACAATTTATATGCAAAACAGCTTATAAAATTGATTTATTGATTGATTTCAATTTTAGTAAAAATAACAAGAAATTAGTTTTTTATAAATTTATTGAAACATTTAAAACATACGCTATTCCTGATTATGTAAATGCAGAACTCTTTAATGAGGAATCTATTAAATTTTATTCCGATAGCACCAAGCCATTAACCGGACTATTAACATTACCACATATAAATACAAAGATGCCATTAATTGTTATTGTACCTGATGCTGGCCCTACCGATGCTGATGGTGTTTACGATTCAAAACCATATAAAGATATAGCTTACGGACTTTCAAGTAATGGTTTTGCCACATTTAGGTTTAATAAACGAAGCATTAATTATGGATTCGAACTAGGTCAGGATAAAACAAATAACAAATCATTTACACCAAGAGAAGATTTAATTGACGATTTATTAGCTGCCATCAAATTACTCAAAACAAACTCCCAAATAGATACCTCAAAAATATATTTATTAGGGCATGGTGAAGGCGCCTATTTGTCACCATTTATTGCTAGTATTAGTAAGGATATAAGTGGTATTATTCTGGTAAATGGCAATGCCAATCATCCATTAGAAATGATGATGACTCAAAATAAATATTTAGGTAAAATCCTTCCTCATAAAAAAGCACATTTTGATGAAGATGATGAAAAATCAAAAAAGGTATTGAAAGGAAAATTCAATTTAAAAACTCATTATTCTGAACTTCCTTTTGATGTGCCTGCTAGCTATTGGCTTTGGATAAATAACTACAATCAATTGAGCACAGCAAAAAAACTATCTATCCCTATTTTTATTGTTCAAGGTGAACGAAATTACCAAGTAGAAAAAGCCAACTTTTATGTATGGAAAAAGAAATTGAGAAGAAATAAAAATGTATCCTTTATTTCATACCCAACCTTAAATCATTTAATGCATGATGGAGTAGGGGAGCCAACCTATAGTGAGTATGGAGTAATGACCCATGTTCCATTTTTTGTAATTAATGATATTCAAAACTGGCTGAAATTAAATTAGGTTGTATTTTATATTTCACTGAATTATGGTTTCATTTTTTGAAAATGGTACAATATTCAGTATAAAAATCAATCAAAATTTATTTATCTTAGTTGAGCATTGCTTTAAATTGTGGTTTACACTTTACATTGCTATTTTTTAAATTTTGCAACTGCAAACTATTACTAATTTAGTTTAAATGTTGTTTGATAATTTGTTCGAGATTATTTGCTGAAACAACTCCTGATTGCCTCCATTTTATCTTTCCTTGTTTGAAAAGAATAAGAGTTGGTACACCTTGTATTTTATAGGCATTTGCTACTTGCGGATTTTTATCTAAATCAATTTTTATTATTTTAGCTTTATCTCCAATTTTAGATTTCAATTCCTCCAAAATGGGTTTCATCATTTTGCATGGTCCGCACCACTCTGCAAAAAAATCTACCAATGTTGGTGTTTCGCTGTTGATGATTTCTGAAAATGTAGTTGTCATACTATTTAGTTTTTACTTCTTCAAATTCTATATCTTGAATGGTGGTATTTGATTTTTGCTGCGTTTCTGTTGCACAATTTCCTCTGTAACAATTTCCTGCGGCACAACCAAAAGCAAACAAACCCATTGAAGCAAAGTAGCCACCAATTAAAATGCCAAACCATTGTTGGCTCATTACAGCTTGAACAATTACAGCAATTCCCATTAAAAGGTATAATGCTCTCATAAAAGTCCAGTTGGTTAAAATTCTTTCTTTCATTTTTAGCCTATATTAATAGTTGGTAACATGGTAATTTTTGATTTGATGGAATTTGAAATCAAGCAAGCGGCTTCCGACTTTTGTAGTATACGTTCTGCTTTTTCTCTATCCTTTTCGTCATTAATGATTACTGTTGGTTCAAGTATAATTTCACTCATTATAAATCTTCCGTCTAATTGTTCTAGCTTTCCTTTCGATTTACAAATAAAATGCGCAAAATTATGTTTTGAATTTTCGGCTATAGATAAAAATGTTGTCATCAAGCAACTACTTACTGCAGCCGTAAATAAGTGCTCAGGTGACCATATTCCTGGAATTCCTTTTGGAAATTCAGGTGGTGTTGCAACTTCTATGCAATTTCCCGTTTCCTTATTCAGTTCTGGAGAACATATCATACCTTTTCGGTCGGTGTTCCAATTTACATCTACATTATAAAAGTGAGGTTCCATTTTATCTGATTTTATTTTGTAAACTCATCCATCCACCACCATTGTGAACTTCAGTAAAGCCATTTGATTTTAGAATAGATTTTGCGGAAGCACTCCTCATTCCGCTTGCACAACAAGTAATAACAGGATTATCTTTTTTTAGTTTACCTAAATTATTGCTTAAAGTGTTAACCGGAATGTTGATAGAACCTTTTATATGTCCGTCTTGATATTCACCTTTGCTGCGAACATCTAAAATTACAGCTCCTTGTTTAACTAACTCTGCATAGTCTACTTTTGGACCTAATCCAAGTAAATTTTTTATTATGTTGATCATTATTTTAAATTGTTTGAGATTGATAATAATTTACATCCAACCAAGAGCCACCATTACAACATTCAATACCTTGTTGAGATAAGAAATGAGTTGCCTGACCGCTTCGGTTACCACTAGCACAGCATAGTACCAATGGTTGGTTTAGGTTTTTCAGTTCATCTATTCTTAATTGAATTTCTTGTAAAGGAATATTGATTGAACCCGCTACATTTCCACCCATAAATTCATTAGGTGTTCGCACATCTATTATTGTGCCTTGTTTTTCTTTGATAATTTGTTCTGCGTTCATTTTTTATTTAGATTTTAACTTGAAAATTTTCCTGTGAGGCAACTGGTAACACTTTTTAGTTGTGTTAATAATCCATTCTTCTCAGTTGCTTCAGGGTAACCAATTGATAAAAGCATTTGCGTTAATTGTTCTCTGTTAACGCTTTCTATGTGATTTACTGAAACAGTGTTTGAATCCAAATCAACTTCTACTTTTTCAACTCCTGTAATGGAAGTTAGTTTTTTAGTGATGGTGTTAACACAACCACTGCAACTTAAATTCGCTACTGTAATATTTTCTGTTTTCATTTTATTGTGTTTTAGTTTTGTCTTTTTGAAAGATATTGAAAAATAAACCGCCCATCATGGAACCATACAATGTACTATTAATTGGTTTTGATGTGATGGCACAGGTTCCGCTTTCACACCCCACATAGTGGTAATACAAATAACCACCTATTGCTCCTGCAACTATGCCAATGATGGTGAGTTTATGTTTTAGTATAAAATTCATTTTTGAAATTGCTTTACGGATTCGCTTAAATCATATACCTGCAATGTTCCGTTTAGTTTAGATTTTATGATGCTACTTCCTGCTGCACTTCTGTAACCTCCTGCACAATGCACCAAGATTGGTTTGTGCACTGGTATTTCGTTAGAGCGTTCTCTTAATTCGTGCAAAGGAATGTGTATTGAATTTGCAAATATTTTGTTGTTTTTTACCTCTGAAAAATTGCGGATATCAACAATGGTGAAAGCATCTTCGTTATCTTTTAAATTATCGCTATCAAATAAATTCATTTCCGTATTCCCATAATCCATTACAAAAGCTAACGCGATTTGCTTTTCGTAACCAATCTTCGCAGTGCGTTCAATAAGTTGGTTCAATAACATATCATTTTCCGCAATCAAATAAAATGGTTCATTTGGGTTTACAATGCTACCTAACCAAGTTTCAAATTTGGTGTCGTTCATTAGGTTGATTGCATTTTTTAAATGTGCCTTTTTGAATTGCTCTTGTGGTCGAGTATCAATTATTAAAATATTAGGATTAAGTGAATTTGTGAACTCTGCAGAGGTAATAGTTTCACTTTGTTGTACCCTTAAAATACTTGTTGCGTAAGCATCAGCACCCTTTTTATTTATGCCAACATCAAACGGAAAATATTTTGGAATGAAAGGTTGGTCAGCCAATAACTCGCTTACAAATTCTTCTTCATTCAAATTTTGCAAACTCCAGTTACTTATTTTTTCTGCACCTATTGTGCTGCTATTTTGTTCACTCAAACCTTTACCGCACAAACTGCCTGCACCGTGTGCAGGATATACCAACACATCATTTGGTAAGGTCATTAACTTATTGCGAAGCGAATGAAACATTTGCTTTGCTAACTCTGCACGTGTTGCTGTTATTGCTCCAGCCTGTTCTCGTAAATCGGGTCTACCACAATCACCAATAAACAACGTGTCGCCTGTAAAAACAGCATTTTCTTTTCCATTTTCACTTAAGGCAACTATGCTAATACTATCAGGTGAGTGCCCAGGTGTGTTTAATGCTTTAAGTGTGATATTACCCAAAACAATGGCATCACCTCCATCAAAAGTTTGATGTTCATATTCCGCTCCCAATAATTTACTTACATAAATTGTTGCACCTGTGCTTTGGTGAATTTCTAAATGACTACTTATAAAATCAGCATGTGGATGGGTTTCAATTACAGCAGTAATTTTGGCATGGTGTTGCTTTGCAAAATCATAATAGGGCTGTGGATTTCTTGCTGGGTCAATCAATGCCATTTCTCCATTGCTCACAATTGCATAGGAGTAATGTGCTAAATTTTTATCTTCAAATTGTTTGATTTCCATTTTTATTTTATTTGATAAAGCAAAGATGCATTTTAGGTTTTAACTGCACAGCTACCTTTGTTACACAACGCTATTTATTTAATTTTTTACCAATAAATCGAATTATTTCGGCCTTCCCCGTGTGATATTTCCCTTCATTCAGCTCAATAGTTTCAGTATTTAGTTGTTGAATGATTAATTCTTTGAAATCATCAGCCATTATTTCTTTTGTATAAAGCATTGATAAATCTTTTGGTCCCCCACTAGTATTATTGAGTTGATTTGGATTAAAAGCCTCCAATACAACAAGGCCTCCTGGTTTTAACCATCTAACTATTTTTTCGTGAACAGATTTTCTAATTGTTTCAGGAAAGTGAGCATAAATAAGTGCAACCACATGAAATGAATTTTCAGGATATTCTATTGTAGAAGCATTGGCAATTTGGTAATTGATGGAAACATTATTTTGCTTTGCCAATAAACTAGCTTTTCTTTTTCCTTCTTCGCTCAAATCAAACGCTTCAACACGCCAATTTTTTTTGGCAGCAAATACAGCATTTCTTCCTTCGCCCTCACAAACAAAAAGAATATTTCCTGCAGGAATTTTTCCCAATTCGTCTTTTAAAAAGTTGTTTGGCTCCGTTCCATAAGCGAAATCTTTTTCAGCGTATCTATTATTCCAAAATTCTTCCATAATTAATATCATTTATTTCTGAAACCACATTTTTATTGCAATTCCAACAAGCATTACTGCAAAAGTTTTCTTTAAAATATCTTGTGGAATATGTGTTGCAAATTTTGCACCGAAATAACCTCCAACAAAAAAGAAAACTGCCATAATCAATGCGGCTTTTAAATCAACAAACCCTTTTTGATAATATTGAAAAGCAGCTAATGCCCCAACAGGAAGCACCATCATCATTAAAGCTGTTCCTTGCGCCATTTGTTGCGAATAGCCAAGTAACATTACCATTGCAGGAATAATAATAATAGCACCGCCTAATCCAAGCATACCGCCAAGAAGGCCAGCAAACACTCCAATTAAAGCTACAAGAACAGCATTTTGCAGTTCCATATTACTGTCCCTTTTTTCGTGTAGAGATTCCGAATGGCAAATACAGCGGACAAAAACTCATAAAACTGGTAAGGATGAAAATACCTGCAAGTACTAATAGAACAATGGCTAAAGTGCCTGAAATGATGTTTACGAAATACAAACCTGTAATGATGATTGCTACAAGTATTCTAACTACTTTGTCAGCTGTGCCCATATTTTGTTTCATAGTTTTATTTTTTTAGTGTTTAATAATTTACACTACAAAAGTCCGACAATGAAATGAGCTATACAGCTACTTATGTTACACAAGCGAAATTTTATTTCTGCCAAGTTTTACCAAACCCTCATCCTCCATTTGTTTCAGTAGGCGCGAAACAACCACACGGGCTGTACCTAGTTCAGTTGATAATTGTTCATGTGTAACATACAAGGTTTGGCTTTTTGTCATTTCACATTTTCTTTTTATAAAGTTCAAAAGTCTTTCATCTAATTTTTTAAAAGCTATGGCATTCACTACTTCCAATAATTCCTCAAAACGTTTGTGATACAAGCGAAAAATATAATCTAACCACTCTGGAAATTCCTTTATGAGCAAACTTACCTTGTCAATTGGTATAAATAGTATTTCTGTTTCTTCTTCAGCAATGGCTTTTACTTTGCTTGTATCTTGGTGTAAACCTCCTAAGAATGACATAATACAACTTTCACCTGCCTTAATATAATACAATAAAATTTCTCTGCCGTCATCGTCAGTTCGCATTACCCTAATGCTGCCAGTTGTTACAATCGGTATTGCTTTTATATATGCGTTTTCATTTAGTATGGTTTCTCCTTCTGCAAAGGTTTTAGAAAAACCAATCGCAGTAAGTTTTTCCCTTATAAAGGGTGAAGATTTGAATTCTATTATTTCGTTTAATTCCATTTTACAAAGTTAGGTTTTAATTTAGCTGATGATAGTCTTTGTGGCTAACAGTAAGAGATATGTTTGATAAAATTAAATATGCCGCAATTAGGATAGGTTAAAGTGAATGCTTTTTAATATTTATCTTTAACTACTGTAGTATCCGAAAGCCTGTCATGAAAACCATTCACATCAAATAAAAACGAAAAACCATCAAGTGGAATAATGCGGCAAAATGTTCTTCTAAAAATATCATAAGTCTTAGGCTTACTGCCATCTTTCATAGTAACTCGAGTTTTTGTAGCAAACTTTCCAATTGTTTTTTGCAATGTGGTTTCCATAAAAACATAGTAACTAAAATAGCTTATGGCTAGCACTAAATAAATATGAATTGTAGTTAAGCTAATCTCATAAATAATAATAAAGTATGCTATAAAATAACTAAGAAATGAATTAAGTATCAAAACCATAAACATATCAATTAAAAAATTTAAAAACCTCACCAATGTGGTAGGAGTGGCATTATCAATTGTCGTTTTAACTTCCTGCTCATCCAGTAAATTAGTTTTTATGGTAGCAATTTGTGTTAGGTTTAAGTTTCGAATTTTTATCTCCTCTTCAGCAGCTTCAATAGCCAAAGGTTGGTAGCCATCTCTATCTACAAAAACCATTTTAACCAGCTCCTCGTCCGATTTTTTCCTTACTAAATCTTTATAGTCTATTTTCATTTGATATCCTCGTATTTCTTTAGCCCATAAAAGTATAAAAATATTTTTAAACTAGTACTTAGTTTTTATAAAACTCGGAATTGTAAGAATTCATTTTTTCTCAGAAAATGCAGTTAGCGCAGAGTTTCACGCACAGCATCCGCTCGTTGTTTTATTTGATTTGAATAATTCGTCATTGCCAAGACATGATAGGTAACAAAACTTGTCATGTCTTTCCATAAATTAGGATACATAATATCAATGCCAACCAAAACTCCATAGGAAAAAAGTATTCTAAAAAACTAATTACTACGAACTAATTACTAAAAACTAAATCAAGCAAGGCGTGAAATTACCAAAAGCTCCATAGGAGCGAAACTATGGTAACAAAACAAGCACCTTCCAACCTTATTTTATCATTTTATATTTGTCCTCCAACTCCCTTAAACTTCTCTACAAACGAGGTAATCTTTTGAAAAACACTTTGTTTTTTTGTTAGATACTCCGGGTTTAATGGACTCATTTTAGGTAAAATAGTGTTTAGTTCCGTTCCTTTATCGCTTGCATATTCGCGCTTTAACGATGCTGCAATATATCGCTTTGCCTCATCTTTATTTAAGTTTTCCTCTTCAATTAATTCAGTAGCCTCAGATTTTAGTTTATCTTGAGCGTAAGCGTAAAACGAGTCTAACACATTAGCCTTGTCTTGAATTTTTTCAAGGTCTGTTTCATTGATAAAGTCAACAACTAAGCTTTCCTTAGCTCTATTTCCTATACTAGCACGAATAACTCTTCTAATTTCTTCAATTAGTTCAGCCTTGTTTTTATTCTTTTTATTGTGTTCAAAAATCAATTCAAGTATATAATCTAAGTTTATTTCTTGCGATTTTAACAAGTCAACCTCAAACACTACATCATCCCAATCAATTTTTGATTCTTCCGTTTCTTTGCCGCTTTTCTCACGTCTCAACCAGTCACGTATATCATTATAAGTTGAACGGTAATCTTGAACTTTCCTTTCTTTGAGCAATTCAATTTTTTGCATTGCTGCAATATCTTCATCTGTTACAAAATAAGATTTTTTAAATTCCTCAATAGCCTCAGGATTGTTTTTGTCAATTGCTTGAAGTGCTTTGAGGTAGTTAAATTCATCGTAATTCTGAAGTATGTTTTCTACTCTCAAATACTCTCCGAATAGTTTTGCAAATTCCTTTTTGTCTTTCTCTTTTACAATTTCGTCAGGATTGGGAAATTTCTCATTTAATTCATTTACTACTTCAACATAACCTCTGCGTGCTTCACCTGTAACAATGTCTGTAAAGCCTTCTAAATATTCTTTGTAGCTCTTTTCAAGTACTACATTTTTGGTGTTACTGTCACCGAACAGCGTAATAGCGTCAATAGTTGCTTTTTCTAAATCTCTAAATGTAACAATGTTGCCAAATGTCTTTGTTGCATCATAAATTCTGTTTGTTCTTGAAAAGGCTTGAATTAATCCGTGATAACGTAAATTTTTATCAACAAACATCGTATTTAGAGTAGGTGCATCAAAGCCTGTTAAAAACATTCCAACAACAATTAATAAATCAATATCTTTATTCTTTACTCGTTTGGCTAGGTCGCGATAGTAGTTTTGAAACTCATTGCTATCCACACCATAACTGGTTTTGAACATGATGTTGTAATCATTAATTGCTTTCGTTAAAAACTCTTTGGCACTAACATCCATTGCAGAAGGTTCAAAGCTCTCGTCAACTATTTCACCAATGGCACTTTGTTCTTCATTGGCTGCAAACGAAAAAATGGTCGCAATCTTGAGTGGCTTTTCACTGTTCTTTTGCAGATTGTTTAATTCTTCATAATAACATTTTGCTGCATCCACACTACTCACTGCAAACATGGCATTAAAGCCTTTGTTGCTTCCTTGGTTTCTATGGGTTTTTATCTTGAAATTCTGTAAAATATATTCAGATATTTCTTTGATGCGCTCTGGATGAAGCAAAGCTTTTTTGTTTTCTGCTGCACTTAATTTTTTCTCATCTATTTCAGTTTCTAAACTTTTAAACTGTGGACGAACATCATTGTAATCCACTTTGAATTTCAAAACTTTTTCATCTCTAATAGCATCCGTAATTACATAAGAATGCAATTCACGGCCAAAAACACTTGCCGTTGTTTCTGAACCTAAAGCATTATCAGGAAATATAGGAGTACCTGTAAACCCAAACTGATAAAATTTCTTAAACTTTTTGTTCAAGTTCTTTTGTGCTTCGCCAAATTGAGAACGATGGCATTCATCAAAAATAAAAATGACTTGTTTTTGATATATAGCTAAATCATTCTCACTTTTCATTAAGTGATTTAGTTTCTGAATAGTAGTAACTATAATTTTATTGTCGTCCTTTTCAATATTCCTTTTTAAACCTGCGGTGCTTTCCGAACCATTTACACTATCGGGAGAGAATCTTTGATATTCTTTCATTGTCTGAAAGTCCAAATCTTTTCTATCTACCACAAAGAAAACTTTATCTATAAAATCAAGTTGAGTGGCTAAGCGTGCCGCTTTAAAACTAGTTAATGTTTTGCCCGAGCCTGTGGTATGCCAAATATATCCACCTGCCTCTGTGGTTGACCATTTTTTTGATAAAAATGAACTTTCAATTTTCCATAACATTCTTTCCGTTGCTGCAATTTGATAAGGACGCATAATAAGTAATGTATCGCTGGTATCAAAAACAGAATAGGTTAGTAATACATTTAATAACGCACGTTTATCAAAAAATGTTGAAGTAAAATCTTTAAGGTCTTTTATTAATGAATTATCAGCCTTGGCCCAATTCATGGTAAAGTCAAAACTGTTTTTGCTTCGCTCTACCGTATTGGCAAAATAGCGTGTATCTGTTCCGTTTGAAATTACAAAAATTTGTAGGTATTTATAAAGTGAACTGGTGCTGTTAAAACTTTCTTTTGAGTAGCGATGTGCCTGATTAAAAGCTTCTCTGATAGCAACACCACGTTTTTTCAATTCTACCTGCACCAGTGGCAAACCATTTACTAAAATGGTTACATCATACCTATTGGCATGTTTTCCTTTTTGTTCAAATTGAGAAATAACCTGTACTTTATTGCGTGCAATATTTTTTTTGTCAACTAAGTAAATATTTTGAATATGCCCATCATCAAATACAAAATCATGGATATAATTATCGTGTATTTTTCGCGTTTTCTCCACCAAATTATCACTTGGCTTGTCTAAATACTCCTCAATAAAACGCTTCCATTCTTCATCTGTAAAAGCCATATTGTTTAATGCTTGCAATTGCACCCTAACATTGGCAAGCATGGCATCGTTGGTATTAAGGTTTAATGGATTTTCGTAACCTTGACTTACCAAATCTTGAATAAATTCTTTTTCCAGCGAAGCCTCAGTTTGATAGAAAACTGCTGGTTCATTCAATACTGAATCCTTAATATAGTTATCAAGTACAATAAAGTTGTTTGATTCTGCTATGGTTTTATAGTTGCTCATTTGTCTATATCATTTGTCTTTGCTAAGGCTTTGCTTTGCTGTTCGTCATTGCGAAGGCTTTGCCTGAAGCAATCTAGTTTTGTTACCATTCTTTTATTTCTTCCCATAAATCTTTCCAGTCGGGGTTCATGGTTTCTATTAATTTTAATTTGTTTTTTCTATTGCCACCTTTTATTCTTTTTTCTTCTGCTATTGCTTCTTCAATACTATGAAAGCCCTGATAGTAAACTAACATATGGCAACCATATTTTGCAGTAAAACTTTCAGGATTATGCATTGTTTTATGCTCATAAATACGTCTTACTAAATCGGCTGTAACACCAGTATAAAGTGTTCCGTTACGTTTATTTGCCATAATATATACAGCTCCTCCTCTTAACATTGTATTGTTTTGTTGTTCTTTATTACATTGTTATTTTGGATTGCTTCGCCTACGGCTCGCAATGACGGGTTCTGTTGTTCGTCATTGCGAAGGCTTTGCCTGAAGCAATCTAGTTTTGTCGTTTCACTGGTTTGCTTCGCCTACGGCTCGCAATGACGGGTTCAGTTGTTCGTCATTGCGAAGGCTTTGCCTGAAGCAATCTAGTTTTGTCGTTTCACTGGTTTGCTTCGCCTACGGCTCGCAATGACGGGTTCTGTTGTTCGTCATTGCGAAGGCTTTGCCTGAAGCAATCTAGTTTTGTCGTTTCACTGGTTTGCTTCGCCTACGGCTCGCAATGACG
>CANHVU010000040.1 GCA_947464275.1 Bacteroidota bacterium
GCTTGCTGACTTAAACAATAATTTATCGCTTAAAGAAACATACACTTTACCATTTTTCATTTCTACAGTTAACTCTTCACTATTAAAGCTTAGCAATGCACGTTTTACAATTTCGTTTAATGCATTCGTGATTGAATCTTGTCTTCGAATAATGGCCTCTAATTCTGTCAAACGTTTTTCGCGAGCCGAAAGCATATCTTCCTTTTGCTTAAGTGCCAAATTCAATTGCTCTGTTTTATTAAGAGAAGATTTTAACAAATCACTGTAACGCTGATTCATTTCAGTATAGTCAATTTGTAGTGCTTTATGCTTTCGATTTAATTCATTAAACATGGCCATTAGTTCATTATAGGCTGAATCTAAAGTGCGGTAGGCAATTCCACGCTGAGTTGTATCTTGATTAAAAACTACATTAATGTTATGTAATGTATCGCGCTGACCAGTAGCTTGCTTCAGCCTTTTGCTCATAAAAAAATTATGCGATTTTTCTTTAAATCCTTTGGGGTTCTGAATTACACCTTTAGGATTATCAACTTGTGCAAATAAAGGGATACAACTTATTAGTAAAATGGCAGTTACTATGCTTTTTTTCATGTTTATTAGTTAATGATTTTATAAGCAAAGTACTCAAAAGCAACTAACTTATACAATAAAGCTATTACACAAATTTTGATATTAAAATGTGGGCAGGAAAGGTTTTTGGACAAAAATCCCAAACTCTAAATTGTAATAAAGGACATAAAATTTAAGTAAAACTTACAAAACATTAATATGCTGAATTTGGTTTATAATTATACATTTGCATTGCAAAAAATAGCATTTTGCTAAATTCAAATATTAAATACTTAAAACCTTAAAAATAAAATTATGTCATTCGAATTACCAAAACTAACTTACGAATACACTGCGCTTGAGCCAAATATTGATGCTCGCACAATGGAAATTCACCACTCAAAACACCACCAAGCTTACGTTACCAATTTAAACAATGCAATTGCTGGTACTGATGCCGAAAATTTAAGTATAGAAGATATTTGTAAAAATATTTCGAAATACCCTGTACCTGTTCGCAATAATGGTGGTGGACATTTTAACCATAGCTTATTTTGGAAAGTAATAGGACCAAATGCTGGCGGAAGCCCGAGTGGCAAATTATTAGAAGCCATTAATGCTGATTTAGGCGGAATGGATAAATTCAAAGAAGAGTTTACTAAAGCTGCAACTACCCGTTTTGGTTCTGGCTGGGCTTGGTTATGTGTTAAAGAAGGTAAGCTTTGTGTTTGCTCTACTCCAAACCAAGATAATCCTTTGATGGATATTGCTGAATGCAAAGGAACTCCAATTTTAGGATTAGACGTATGGGAACATGCTTATTACTTACATTACCAAAACCGCAGACCAGATTATATTGGCGCATTTTGGAATGTAGTTAATTGGGCTGAAGTTGAAAAAATGTATACTGAAGCAATTTAGTTTTCAAATAAATTAAATTGTTTAAAACAGAAAACTGTTTATTTTTTAATCTAAAACAAAAAAGCCTAGCATTTAAAAAAATGCTAGGCTTTTTACCTTCGTTGGTAGCCCGTAGGGGAGTCGAACCCCTCTTTAATGGATGAAAACCATTTGTCCTAACCGATAGACGAACGGGCCATTTTTGGGACTGCGAAAATATAAATAAAGTTTAATTATCCAAACTTTAAGTAATTTGAGTTTATAATAAAAACAAAAAAGCCTAACATTATTAAATGTTAGGCTTATGTTACCTTCGTTGGTAGCCCGTAGGGGAGTCGAACCCCTCTTTAATGGATGAAAACCATTTGTCCTAACCGATAGACGAACGGGCCATTTTTGGGTTCGCAAAAGTACCATTTAACTTTAACAATCCAAATGATTTTTTAATTATTTTATTAATGGCTCAAAATCAGTCAATTATTTTGAGCCATTAATTTTAAAAGACCAAAAAAATAAAATATTAAGCCATTGCTTTTACAATGTCGGCAAAACTACGGCTTTGTAAAGCAGCACCACCAACCAATGCACCATCAATATCAGGAGCAGCAAAAAGTTCGGCAGCATTATCGGCTTTTACACTTCCACCATACTGAATGGTTAAATTATCAGCCACCGTATCACTGTATTTTTCTTTTACTAAATTTCTAATAAAGGCGTGAACCTCTTGTGCTTGTTCCGTGCTAGCAGTTTTGCCTGTACCAATTGCCCAAACAGGTTCATAAGCTATCACAACCGAAGCCATTTGTTCAGCAGAAAGGTGGAATAATCCTTCTGATACCTGTGTTTTTAATACATCAAAGTGGGTATTGCTTTCGCGTTCTTCTAAAGTTTCACCAACGCAATAAATTGGATTTAAGTTTTCGGCTAATACAGCATCAATTTTTTTAGCCAACCAATCGTTGGTTTCACCAAAATATTGTCTGCGCTCGCTATGCCCTATAATGATGTATTTACCACCGCAACTTTTTACCATGGCAGCACT
Source organism: Bacteroidota bacterium (assembly GCA_947464275.1). Classification (GTDB taxonomy): domain Bacteria; phylum Bacteroidota; class Bacteroidia; order UKL13-3; family UKL13-3; genus JAAFJM01. The sequence goes on from CANHVU010000040.1 coordinate 2,495, forward strand.
AATTTCGCCTGTGTAAGCGCCACTAACATGGTTGCTACAGTTTTGAGCACCAGTACTAATATTGCCAAAATCGGCAGTCATACGGCTTACCGAGTGTATATACAAAGCAGGTGGAATAATAACTACTTCGGCACTACCATGGTATTCATCTTTTACCATATTACTTAATTCCGAAACCAAAGCCATTCCTTCATCATAGCTTTTGTTCATTTTCCAATTTCCTGCAATAATTTTTTTTCTCATTGATTGTGTGTTTAAAATTTTTATAAAACTAAATATATTGATCCAAAGCCTAAAGCAAAACCAGCTAATAATTGTGAAATATTATGTGCTTCTGCAAAATGCCTGGCTGAGCCTACTAAACCAGCAACTAGAATAACAATGGCAATTCCTATTCTTAAATCAACATGGGTGTAGTAATTAGCTAAAACCAAAAGGCTTAATAAGGCACCAATACTTGCCATGTGAACACTTATTTTCCAAAAATTACTAATTATGGCAATACTAACTACAGTTAAACTGCCTGCTAATAAGTATTTTAAAATAATAATAGAAACACCTGCTTTGTTTAACAAATAAAAGCTGAAAATATAACCCAATGCAGTAAAGGCAAAAGGCCATTTACGCTCTTTTAAATGTGTTAATTGAATGCTGCTTATTTGGTTAGTTAGTTTTAAAACTGCCACTACCAAAGAAGGTAGCACAATAGTCAAACTAATAATTACACCCATAATAGTGCTTTTGGCTTGGTAAGTTAAAGCCGCTAACGATGGGAAAAGTGCAAACAACAACCAAAGCGATGCAATATTTACAAATATTGGATGAAATGCGGTTGATATAATTAGCTGTGTTTTTTTATTCATTTTATTTATTTAACTGCTACTACGCTTATTTCTACATTGGCGTTAAGAGGTAATTTTACCACCTGAACTGTTTCTCTTGCCGGAAAGTCAGAGGTAAAATAATTTCCATACACTTCATTAATTTGAGCAAAATTACCTAAATCGGTACAATAAATAGTAGTTTTTACCACATTTGTAAAATCCATCCCTGCTTCCACCAAAATAGCTTGTAGGTTTTCCATTACCTTAGCTGTTTCAGCTTTAATATCACTTTGAATCATTTCGCCCGAAACGGCATCTTTAGCTACCTGACCACTTGTGTATAAGGTATTTCCAATTAATACCGAATGGCTGTAAGGACCGATTGGGGCTGGTGCATTTGCACTTGTAATTATTTTCTTTTCCATTTTATATGTTTTTTAGTTTTGTTAGATTTAATTTGCTGCGAATATGAAAATTTTGGCAAAAGGAAACAGCAAAAGAATGGAAGAATTTAAACAAAAACTTTCATTGCTTGATTGTGAGCTAGTTTGTATTGACGAAAATACAACTTATTTGGTAAAAGATGGCAATTTTGATATGATTTTTGAACTAAATTTTGATGACGAAGCGCAAAATTTTTTCTTAAACTACAATGAAATTACAAAAACTCCGGTTTTTGTTTGTGCTGTAAAAAATAGTTTAGCGCAAATGGTACATAATAAAAAAGCTCATATTTCATTCCCACTTTTTGGAATTAATAGCGTAGATACCTTTATAAATAGAAATTTGGCTGAAGTATGTGTTTACCAAAATAGTGATGAAGCTATTTTGAAAAATTGTATGCAAATACTTAATTGGGATTACAAATTGGTGCAAGATAGAGTAGGTATGGTTACTCCAAGGGTTATTTGTATGATTATTAATGAAGCTTGTTACACCTTGCAAGAAGGCACTGCAAACATGGCCGATATTGATATAAGCATGAAATTGGGAACCAATTATCCTTTTGGGCCTTTTGAGTGGGCCGATAGAATTGGAATTACCAATGTTTACCAGATTTTAGAAGCAGTTTATGAAGATACCAAAGATGAACGTTACAAAATTTGCCCATTGCTAAAAGCACACTACTTAAAAGGCTTAAATTTTTACAACTAATATTTTACCTAACCAATATCAAATTGAAAATTAAATTATTATCTTTTGTGTTACTATTTACTTTGATAAATAGCTTAATGGCACAAAATTTTCCAAACAAAGCAGCAGGCAATACGGGGCCAGCCACTATTTTAGCTACTTATATTGATTTAAAAACCAATAAACCAGTTGAATATGTTACAGTTTCGTTAATTAGAGTGGCAGACTCGGCTATTGTAAACGGAACTACCACTACCAAAAAAGGTGAGATAAAACTAGAAAATATAGCCTTTGGAGCTTACAAATTAAAAGCCAGTTTTATTGGTTATAAAACGTTGCAAAGCCAATTTTTTGTGGTATCTCCGAAAGAACTTATAGTTGATTTAGGCATTTTTAAAATTGAACCAAGTGCTAAAAATTTAAAAGCGGTAGAAGTAACAGGCGAAAGAGCTGATTTTACCAATCAGTTAGATAAAAAAACATACAACGTAGGTAAAAACATTACCAATATTGGAGGTTCAGCTACCGATATTTTACAAAATATACCTTCGGTAAATGTTGACATTGATGGAAAAATTAGTTTACGTGGAAGCGAAAATGTAACCATTTTAATTGATGGAAAACCAAGCACTTTAACAGGAGCTAACAGACAAGCCATTTTACAACAATTACCTGCCAATGCCATTAGCGAGGTAGAGGTAATTACCAACCCATCGGCCAAATACGATGCTGATGGAATGGCGGGAATTATAAATATAAAAACCAAAAAGGATAAACTAAAAGGATTTAACGCCAATACCCAAGCCACTGTGGGAACCAACGATAAGTACTCGTTTAATATTGGTTTAAATAACAGAACTAGTAAATACAACTTGTTTGGAAATTATTCTTTTCGCCATGAACGCAGAGATAATAATGGAAATGGCGAACAGTTTAATCGTTTTGCAGGCAATAATTACTCGTTTAAAAATAGCAGTAATGGTTATAATTTAAACGACTTTCATACAGGCAGAGTTGGAATAGATTATTATATAAATAACTACAATACAGTTAGCTTTTCTACTGGTATTAGCAGCAATATTTCTGGTAAACCCGATTTTATTAATTTTGATTATTTTGATAGTGTTGGAACTCAATTTTCAAATTTTAAGCGTAATAATTATTCAACTGATAACAATTTAACTTTAGATGCAACAGTTGATTACAAACGTTCGGCTCGAAAAAATAAATCGGAATTAACTGCTAGTGCATCCATAAACTCAAATGCAAGAAACGCTCAGGAAGATTATAAAAACTCAACTGCTATCAGCTTTGATATTCCAAGCCAACGAAATAAAAATGCGGCTACTTTTACCAATTTTATTGCTCAAGTTGATTATGTATTGCCTTTAAAAAATGGGAAAATAGAAACTGGTGCAAAAACCACCACGCGTATCATTGATAATAACCAACAAGGCTTTAGGTATAATTTTGGAAATAATGAGTTTTGGCAAGACTCCCTAATTAGTAACCATTTTATTTATAACGAAATGGTAAACGCAGGTTATATTACATTTGCCAGCAAATTAAAAAAGTTTGATTATCAGTTTGGAGTACGTACCGAAATAACCAATATTGAAGGTAATTCAAAAACAACCAATACCGTTTTTACTAATAATTATTTTAACTTTTTTCCAAGTGGTTTTATAAAATATGCTTTATCGAAAAACCAAGACTTACAATTAGGGTATAGCCGAAGGATTAATCGCCCTGGTTTCGAAAGTTTAAATCCATTTATTGATTACAGCGATTCAGTAAATTTACGTCAGGGTAATCCTAAAATTCAACCTGAGTACATTCATAGTGTGGAACTAAACTACCAAACACAAATTAAGAAATTGAACTTTAGTGCCACTTTATATTACCGCTATACTGATAATATGATAGCAAGGTTACGTAATGTAAATCCAATCACTGGTCAATCAATAATGAGTTTTTATAATTTTAACTCATCAGAAAACACAGGATTTGAAGTGATTATTAGATACAGTTTTGTAAAATTAGGTAATATCATGTTAAGTGGAAATTGGTATAAAAATGTGGTAAATGGCGGTAATGTTCAAAGCGATTTACAATCGGAAATTACTACTTGGAATACACGTTTAACGTATAATTTACCATTACCAAAGTCGTTTTACTTTCAGGCTAACGGCATGTACATGGCTCCTATGCGATCAGCGCAAAATACCATTAGCGGTATGAATGGACTTGATGCTGGTGTTCGTAAAGATTTTATGGCAGGTAAATTACAATGTGGTTTAAACCTGAGCGATATATTTAATATTCGCCAATTCAACATTAGGCAGGATGGAGATAATTTTACATACGAGGGAATGCGTAAGCGAGAAAGTAGGATTTTAACCTTTTCGTTAACCTATCGTTTTGGAAGTAACGAAAATCCTTTTACCAAGAAAAAGCCTGCATCAGCTCCAGTTGAGAACATGGATATGGGCTTTTAGTAAGAAATTTTTAATAAAAACAATTTGTAATCAATATTATATTTACACCAATATTAAAATGAAAAAAATGAAGAATTTACTTTTGGTTTTAACTACTTTACTTAGCTTAAATGTTTTTGCTCAAAAGGAGCATCCAACCTTAACCAAAATGAAAGCGGGTTATTACCTTTATTTAGATAATGGTTTAGAGCAAATTGATTTATTTAAATCGATTGAAGTAAAAAGAAATTTTTTTAAAGTAGGAACACCTCGACTGGTATTAGCGCCCAAAATTGGGCCTTATGCAAAAAAGAATTGCCTAACTGGATTTTCCTTGTTACTAACTAATTCAAATGGCATGAATGCAGGCAAAGACAAGAATACATTCGTTATTAAAGGTGCGTATTTAGGTAAAGAATGCAATCAAGCCATTGCAAAGTTGCCTCAAGAAAGTGTTTTAACTTTTACTGAAGTTGACTTAACAATTACCGATTTAGATGGTCCTAATTTAAAAGGCATTAAACCCAAAAAACCAGGACAATTACCGATAGGATTTACTGTATATATTATTAACTAATTTTTAAATTCCTAGTACTGATCTAAGTTTTGGATAGCCTGTTTTACTTAATGGAATTTTATTCCCATTTTTTAATACTGCCATCATTATTTCTTTATCATTTTGTTCTATTTTAGTAATTTTATTTACTTGAACAATAAAAGAGCGGTGAACTCTAGTAAATAAAAGTGGGTTCAATATTTTTTCAAAAAAACTCATTGTTCGCTTTTTTACAAATATATTTTCGTCAGTGTGAATTTTTACATAATCATCATATGCTTCAATGCATATTACTTCTTGAATAGGGATTATTTTTATATTCCCTAAATGTTTAACCACAATGCGCGTTTCAAGCTCATGATGGCTGGTGTTAATCATTATATCTTCAATTTTTAAAGGAACGGGATTTTGGTTAATTAATAAAAATTTTTGAATGGCCCTGTCAAATCTATCTTTATTGAAAGGCTTTAGTAAATAATCTATTGCATTTTGGTCAAAGGCTTTGATAGCATATTCATCAAATGCTGTCGTGAAAATAATTGATGGCCTATTTTCAATTAACTCAATCATTTCAAAGCCTGTAATTTTTGGCATTTGTATATCCAAAAAAATTAAATCAGGTGAATGATTGGTGATAGCCTTAACTGCTTCAAATCCATCTCCACATTCTGCAATTACTTCAAAATCATTATGGAAAGACAAGTAATGAATAATAATACTCCTAGCTAATGGTTCATCATCTATAATTATTACTTTAATTGGCATTTTGGGGTATTAATATTTGAGTTGTAAAAGTATTTTCTTCTTTATTTATTTTGAGCAAATCATGCCTTCCGTATAGTAAATATAATCTTCTTGAAATAGAATTCAAACCAAAACCAGCACCTTTATTTTGTGTCATTGCGTCTTTGTCAAAGGGATTGGTTATTTTTACCATAAGCATATCAAAATGCATTTTCACGGCAATATATAAAGTAATTTTTTCGGTGGTTCCATATAAACCAAATTTTATTGCATTTTCAACTATTGGTTGAATAAGCAGCGATGGTAAAAGCAGTTCCTCGGCATTTTTATCAATATCATATACAGTGGTTAACCTATGTTCAAATCTAACCTTTTCAATATTTAGGTATAGTTGTAAGTGGTTAATTTCTGACTTAAGTGTAACCAAGGCGCTTGCATCTTTTTTTAAAGTGCCCCTCAAAAAATCTGCTAACTCCTGAATCATTTTTTGAGCCATGTTAGGATTTAAAATCAATAACGCACTAATAGAATTTAAACTGTTGAATAAAAAATGAGGCTGTATTTGTTGTCTTAAGTTTAATAGTTCAGCTTCTTTAAGTAATTGCTCATTATCGTTTAATCTTTGCTGTTCAATTTGTTTATTAGATTTATAGTTCCATACAAAACCTATTAGAGTAGCGCTAATTATGAGTAAGGTATTAAATACCAACCTTAATTTGGAGGTTTGGGTTACAAAAAGATTATAGGCACTATCGTCTATAACTATACTAATGATATATTTTTGCAATAAATAAGAAAATCCAATTCCTATAACCAATATGGCTAAAGGTTGAAACAATTGGCTATAATTTGGATTTAGATTTTTAGAAATAAAATATAAGCCACAACTAATAAATGCAATAATAAAATGGCTAACTAATGAATCATATAGTTTAAAATAAATATTGCAATTAAAATCCAATAATAACCAAAATTGCACCAATGCAAATAGGGTACACCAAACAAAAAAAACAACTATTACCTTAAGATTAACGTTCACAATGCTAAATTATAAAATAGTATCAGTTGCTAAACTATTAGCAGTTTGAACTACATAGTTTTCATATGCATTATTGGGTTCGTTTTCGCGGGTATGTGAGTATAATTCCATACCGTCTTTCAAATCATGAAGCGCCTGTATATCCATAACATCTACAAATTTCCAAGAAACAGAAGTAATACTTTCAAGCATAAAATGCTCTTCTTCCTTTATTCCTAATATTTTGGCCTTCATCAGGGCTTCGTGTTTATTATTGGCCATTATTACCCTTAGTTGGTCATCGTAATGAAAACAATCATTGGCAGATGAAATGCTGAAAACAAGTTTTGCTAAAAATACCATACTTATACCTTTTTTCTTAAAATGATTTTATATCAATGCCTCCAAGCACACTTGTGCCTCTTAATATTAATGTTTTTCCTTCTGCAATATTTAAGGCAGAATAATTTTTCCTTTTGTCTTCAACACCACCAAGAATAGAAGTAATTTCTGATTTAAGTTCCCAATGAGCAGGTAAAATTAGTTTAGTACCGCCAAAAATTTGAGTAATATCTATAACAATAAGTCCATCAATATCTGATTGGGATAAATCTATTTCTACCCCACCAAATACATTAAATATTTGACCACCTTTAAAATTTTTACTTATGATATTTTTTTTTACCCCACCCAAAATGGAGGTAGTATCCATTATGTCATCACTGCTGTCGCTACTTCCGTTTAAATCATAATATTTCTTTTCCCACGACTTTTTTTTTAATGGAGATAATATCATAGTTGCTCCAACTAATAATATAATGGTAGGCCAAAAGAAATGTTTGATATTAATATCTACTATCCAATCATCAAGTAAGAAAAATACACCAATTAAAACCGGAATTATCCAACCTGATCTTTTAAAGGAGTGTTTGGCGCCTATAAAAATACCTAAAACTATTAAAAACATTTCCCACCTGAAAAGCCAATAAGGAAGTTCAACACCTAATTGTTTGGCAAATAATACCACACCAACAATTACCAATATAACTCCGGCCATTACACGTCCGTAAGTTCCTGAATTACTAAAGCTATTTTTATTCGAATTTTCCATTTTTTAACTGTTTTTTTTAACAAATGTAAATTCATTCTTTAAACAAAAAATAGAATTTAGGTGTAATGTATAAAAAAGTAGGTGAAACGGTAAAAAAGGTAGGTGAAATAAATTTTAAATGAATATTTTATATCAACTTTTTACGTGTTCAAAAGTTAAAGCCATTCATTATTATGGGAATTGACAGTTCAGCGGTTCATGAAAAAAATTTTAACTGTAAGCAATCAAAACAGATAAACCTTCATTGATATTTAAGGAATGAAGAAGAAATGATTAGTTCTGTTTAAATTGCAATAATTAACACCTTAGAATCCTTAATAATTGTTCTATGCAGGAAGGTTTTATTATTGTAAAATGAAAATTGGTCAAGTGCATTTTATACTTTAAATACAGCAGTTCTTACATAAAAAACCGCTTTAGTTTTTGGCTAGAAAGGTATTTAAAATTTTGTTGATTCGCTATCTTCCCGCTAGTGAATACATAATTAAGCCTCTGGCTGAGATTATTTTTTTATCAGAGCATGAGGATGTTTCATCAACTCACTTGTAAGATGTTAGCGAGTGCGAATTTTTTCAAAAATTTTAAGCATATAAAAAAGCCTCCTTTGTAAACTTTCTTTTTACACTTTGGTTAACATCCATTTTGTAGTAATTTCCTCCCGAATAATTGCTATCAAATGGGAAACAAATACTCTTTCTTAAAGATTTATTTTATAAATAGATATGTAGCCGGAATACTGATTTTCCTTGTATCTACAGGCTATTTACAAGCTCAAAATAAAATGGCACCTGCCATCAATTATATGTTGACTCATCCGCTCAATAGTGAGACGGAAGCAACTTATCCTTCTTTGTTTAAAATACAAGAAGTGAATGGCTACTCTGAAAAAACAAGAAATTTTCAGAAAGGTTATGTTTTGGTGGTTTATACCAAAAGACCTGAAATTGTATCAGTAAAAGGTATAGTTGTTCAAAGTATTTTACCCAAATTTGTTACAGCTTGGTTTCCTTCATTGGCCTTGGCAGAAGAGCTATCTAAAAATAATGAGATTCAGTATATTGATGCGCCTAGAATTGTAATGCCCAATAATGATATAAGTGTAGCCACCAGTGGAGCTGCGCTGTTGCATTCAGGCAATTTAAATAATACAGCTTATAAAGGTGACAATGTATTGGTAGGTGTTTTTGATACAGGTATTGATTGGGACCATCCTGATTTTAGAAATGCAAGCAATCAAGCTCAAAGTCGCATACTAAGAATTTGGGACCAAACCATAACTCCCATTGCTGGTGAAGCCTCTCCTTCTGGTTTTAACTATGGAGTTGAATATACACAAACCCATATAAATAATGAGATAGATGGCACACCTGCGGGATATGTGAGAGAGAATGATATCAATGGTCATGGGACACACGTTGCTGGCACAGCAGCAGGAAATGGGGCTGCCTTGGCTTCAGGAAAGTATAAAGGAGTAGCTCCGAATGCGGATATTATTATTGTAAAAGGAGGTAATGGAGGTTTTTCTAGCACCAATGAAATTAATGCCCTTACATATTTTAAAAATGTAGCTACAGCATTAGGTAAACCAATAGTGGTTAACATGAGTATTGGTGGGCAGTTTGGTGCACATGATGGAACAAATGATGATGAAGTAGCGGTTGATAATTTTTGTACTTCAGCTGCAGGAAGAGCAGTTGTGATAGCCGCAGGAAATGACAATGGCTCATTGATACATCGTCAGGTGGCATTGGCTGCAAACGGTTCAGGAACCATCACATTGAATGTGCCTACAGCAGCCTCGAGTTCATCAACTGATGTTTTTCAATTTTCCATGTATGTAAACAATACCAACAATGTAAACGCAACCGTTACCGTTCCTGGTGGTGGAACAGTGAATGCGAATGTGGGTCAAAGCAGTAGTGCTAGTGTGTTGAGCAATACAGCCACTGTATATTATGATAATGTAATTGATGCATCAAGTGGAGATAGGTATATCAACATTTATGTGACACGTTCAAGCACCTCTGCAAATCCATCAGGTACATGGACCATTACATTAAATAATACTACTGCATCAGCGCTTACCATAGATGGTTGGTTAAATTATAAAGGTGCCGATTTTTCTTCTACAAATATAACTTCTGGTGATAACAATTATTTAGTGAGTGCTCCTGGTACTGCCACCAATGCCATCACTGTTGCATCTTATACCGGAAAGCTCGATTGGTATTCTGTTTCTTCAACTGCACCTGGAGGATATTATACCAGCAGTGCCATCCAAGATAATATTTCTTCTTTTAGCTCAAGGGGCCCAAGAAGAGACAATGTACAAAAGCCAAATATAACAGCTAATGGCGAACGAGTTGGTTCTTGTTTGTCTTCTAATGCTGGCGTACCAGCCTCATCTGTTAGCTTATTGGTTAGTGGATTGTACCACGCCATTCAAGGTACAAGTATGGCAACACCAGAGGTAACCGGTTGTGTGGCTCTTTTACTTCAAGCAAAAAATACCGCTACCTTTACTGAGTTAAAGAATTCAATTGCCAATACCGCTACTAAAGATGTGTTTACTGGAGCTAGTTCAAATAATACATGGGGCAGTGGTAAGATTGATGTTTACAAAGCTGCATCATCATTGTTGTTTTGTCAATCATTAAGTCGCATTACTTATAGCTATGATTCATCAACAGCAGGGGCTAGTAATAGTACATTGAATTTAGGTTCAAATAAAGCTGCAACAAGATTTACACCCACCGCTAATGGAAAATTAGGTGGTGTATATTTCAAAACCAGCACAGCTATTCCCACCACAAGTTTTAGCATCGAAATACGGACCAATAGTGCTGGCATTCCTGGTACATTGTTAGGTAGTATGAGTATAACACCATCAAGCATTTCAAAATTTTCTTGGAATTATTATGATGTCAGTTCTCTTGGTATCTCAATTACAAGTGGAACTGATTATTTTGTGGTGCTTGTTCCTGGTGCTACAGATTCATGGGGAATAGGATTTGAATCTTTATCCTCATCAGCAAGATCATCCTATTTCAATGGTTCGTCTTGGGTGGCATACAATGATTTCAGAATCAGAAGTGTGGTGTTTGATAATAATCCTGAGGTGGCTATTGTTGGCGCTACTCAAAGCATTTGTGGAAGTTTAATTTCTACAGCTTTAGGTGGTAATACACCTATAAACGGAACAGGAACTTGGAGTAAATTATCAGGTCCAGGTACGGTTATTTTTAGTGCTACTTCATCAGGAAATTCAACAGCTACAGTGAGTGTGGCAGGTACTTACGTTTTCAGGTGGACCATTACCAATGGCACATGCAATAGTTTTGCGGATGTGACTGTAAATTACTTGGCCTCACCACAAGGTAGTTTAACAGCAAATGGACCCTTTTGTGTAACAGGTGCCGGACAATTGACATTTACAAGTACTTCGGGTACAGCACCTTTTACTCTTATTTATAATGATGGTATTGCCAATAGAACCGTATCAAATGTTTCGAGTGGCACTGCATTTAATGTATTTACATTGCCTGTTACAAGTACTACCAATTACACTTTGGTTTCGGTAGCTGATGGCAATTGTACAAGAACAACTGGCTTTACAGGCTCTTCTGCCACCATCACCATTAACCAATTGCCAACAAACAAAACTGTTACGGCTTCAGTAAGTTCTATTTGTAATGGTTCATCAACAAATATTGTTGTGGCTAATTCATTAGCTACAGAGCGATACCAGCTTCGAAATAATACAGGTAATGTTAATATTGGTTCTGCCATTGTGGGTAATGGAGGGAGTCTTAATTTGCCAACAGGTAATTTATCAAGTGCCACTACTTTTAATGTATTAGCAACTAACATCACCAGTTTATGTGGTCAACAAATGACCAACACCCCATCTGTGAGTTTGAATGCATTGCCTAATGTATCTAATTTTGGAACTTCTGCATTAAATACTGCTAGAACCTCAGCTGCCTCTGTAACTATTTCATCCACCTCATTAGGATCTGGAACATATACTGTTACATACAATCTAAGTGGTGCAAATCAAGTCCTAGTAAGCACAGCCACAATGACCTTTGCTGCTAATACTGGAACTTTTAGCACTATGGCACTAAATGATATCGGAACAACTACCATCACCATTATTTCTATTCAAAATGCTTCAGGGTGTATAAGTAATTTGAGCTCGGCAAATACGGCCAGTTTCAATGTGCTATCTATCAATGCGCTTCTTTATTCGCTTGTTGTGAATACCGCCACATTAAGTCCAGCATTTTCATCAACTGTAATTTCATATAATGGACTTGTTTCAAATTATACAACAAGTGTAAGTGTTACACCAACCAAACAAGATCAAAATGCCAGTATTCAAGTAAGAATAAATAATGGCAGTTACGCCATGGTTATAAGTGGTACTACCTCTCTGCCCTTATTATTAAATCAGGGTAGTAACGTATTAGAAGTTAAGGTTACTGCACATGATGGAGTTACTACTAAAACCTATTCCGTAACTATTAATTGTAATGCCATATTACCTATCTTAAGTTATTCGGCAGGCACAAAAACGTATGCAACAGGTGTTCCAATAAGTCAATTAAGTATTTCCAATACTGGTAGTTCTGTACCAGCAATGTATTATGGAAAAGTTACCACTTTTGCTGGAAGTGGGGCAAGCCAATCAATAGATGGTTCGGGTATTTCTGCTAGCTTTTATCTTCCTTATGGGATAGTTGCTGGAACAGATGGATTTGTTTATGTAGCAGATTTGGCAGGTAATAAAATTCGTAAAATAAATTCATCTGGAATGGTTACTACCCTAGCAGGAACAGGTGCAATTGGTTCAAAAGATACTGCTGGAATAGGTGCAACATTTTATGAACCTAAAGGCTTAACATTTGATATTTCGGGTAACATTTATGTGGCAGATAATGGCAATAATAAAATTAGAAAAATAAGCCAATCTGGTTGGGTTACAACCTTGGCAGGCAGTGGCAATTTTGCTTCAGTTGATGCAACGGGTGCAGCTGCAAGTTTTTATAACCCAAATGGAGTTGCTGTTGATTTATATAGTTTTGTTTATGTAGCAGATTATGGAAATAGGAAAGTTCGTAAAATAAGCCCCTTAGGTGTTGTTACTACGTTTGCGGGTAGTGGTAGCTATGGTAATTTAGACGCAACAGGTACTACCGCTTCTTTCTACTCTCCAAATGGTATTGCTTTGGATGTACCAGGAAATGCATATGTTGCTGATTTAGGAAATAATAAAATTCGTAAGATAGATTTATCAGGGGTGGTTACAACCATTGCAGGCAATGGGAACAATGGATCAGGATCAGCAGATGGCATAGGAACCGCTGCATCATTTTTCGGTCCTTCGGGATTATCTTTAGATATTGCTGGTAATATATATGTGGCTGATAATTATAATAATAAAATTCGTAAAATCAGTCCAAGTTTTGAGGTAAGTACTTTGGCTGGTAGTGGAACTCAAGGCTCTACTGATTCTACAGGTGTGGCAGCTAGTTTTAATAGGCCTACTGGTGTTGCTACTGATGCCTTTGGAAATTTATATGTTACCGATCATCAAAATAATAAAATTAGAAAAATATCTTATTGGGGTTATACAGTTAGTCCCGCTTTGCCAGCTGGTTTAAGTTTGGATAGTTTGGGTACAATTTCAGGCATACCTAGCGTTGTAACTTCCTTAACGAATTATACGATTACAGGCTATAATACTTATGGAAAAGCCAGTACAATAGTTAGTTTGTCTACAGTTGCTGCAAGGACAAATGCCAACCTAAGTAATTTAACTATTAGTAGTGGTTCTCTAAGTCCTAGTTTTAATACGTCAATTGTTTCTTATACTGCAAGTGTATCAAATGCAGTAAATTCAATAACTGTAACACCAACTTATTCAGATACAACTGCTACAATTAAAGTTAGAATAAATAACGGAACTTATGTTACAGTATCAAGTGGCACAGCTTCTTCATCATTGTCCTTGAATGTAGGTTCTAATACCATTGATGTGAAGGTTACCGCACAAGATGGTACAACGATTAAGACATACACCATAACTATAACAAGGGCAGCAGGTTCAGCACAACTAACCATTACAGCATTTATAGAAGGCTTGTATTTAGGAAGCAATACCATGATTGCATCACCTTTTGCAGCCAATGGAATAACACCAAGTAATATTGCAGATACAATTGAAGTTGAACTTCATAATGCCACTTCTCCATACAATTTAGCATTTTCGGCCAAAGGCACTTTAAGTACTGCAGGTGCAGCAAATATTGTATTTCCAGCTAGCAGCATTGGTAATAGTTACTACCTAGTTATCAAACACCGTAATTCTATCGAAACATGGAGTGCACTTCCAATTTCTATTGCTGCTTCTACAAGTTACAATTTTAGCTCAAGTATTTCTCAAGCTTTCGGAAATAACTTGTCGGATTTGGGCAATTCAAAATTTGCTATTTACAGTGGAGATATTAATCAGGATGGGTCAATTGATTTTGCTGATTACCCTCCATTGGATTTAGCTAGCCAAAATGGTGTTTTAGATTATGATTCAAACGACCTTAATGGTGATGCCTCAGTAGATTTTGGTGATTATCCACTTTTAGATATGAACAGTAGTAAGGGAATTTTTAGCATTAGGCCATAGGTAACTTTGCAGGCATGTGGCTGGGAGTTTAAGGTGAGAGTTTTAGTCCAAAAGCTTTCGGATTCATTTTTCATTTTATATCCTTAGAGCGCCCGTGTATTCGCTAGCGTCCCGCTAGTGATTACATTATTAAGCCTCCGGCTGATTTTATTTTTTTTACAGCCTGAGGCTGTTTTATAAACTCACTAGCAAGATGCTAGCGAGTGCGAAAGGAGAACCTTTTGTCTTATTCCTATTTAGCTTTCACTATTTAAAATCTCTGAAATTGTAATTGGTGTTTTCACCATTATTGTAATATTTGGGTGTAACTTTTTTTTCTAATTTATAAGTTGCATCAGCATAAACGTTCATACCAAAGCCACATTCACCAAAGCCTCTTGCAGTTTCTATTTGTATTTCATTTTCTTTAAAGTAGAACATGATTTTACAAGTTGACTCATATTCGGCAGGTTGATATAATGCACTGTCGTTTTTTACAACAAGCCTTCCTGTTTCAATTCCTAAATTGTATGATGGAGCACCAATACAAACATTGAAATGGAATAAAACACTTGTATCTGACTCAGGATATATGAGCAATAAACCTTGATTGCCTTCCACTTCTTTACTAAAGTTAAAGCCGTAAATACCTAAGTATTTAGAGGTAGCATATTCTTTTATAAATGCTGCATCTTCTTCATTAATTTCCTCCACGGATGTTACTGTATTTTCTTCAACTATTGTATCTTGAAGTGAAGCTGCTTCGCCTCCTTCTTCTGATGTATTTGTGGAGTTATTTTGGCAACTTAATAGTGCAAAAAGGCTAAAAGTAATTAGTATAGATAGTTTTATTTTCATTCAAATAGTATAGTAAAATCAAACTAAATTAATCTTACCTAACTTTCCAAGTATTAATTTTTCCAATTATATATATCGAAGCGGATTGTGTCGTTTTTTATATAGGTATTAAATGGTAAATTAGGGTAGTTATTGCCTTTTCTATCAATAAACTCAGTATCCCAACTTCCTTTGGTTATTTTAAAATAATTGTAATTTTTATCGAAATTATGTAGGTATAAAATGCGCTTATTATCGTTTGAATTTAAAAACCTGAATTGTTCATCTTTTGCATTCCAGTTATTAAAATCGCCAGTTAGGTAAATTGGCTCCTTGCTATCGGTTGGTAATTTATCTATAATAAAAACCAATTTTCGTTTTGGGTTATAATTATACCAATTGATTATTTTTAGATAAAATGTATCGGAGTTATTGCAACATTCAAAGCGCCTATTATTCATTCTTTCCGCTCGGTAATTGGCTTCTTCGTTGTCCCAATCGCCATTTACTATTTTAAATTCGTGGGCATTGTTATCTTTTAGTCTTAAGGTATAAATATATTTAAAGGGTGCTATTTTTCTAAAAATATAACGGTCATCGCTGGCGTTCCAATGATTAAAATCGCCTGTTAGAAATATCTTATCATAATTGCTGGTATAATTTGGGACATTTATAATAAAAGTAATCTTTCTTGATTTATCGCTGATGTTAATTTTTTCAGGAATTTCTTTTGGTTCAGGTTTAATTAATTCAGTAATTCCTGGCAATAAAATTTCGAGTGCTGAAGCTCTTTTTTCGATGCGCTCCATATACTTTGGATTTTTATCAAACCAATTTTCAATAGTAATAAAGGACGTATCGTTTTTAGTTAAATCAACTTTTCTATTGTTTAGTGGATTATAGGCAGCATCAGCTTCTTCAAAGTCCCAACCTCCACGCGTAATTTTAAATTGATGTGTTTTTTTATCTTTAAATGCTATTGTTAATGCGTATTTACCATTGCTCAGTTTAGTAAATTGCAAGTTTTTGTCGTATGGGTTCCAGCCATTAAAATCGCCAACTAAAAATATAGAAGCATTTTTGGGTGTATTAATTGGAACATTATTAATTATAAAAGTATGTTTGGTATGGTTTTTTAAAGGCAAATCAAGCCAAGCTTTTATGTTTATATGTATGGTATCTTTTTTACCAAAATCTAAGGTTCTAATATCAACTTCTTTACCAAATTCATTGGCTTCCACTGTTTCGTTAAAACCACGGTTTATTTTATATTCAAGGTTATTTCGTTGCCTAAATACAGTTAAATAATATTTACCATTATTGGCTTTGGTAAATTTAGAACTAGGCTTGGCACAGGTCCAATCGTTGATATTTCCAATTAAAAAAATGGGGGCATTTTTAGGCGAGTTTTCAGGAATGGAATCAATTACCAAAACCAATTTGGAGCAATTGACAGGCTCTAAATCGTGCCAACTTGCTATGCTATTTGCTATCCAATCGTCAGTATCGGTGGTGGTAAAAGTTCTATTTCCAAATTCAGCACCGCAACTGTCGGTTTCGGTGGTTGTCCAATCACCACGAGTAAATTTATATTCTATTTTACCAAAACCTGCTGGCAATGCAGTCCAATATTTTTCAGTTTCTGCATCGTATTTCAACAAATAATTAGGGTCGCCAGGATTCCAATTATTAAAGTTTCCGGCCACAAATATTTGCGCACCTTTTGGCGTGTTAGGTGGCAATGAGGTAATAAATACTTTTTTTTGCGTACAACTAACTATGGCTGCAAGCATTATTAAAAAAGCAATTACAAATGGATATTTCTTAATCATTTTATTAGTGTTATGAATCAATCCAACTTAAAAACTCATCCACTTTAACGCGGCTTACCAAAACTTCTTCCTCTGTTTTTGGGTTGAGTTCAACCAATAACCTGCTATTAAAATGTTTGTGAACTTTTTTTATGGATTGGATTGAAATGATATGACTACGTGTGGCTCTAAAAAAGTTTTTAGGGTCAAGTTGACTTTCTAATTCATCTAATCTAAAATCAACAATACTTTTTTGGTTTTGATGATTTACCAAATAAATGGTGTTTCTATCGGCATAAAAGTAAGCCACATCGGCTATAGGAATAAACTTGTATTGGTCGCCAATTTTAGTTAAAAACCGTGTTTTATAGGTTTTATTTGGCTGAAAAAGCTCTTTTAATTTATTGGTATCAACAGCTTGGCTGGCTAATACATTCTTTAAGTTTTCTAGTTTGGTTAAAGCATTTACCAAAGCTTTTTCTTCAATGGGTTTTAGCAAATAATCAATGCTATTGAGTTGAAATGCTTTAATGGCATACTCATCGAAGGCAGTTGTAAATATTATAGGTATGGTAATTTTTACATGGTCAAATATTTCAAAGCTCAAACCATCGGCTAATTGAATATCCAAAAACATCAAATCAAAATTTTGATTATCCGAAAGCCATTCTACCGCATCTTGCACGCTGTCAATTTCTTTAACAACTATAATATTAGGGTTGATGTTATTTAAAATACGTTTTAGCTCAAGCCTGGCAAATGGCTCGTCTTCAATTATTACTACTTTCATTTTTTAATCAATTAATGGCACCGAAACCTTGAAAATTTTATCCGTTTTTTCAATAGCAATTTTCCTTTCGCTCAAATACTCATATCGGTTACTAATCATAACCAAGCCTAATCCGCTTGAGTATTCCTTGGTTTCTTTAACTTGTAAATTATTGCTAACTTCTAAAGTGTTTCCAATGGTTTTAATGCTAATGGTTAAAGGTTTACTGCTGCTAACTATATTGTGTTTTATAGCATTTTCAATTAGCATTTGGAGTGTAAGTGGTATTATTTTTTTCTGCCTTAAACTTTCATCAATTTGCAGGTCAAAAAATAACATATCCATAAACCTTACTTGAAGCAAATCAGAATAAGTTTCGTAAAAGTGTAATTCTTCGTTTAAGGTTATGCTTTCTTTATCGCGGTACTCCAAAATATTCCTGTAAACGCCTGAGAGTTTGCGTAAAAAATCAGCTGCTTTATCTTGGTTAATATAAATAAGCGATGAAAGTGTATTTAAATTATTAAATAAAAAATGAGGATTTATTTGAGTTCTTAATAGTTCTAAACTAAACTGTGCTTTTTCTTTTTCAAAAGCCTCTTTTTCAATTTTTGAACTATTCCATTTTTGAATTAAGTAAGTACTAAAATCAACCACTACAGTTAGTTCAATTACAAAGATTAATACTATAAATTTTATGAAAATATCGAAGTAACTTACAAAAGTATAGTTGCCAAAAATCCTATAAAGAACTAAACCCAATGTGTTATTAGAGTATGGATTACTAGTGCCATTAATGGTTAATAAAATAAATACAAAACTAAATACAATCGTTAACAAAATAATGGTTCCAGCAGCTATACACACTTTGGTTATCGATTCAACTATAAACCGTTTTTTAGGATTATCGTTCCAATCGTAAAAAGTATTTAGCCAATTTTTAAGCTGAAATGCAAATGAATAAGCTAACAAAAAACTTAACCAATCAAAAAATAGGCGTTTGAGTAAATCATCAAAAAAAAATGGATAACCGCGTAATGCTTGTGTTAAATTGTAAATAAACGTAAAGGCTATCAAACTTAAAAAAGTTCTCCATCTTTCCGCTTTATCTATGTTTTTCCAAGTCATTTGGGTTGAATACTTTTTTATTAAATGTGGTTTTAATTATCTATCAGTTATAGGTCAATAATAGTTATTCTATTTCTAAAACACCATCAAATGTTTTTTCAATTTGTTTTTCAAACTTTTGATTACCCTGAGTAATCACAATAATATATTTTCCTTTTGGCAATTCGCTTAAATCATATCCTTTATTTAATGCTTCAATAGATGTGTAAGAATCAGAAAAAATACCAATGCCATTTTTGGTTATGCTTAATTTAACCTTTTCTGTGCTGGTTTTGTTTAAACTAAGGGTTAACAAATTTGCTTCATCATACTTTACAGTAGCTACCATGGTTTTAGTGCTGAATGTAGCGGTATTTTTAGTTACACCATTTTGGTCTTCAGTGTTGGTTGGGTTTTTAGCTGAAATAAATGAACTTACTAAAGTTAAAAGTGCGATGGTTAAGAATGTTGTTTTCATGTTTTGTATTGTTAGTGGTTTTTATTAACAATACAAAGATGTTACTATAGCATTTGTTTATTGAGTGTAAAAGTACCAATTGCATATTTTGGAGTACCAATTTCAAAAGAAGAAACATCAACTTTATTTTACCATTTTTACTCAATGGTTATGTCTTTTATTTTTGACCTATAACTTGAAAAAATACTCGATTTAGAAACAAAGCCAATATAAATTCCATTATCAGCTACTGGTAAATTCCATGCACCTGTTTCGTCAAAAATTTTCATTACACTTTCCATGCTTTGGTTAGCCGAAATAACAGCCGGTGCAGGGTTCATCAAATCACGAACAGTTATTTTTTCGTAAAGTTCAGTTTTAAAAATTATTTCTCTGATATTATCTAAAATAATAATTCCCAACAACTTGTTATTACTATCTAAAACCGGGAAAATATTACGTTTTGATTGTGCTATGACATTTACCAATCCACCCAAATTGAGTGAAGCTGAAACTGCTTGAAAATTGGTTTCAATTAAATTAGATGTGGAGATGGTAGCCAATATATTTTGGTCTTTATCGTTAGTAAAAATTTTACCACTTAAGGCCAGTTTTTTTACATCCATCGAGTAAGGTTCAAAGTATTTTGAAATGGCAAAACTTATGGATGAAACAATCATTAACGGAATCATTAATGTATAACCTCCCGTAATTTCAGCAATTAAAAATATGGCTGTTAAAGGA
>CANHVU010000041.1 GCA_947464275.1 Bacteroidota bacterium
CGTTTATCAGGGTTTACCGAATTTTCTGTTAAGTAATCAATATTGGCTTTATAAAAAGCAAACATTTCTGGTGGCAAACTAAATACTGCCAATCTATTCACCATTTTATGACCATAAAAACCCCAAGCAAAAATGAAATTGCTAAGCAATAAAAACGGAATTAATAGTTTTAGTTTTTTCATACTGCAAGGTTAAAGAAAAATTGTTAGATGGTTAGGTTGCTGAATTGTTAAATTGTTGGATGGTTGTATTGTTGTCCCGATAAATCGGGAGTTAAATTGTTGGATTGCTAAATTGTTTTGTTGTTAAATTTTAAATATTTTTTCTTTCATCAAATTACCAAATTTTTTTTAGCTAAAAAAAATTAGTAAAACTATAGCAGTTTTAGAGGCATTTTACCTTACATTTGCCATCCGTAAATACACTTTTTTGTTTACGGAAAACTTCTTAACTGGTTTTTAGTAAATACTTTAGCTGTATTTTTTCTCAACAAAACCATGCAAACCAAATATATTTTCGTTACAGGCGGAGTTACCTCATCGTTAGGTAAAGGCATTATTGCTGCTTCATTAGCCAAATTATTACAAGCGCGCGGATATTCCGTAACCATTCAAAAATTAGATCCATACATTAACGTTGATCCAGGAACCTTAAATCCTTACGAACATGGCGAATGTTATGTAACTGAAGATGGTGCAGAAACCGATTTAGATTTAGGTCATTACGAACGTTTTTTAAATGTTCCTACATCGCAAGCTAATAATGTAACTACTGGTAGAATTTACCAACACGTAATTAATCAAGAGCGTCAAGGTGCATTTTTAGGAAAAACGGTTCAAGTTATTCCTCATATTACCGATGAAATTAAGCGTAGAATCAAGCTTTTGGGCGAAACCGGAGAGTACGAAATTGTAATTACCGAAATTGGTGGAACCGTTGGCGATATTGAATCATTGCCTTATATCGAGGCTGTTCGTCAGTTGCGTTGGGAATTAAAACAAGAAGATTGTTTAATTATTCATTTAACTTTATTGCCTTATTTGGCATCTACCAAAGAATTAAAAACCAAGCCAACTCAGCACTCGGTTAAACTTTTGTTAGAAAGTGGTTTACAAGCTGATATTTTGGTTTGTAGAACCGAACATTCAATCAGTAAAGAGCAAAAACGTAAATTAGCATTATTCTGTAATGTGGCGCCTGATGCCGTTATTGAAGCGTTAGATGTTCCAACAATATACGATGTTCCTTTGATGATGTTAAAGGAAAAGTTAGATAAAATAACTTTGAATCGATTAAAACTTTCAACCAAAACTGAACCAGATTTAGATAGTTGGAAACAATTTTTAACCCGACATAAAAATCCTAAAAACGAATTACAAATTGGTTTGATAGGAAAATATGTGGAATTGCCAGATGCTTATAAATCAATAATAGAAGCATTTATTCATGCAGGTGCAGCCAATGAATGTAGAGTTAGAGTGAATTATATTCACAGTGAATTAATTTCTGACGAAAATGTTGCTCAAAAATTAGGCGAATTAGACGGTATTTTGGTAGCTCCTGGCTTTGGCGATAGAGGAATTGAAGGAAAAATTACCGCTATAAAATATGCCCGCGAAAACAATGTTCCGTTCTTTGGAATTTGTTTAGGAATGCAAATGGCAGTAATTGAGTTTGCTAGAAATGTAATTGGTTGGAAAAATGCACATAGTGCAGAGATGAATGCCGAAACTTCGCACCCTGTTATTGATATGATGGCTGACCAAAAGAATATTACAGCTAAAGGTGGAACTATGCGTTTAGGCTCGTATGTATGCGAGGTGAGTAAAGATAGTAAGGCTTATAAAGCTTATGAAAAAACTAAAATTACTGAGCGTCATCGTCATCGTTATGAATTTAACAATAAATACCAAAAAGACTTTGAAAAGCATGGTTTGAGTATTACAGGCATTAACCCTGAAACCAAATTGGCTGAAATTGTTGAAATTAAAACACATCCTTACTTTGTGGCTGTACAGTTTCATCCAGAATATAAAAGTACCGTATTAAATCCACATCCATTATTTGTACGTTTTATAAAAGCTGCTTTGGCTAAAAGTTTAGGTAAATAAATTATAAATACTAATAAAAACAGAAAGCTCACAAAACTTAAATAGTAGTTTTGTGAGCTTTTTTTGTTAAACGGAAACATTTTGGCAAATATAAACTGTACTTTTGCATCACCTTTTTGAAGTCACTTATTAAATATTGCTCTTTGGTATTGGCGGCTATTTTTATAGTTACACTAATTCCTTTCCATGCTTTTCATAAGCATTTGGAAGAGGAGCATTTTGTGGCTGTAAGTAATGGTTCTGAAAATCATAGCCATCATTGTAAGTTAGACGAAAACTACTGCCAAGACTTATTAATTAAACATTGTGAACATAAACAACATGTGGCTGAAAGTGCCGAAAAATGCTTTATAAGTCAATATCATTTTATCAAAAATATTACTTTAAACAGTTGCTGTTTTTACTTTATTCAATTATTCAAAACTCATTATTTTGAACTAAAAATTACCAATGTTCAAAATCAAATTGCCATACTTTTAAATAACAAAGGCCCGCCTGCAAGCCTTTTTATTTAAGGAACTATTTAGTAATTTTTAGTTCAAGTATTTGGATGCTAATCGCATCTTATCTTAAGCATTTTTACTTTTTTTATTTTGATAAATTTAAAAGCATTTGTTGCCTTATGCTTGTTTTTGCTTGTTTTTGCAGGTAAAAGTATTGCGCAGCAAAATAATTATAATATTATTGGGCTTGTTATAGATAGTGTTTCTCAAAAACCTTTGGTTAATGCTAAGCTAGTTTTATTGCCTACTAAAAACATTGCTTATACCAATTCTAGTGGTTATTTCCAGTTTAAAAATTTAATCAAAACAGACTATAAAATAGAGGTAAGTTATTTGGGTTATCACCCCATTGTGTTACACTTAGTTTTACCTTTAAAAACTAGTTTGAGAATTGAGCTAGCATCTGAAGAACATCATTTGCATGATGTAGTAATTATTAATGAAAAGAACAATAAATTAAGCGATTACAGTCTGCAAAATCATGTAATGATTGATAGCAAAAAATTGGATATTTTACGTGGTCAAACCTTGGGCGATATGCTTAAAAATACTGCTGGTGTAACTTTGTTAAATAGTGGACCAAGTATTTCGAAGCCTGTAATTAGAGGTTTGCACAGCAATAGAATTGTTACTTTAAATAATGGCGTGAAACAAGAAGGGCAAAATTGGGGAGCAGATCATGGGCCAGAAATTGATCCATTTGCCATTAATAAATTAGAAGTTATTAAAGGTGCTAGTGGCTTGCAATATGGACCCGAGGCAATTGGGGGTGTTATTAAAGTGTCGGCTAAAGATTTTAGAACTCAAAATGGAATTGCTGGTGTGTACAGTTTAAATGGTTTCAGTAATAATTGGCAATTGGCCAATAGTTTGTTTTTAGAAGGAAATCATTTTAAAAAGCAAAATCTAAGTTGGCGCTTACAAACCAGTTATAGAAAAGCTGGCGATTCTCAAACTCCTGAATATGTGTTAAGCAATACAGCATTTAATGAGTTTGACATAAATGCAGCTGTCCAATACCAACTGAAACAAAATACTTTTGAATACATGGCAAGTTATTTTCAATCGAGCTTGGGAATTTTGCGTTCGGCACATGTACATAACAGAACCGATTTGGAAAATACCATTGCTAGAGGTAAACCAAGTGTAATTAATGGTTTTACTTACGAAATTGGTCGTCCAAGGCAAGATATAACACATTTTATTCAGGCTTGTAAATGGATTTATTCATTTAAAAATGCCAATAAATTAAGTGTGGATTTTAGCCAACAAATTAACAACCGACAAGAGTTTGATGTGTTAAGTTTTTTAAACGCCAACAGCGATTTAAAAGATAAACCGACTTACGATTTAACTTTAACCACCAATCAGTTCAACATAAAATTAGAGCATAAAAAAGTGTTTGGTTTTAAAGGTTTAGTTGGTTTTAGTTACGCCAATCAAGGAAATTATGCTACTGGAAAACAATTTTTTATTCCTAATTTCATCAGCAATAATTATGGTTTTTACGTAATTGAAAAATGGAATAAAAAGCATTGGCAAGCCGAAGCTGGTTTTCGTTATGATTTGATGGATTTAACACGCTATATCAATCAAAATAATGAAGTTTTGAGTAATATTTTTAATTATAATAATGCTGCTGGTTCGGTTGGTGTAAGCTATTTATTTAATACCAAATGGAAGTTAACAACTAACTTTAGTACAGCATGGCGCCCACCAAGTATAAATGAATTATATGCTAACGGATTACATGCTGCTGTAGCCACTTTTGAGCAAGGAAATGCTAACTTAGAACCCGAGCAAAGTTATAATGCAGAAGTTACTTTAAAATATGTTGGAACTAAATTTGATTTTGACTTTACAGCTTATAATAACATAATAAATAACTTCATTTATAGGTTGCCAAGCAATGTTTTTAATACCAGCTTTAGAGGAGTTTTTCCAGTATTTAATTATGTGCAAACCAATGCGCTTTTGCAAGGTTTTGAAACCAATTTAAGTTATAAACTAAGAACGAATTTAAGTTTAAATATGGCTTACACTTTTTTATATGCAAACGATATAAGTAAAAACACGCCTTTAATTTTTATGCCTGCCAATAGGCTAAACAGTGGAATTGAATGGCAATTAACCAAACTTAAAAAAGTAAAAAATGCTCTTATTCAACTAAATTACCAATATGTATTTAAGCAAAATAGAGTGCCCGAAGGTATTGATTTTACAGCTCCTCCAGCTTCTTACCAACTATTTGAC
Source organism: Bacteroidota bacterium (assembly GCA_947464275.1). GTDB lineage: Bacteria > Bacteroidota > Bacteroidia > UKL13-3 > UKL13-3 > JAAFJM01. Next base: position 4,868 of record CANHVU010000041.1, read on the forward strand.
TTGGTATTTGGTGCAAGCCAATTTACCAGAGCCAAAATGAATTGGAGTGTTGGCGTTCAAAATATTTTCAATACCAGTTACCGAAATTATTTGAGCAGGTATAGGTATTATGCTTTAGATGCAGGAAGAAATATTTTTATAAAACTCAGTTTTCCACTTTAGGACTTCTGGCCACTGGCAGCTAGCTTCTAGCTTCTAGCAAAAAAACACAAAATAACAATCTAACAATAATAAAAATGAAATCATTAGATAAAGTAACAATTAAACAATTAAACCATTTAACCATTTTAACAATAATAACAATCTTAGCATTTTCGTCATGCAAAAAAGATGATCCTAAAAATCCGGTAGCTACTAATCCTCAAGAGGTATTAACTACTGTTATTATTAATGGTTATAACCAAAATGATTCTACTAATTTAAAGTACCAATTTAATTACAAATGGGAAGATTTGGATGGAGATGGTGGAAATGCACCAACTATTGATACTTTGGTTTTGGATACAGGAATAGCATACCGTTGTCAGGTCCTTATTTTAGATAAAACTAAAACTCCTATTGATACCGTTTCGTTTGAAATTGAAGAGAAAAAAAATGAGCATCAGTTTTTTTATACGCCAAGCACTAGTTTAATTGGGAAATTTAGCACTGAAATTTTGGATTTTGACGATAATAATCCAAAACTTCCTGTTGGGCTAAGTTTTAACTTATCAACCAAAAGTAAACAAAGTTATGCATTGCCTTTATTAGGAACATTAAATATGGTTTTGAGTCATTATGATGGAGTGCCAAAAAGCACTTCAAAGTCTGACGAAAGCGATATTGATATCAATTTCCCAATTCGATTAAAGTAATACTAAAAAAGCCGCTAATCAATTTAGTTTAGCGGCTTTTTTTTGAAAATATTTATAAAAAATGTTTTGTTACTTTTTCACAATCATTTGCTATTTTTGAAATATGAAATATGTATTAGAAGTTCCTGATAATAAAAGTGATTTTGCTGAAGAGTTTTTCAAAACAATTTCGTTTGTTAAAAATATTAAACAAATTGCCTCAAATGAAATTACCAATCCATCGATATTGCAAAGTATTGATGATTATGAAACTGGAATTTCAACTCCAACTCCATTAAGTTTAAAAGAATTAAAGGTTATGTTGAATGACTGAAATTGTATTTATGCCAAAGGCTTGGGGTGACTTAGGTTGGTGGTTTCAAAATGATATTAAACAAGCAAAAAAGATTCATAAACTGCTTGAAAGTTGTGCTAAAACTCCTTTCGCTGGTATTGGTCAGCCAGAACCACTGAAGGCGAATTATAGCGGCTATTGGTCAAGAAGAATAAATTTAGAACACAGAATAATTTACAAAGTTGAAAAGAATCGAATAGTTGTATTTTCTCTTTACGGGCATTATCAAAACTAAAAAAGCCGCTAATCAATTAAGTTTAGCGGCTTTTTTTTTAAAATGGGTTTAACTAAAATCTACCAATTTTAAATACTTTTCCGTTTACAGTGCAAGTAGCTTCATTATCGCATTCACCATTGCCAAAGTCAATAGTACGTGTTTTTTTGCCTTCTGGTGTAAGTTCTACCACACCTTTAGTAATTCTACGTAAATTACAGCTTAAATCAACTAATAAAGGTGATGTAATGTTACAAGTATAGTTTAAACCTTTGCGGTTTACGCCCGAAGTTGTGCCTGTAATTTCATATTTATCATCGGTCCAATCTTTAGGAGTGCTTTCTCCAGCTATCCAAGTTCTATTTCTAGTCGAATTCCACGAAATAGTTTGACCACTTTCTAAAATAATAGAAGCATTTACAGTAATTGTCCAGTTTAAAAAGCCTGCTGCATTTCTGCCATTGTTGGTAATTGTTTTGGTGCTCGAATTGCTAATTTGCTTACCATTTTGAACAAAATTATCAAAAGTTACATTGATTACGGTTCCTTCTTGGCGGTATTTTCCAGTATAGGTAACTATAATTTTACCGCTACGGGTTTTTAAATCGTTACAAATAGTTCCAGTTCCGTAGTCAATTGTCATTTTTTTAGGAGTTGAAAGTGAGTCGATTGTAATAGCAGGACCCAATTTTCCAAGTGAGCTGTTTGTAGCTGCATCATCTACTTGTTTAAATACTTGATCGAAACTTGATTCTGAATTACTTTGATCTACAGTGCTTTCTGTGTCAAAATCGGTTTCGTTGCTTTTTTTGCAAGAAGTGAAAATTAATGCCGAAGTTCCAATTGCCATGGCGGCTAATAACAATTTACGTTTCATAATTTTATATTTTTTTATAATTAATTTTGAAGTTCTGATAGCAATTTTTCAAAATGGTTTAAAATAAAAATAATATTTTTTTATATAAAAATTTTGTGGTTGCTAAAGTGCGAATAAAATTTATTTTCGCATAAAATTTAAAAACAAATAATAATATGTATTGGACACTAGAACTTGCTTCCTATTTAGACGATGCACCATGGCCTGCAACCAAAGATGAATTAATTGATTATGGTATTAGAAGTGGCGCACCATTGGAGGTTATAGAAAACCTACAAGAAATAGAAGATGATGGGGAACCATTTGAAGGTATTGAAGAAATTTGGCCTGATTACCCTACCAATGATGACTATTTTTACAACGAAGATGAGTTGTAATATAAAAAAAAGGAACTTTTAAAATTTCAAAAGTTCCTTTTTTTTATTCTAATTATCTAGTCCAATTTGCATTGTTTCATCACTATTCTTCAAATAACTTGATTGGTATTGGGTAACTGAATCTTGCTTATGATTATCTAAATTTAAAGAATACTTTAAAGCGCTTCCTTGTCCAATAACCTTTACTAAATTCAATTCTAGTAAATGTGTAAAATCGCGTTGAATAGTCTTACGGTTACATTCAAATTCACTTACTAATTCTTTTGTGCTAACAAAACCTCTATGTTGAATAATGAACATGATCAATTTTTGACGTTTATTTAAAATTGAATCATCTATTTCTTTCAATTTATAACCACGTTCAAAAACAAAGTTCATGATGTTTTTTTGACGCGGCTTTAATTTATCATAATCAACTTGTTTACGAAAATAAGATTGAAGCAATTGATACATGCGCGTTAATTGATTTGCATGTAATCGTAAACCAAAAGTTATTTGTTCATTTAAATGTTGTTCCTGACCTAACTCATTCTCGTTTTTATTCTCTAAAAAATAGGTTAAGTATTCGTTTTTCTTGGTATATAATTCGTGTTCAATACTTAATAAACCATTTAAATCCATATTATGCTTACGTAACCAAAAGTTTTGCAATAATGAGGCAAATTTATTTTTGGATTCGGAGAACATTGGCAATGACAATATTTTAAAATGTAACATCCAACTTTGAATAATTGGATGAAATTCGGTATCCACATTTAAAAATTCGAATAAATTATCCAACTCTAATTCCGTTTCAGGATGCAATCTTTCAGGTTGCTTAAATATCTTATTATTAAACAAATTGGATTCTGCATTCTGATTATATAGTTCAGTTAATAAAATATTTTCTAACTGATAAACCATTGATAAAGATAAAGGCTCATTAACACTATTGAATAAAAATTGCTCGGCTTTGTGGTATTGAAAAACAGCTCTTTCAGCAGCTCCCGTTGGACGAATATTTTTATTAATAATGTATTTAACCGTTTTTACTTCTAATAAATTGTGGTCAATTGCATTGGCATAATAATTACGTAAAATAGCACTATTTAACTGCTCAGCTTCAACAATAGTTTCTGGCAAATCAATAAAGCTGAATATTTTTTTCAACTCTTCATATTGATGCTGATATTGTACAAATGCTTCATCAATATTTATGGTAGGTTCGTATTTATTAATAAGTATCATTACAACGAATATAAGATGCAGAATTGCTCTTAAAAACGAACCACATCTGCCTAAAAGTGGATAAGCTAGGTTTAAAATAAAAAAACAAAAATAAACCCCTTAAAACCTTTACTAACAAAGCAATTAAGTGTTTTTTTCAAATTAGACACACTGTTTTTGGGCTGTTAATAATTGAAAATAAATGCGACAATAAACAGGTAATTAAAATATGTTTTGACGCTATTTGATGTATAATAAACATACTATATTGCCAACTTTAAATAATAATAAAAATGAATAATAATATAGAAAAAATATTTAGCGAAATAGGTGGTATATTTTTAACAGATGCCGAAAAAATTAGCGAAAAACTAAAGGGTATAAAAGCGTTTATTTTTGATTGGGACGGAGTGTTTAACAATGCAGTTAAAAACGAAAACAAAAGTTCAAATTTTAATGAGGCCGATAGTATGGGAATAAATATGTTAAGATTTAATTATTTCTTACATAATAATGCCATGCCTGCATGTGCTATTATTTCGGGCGAAAAAAATGAAATGGCATTTTACTTTTGTACAAGAGAACGTTTTAATGCTTCTTATTACAAAGTAATAGATAAGGTTATTGCTTTAGAGCATTTCTGCAAACAACATAATATTGAAAAACATGAGGTGTGTTATATGTTTGATGATGTATTAGACCTCAGTATAGCAAAGGTTTGCGGTATTCGTATTTTGGTTAATCGTAAAGCCAATCCATTATTCAAAAACTATGTTTCTCAAAACCATTTGGCTGATTATATTACTGGGCAAGAAAGTGGTGAATTTGCTGTACGCGAAGTTACAGAACTATTAATAGGTTTAACCGAAACTTACAATGAAGTGATGGAACACAGAACAGCATTTAGCCCTATTTACAAAGATTATTTTACACAACGCCAAGCCACAGGAACAACATTTTTTACAGTTGAAAATAACGAAGTAGTTAATGGTTAATTGTTGTCAGTATATGGTTGATAGACGATAGACCATAGTTAGTTGACAGTAGATGGTTGATGGATGATAGACCATAGTTTTTTGATAGTTGATAGACTACAGAAATTATTGAGTTAAAAGAATACAATAAGCTACCAAACATTAACTATGGTCTATCAGCCATGGTCCATGGACTATCAACCATGGTCTATCAGCTAATTCCTAATTCAGCGGCAATGATTTTCATGTAAGCAAATGCTTCAGTGTAATCGTTTTTTATTTTACCGTCTAAAATGGCTTCTCTTATTTGATTTTTAATTAAACCCACTTCCTTACACGGTTGTAAATGGAATGTTTCCATTATGATTTCGCCAGTAATAGGTGGTTGCCAATTGCGCAATTCATCGCGTTCTTCTACCTCTTTTACCAATTGTTGCACCTTGTTTAAATTACTTTTATACAAAGCAATTTTTTCAGCAAAACGCGTGGTCATATCTGCCCTGCAAAGGGTAAATAAATCTTCTAAATCATCACCTGCATCTACTATTAACCTACGAATAGCTGAATCCGTTACGCCATCTTCAGCCAAAGCTTTCGGCCTATGGTGCAAAGCAACTAGCTTTTGCACATAGCGCATTTTTTCGTTTTGAGGTAATTTTAAATTGTTAAAAATATTGGGTACCATTCGGCTTCCTTTGTCTTCATGTCCATGAAACTTCCAACCACCTTCAGCTTCAATAAAACGTTTGGTGGCAGGTTTGCCAATATCATGCAATAATGCAGCCCATCGTAACCAAAGGTTATTGGTTTCTTCGCAAATATTATCTACTACATGAATGGTGTGGTAAAAATTATCTTTATGAGCTTTGCCATTTTTAACTTCTACGCCATGCATGTTTTGAAGTTCTTTAAAAATAAGTTTTAATAAACCGCTTTCAAACAATAATTTGAGCCCAACTGAAGGTTTTGGTGATAATAAAATTTTGTTCAATTCTTCGCTGATACGCTCGTACGAAATAATTTTGATACGTTCTGCATTGCGCTGGATAGCTTCAAAAGTTTCAGGTAAAATAGTAAAACCTAATTGCGAAGCAAAACGAATAGCACGAAGCATACGCAAAGGATCATCGCTAAAGGTAATGTCTGGTGCAAGTGGTGTTTTAATGAGTTGATTGCTTATATCATCTAAACCACCAAAAGGATCTACAAACTGGCCGAAAGAAATTTTATTAATGCTTATGGCTAAAGCATTTATGGTAAAGTCTCGCCTGTTTTGGTCGTCAGCAAGTGTACCGGCACTAACAGTTGGTTTGCGGCTATCGGTTCGGTAACTTTCTTTGCGAGAACCTACAAATTCTACTTCCCAATCTGTTGTTTTAACCATAGCAGTGCCAAAGTTTTTAAATACAGCAAAATCGCTTTGTTTATGCAAATTAGCAAATGCTTTGGCCAAAGGCAAGGCATCGCCTACTACTACTACATCAATATCTTTTGAGTTACGATTGAGCACTAAATCGCGCACATAGCCGCCAATAACATAGGCTTCTAAGCCAAGTTTATCTGCACACTGTTGTAACTCAGTAAATATGGGTAATTGTAAGGTTGGATTCATTTGCAAAACGCTCGCAAATTATTAAATTTTAAAGGATTTTTAGTTTAAATTTTTATACTACTTAACCATTACAACTCCAATCGCTTAATAATATTACCCCAATTATAAGTTTGGTAAAACTGGTTGGGAATATTGCTTAAAGGCGCATCACATGTTTTGATAATAACTTGTGCAAAAATGTTCACCTCATTATCAGGAACTATCATTAACTTATTGCCACAAACACTTTTTTCAATTCCAATTGCACCACTTTCGGTTGAAACTAAATTGGCATTTCTTGCCAAAGCATCAATGGCTTTGGTTTTAACACCACCACCAGTTACAACTGGATTCAACACCACTTTAGCTGCATCAATGTATTCATTTAAATTTTCTACAAAACCCGCATAAATAATACTAGGATTGGCTTTGATTTTTTGCTCAATGGTTAATGGTAAATTTTTACCACAAACCACTATTTTATAATGAAACTGAGGATGCTTTTGCAAGGCAGGTTGTAATTTTTCTAATAAGTATAAAACGGCATCATTGTTGGGTTTATAACCCATGGTGCCATAAAACAACAATATATTTTCTTCTGGTTTGATGTGATGGCGTTGTTTTACATTGTCAACTGCATTTTCTTCTTTTAAAGGAATTTGAGCCAAATCAATACCATAAGGAATTACTTGTGTTTTACTCTCAGCTAATTTAAAAACTTCCACTGCCTTTTGTCTGTCTTCTTCTGTTAAAAAAAACACTTTATCTGCTGTGTTATAAGTCCATTTTTCGTAGTAAAATAATAGTTTCCACCAAGTTTTACCAATGCTTTTAAACCTTAAATGTTCAATATTATGAGCCCTGATGTATATTTTTTTATGGGTAAATATTTTCAATAACCATAATAACCAACCATACCATGTTTGTTCAAAAAATAGCAAATCAATGTGTTTTTCTTTGATTAACTTTTTAATGGTAAAAAAAACAAAAATATTGATATACCTGGTTGGTTTAAATGGCATTTGGGCCAATAATTCAAAATTAGGTTGAGTAAATTTTTCGCTGTAAGGCTCTACTGTAAAAACCGTAACTTCATTGGTTTTAGCCAACTCATTGTGCAGCCCAAAAGTGCAAATTTCTCCACCTGTGGTAGCGGGTAAAAAAGGATAAGATACAATGGCAAGCACATTCATAGTGGCCAAAAATACTTTATTTTAAATATTTATAGTAGCTTTTAATTCAACTAAAGGAAAACTATTATTGCAAACTTTTTATTTTAAGCATTTTACCAAACATGACCATCAAAGTTAAAGACCTACAATTTGAGCCATTTATTAGCCACCACAGCATTGAAGCCCGCGTTATTGAGTTGGCAAACAGATTAACTGTTGATTTTCATGGCAAAAATCCTTTGTTTTTATCAGTACTGAATGGTTCGTTTATGTTTACTTCCGATTTAATGAAAGCGTTTCTTTCGCCTTGCGAAATTTCGTTTATAAAACTAGCAAGTTACCAAGGCACAGAAAGTACAGGCCAAGTTCAAACCCTTATTGGGCTTAACAATAGCATTGAAAATCGTGATGTAATTATTATTGAAGACATAGTAGATACAGGCAATACAGTAAAGAAAATTTTAGAATTGGTAAAAGACCATAAACCAGCAAGTATCCAAATATTAACCTTGCTTTTTAAGCCCGAAGCTTTTAAAGAAGATTTTGAAATTGATTATGTTGGCTTTGAAATTGAAAACAAATTTGTGGTTGGTTATGGCTTAGATTACGATGGATATGGCCGAAACTTGGATCAGATTTATGTGGTGGTGTAGATGGTTTAATTGATTAATTGTTTAATTGTTTAATTGTTTAATTGTTTAATTGATTAATTGATTAATTGATTAATTGTCGTCCCGATAAATCGGGAGTTTAATTGTTGGATTGCTAGATTGTTGAATTGCTGAATTGCTGAACTGTTTTTCTGATTAACTCAAAAACCTATTAACTTAAAAACCAATCAACTCCTCAACACACAAACCCGTTAACTCATCAACTATTAAACCTATCAACTTATTAACCTATCAACCTTTCAACTCGTAAACACGCAAACACGTGAACTCACAAACCCGTAAACTCGTCAAACTAATTAACTTTCAAAATCATGGGGCTTTTGCTTACCTTTGGCGCTTTATAAATTTGGTTGGCTATGGGGTCAGCTAATCTTCAACAAACAAAAATTACATGAATCAAAAATTACACCGCCCTTTAGTTAATGAAGTGGTTACTAACTTAAATGTTATATTCAATCAAAAAAAATATGCTGATAAAGTAATAGAGCAAAGCTTACGCAAAAACCATACTTGGGGCGCGCGCGACAGGGCTTTTATTGCCGAAAACACCTATGATATTGTGCGTTGGATACGTTTGTACCAATTTTGTTTAACTGGTCATGAAGACATGCGCCCTTTAAAACAACATCAAATGTTTGCCATTTTAGCCATTCATTTTATGATTAAAGGAGTTGATTTACCAGCTTGGCCTGAGTTTGATGGCATCAATTACCACATTGTTATGCAGCGCAGACAACAAGCGCTTGATATTCCTAAAATTAATCAATCGGTACCTGATTGGTTAGATAATATGGGTACGGCCGAATTAGGCGAAAACTGGCAAACAGAAATGACTGCATTAAACCAAAAAGCACCATTTGTAATTAGGATAAACACTTTAAAATCTACCAAAAGAGAATTGGTTAAAAACTTAGCCGATTTAAAAGTAGAAACAGAAGAAATAGAAGGATACCCTGATGCTTTATTGGTTTTAAACAAAACCAATTTATTTAAAACCGAAATTTTTAAAGAAGGACATTTTGAAGTGCAAGATGCTTCGAGCCAAAAAGTAGCCGCTTTTTTAGATTTAAATGAACCTAATATGCGTGTAATTGATGCTTGTGCGGGTGCAGGAGGAAAAAGCTTACATGTGGCTGCATTGATGCAAAACAAAGGTAAATTGATTAGCATGGATGTGGAGCAATGGAAACTAGACGAATTGCGTAAACGTGCACGCAGAGCGGGTGTAAGCAATGTAGAAACACGGTTAATTGAAGCCAATACAGTGAATGAGTTAAAAGATTTTGCAGATAGGTTATTAATTGATGCGCCTTGTAGCGGTTTGGGTGTGTTAAAACGTAACCCTGATGCTAAATGGAAACTACAAGCTGATTTTATTGAAAATATCAAAAAAACGCAGCAAGAAATTTTAGATAAATACCATATAATGGTAAAAAAAGGCGGTAAAATGTTGTACGTAACTTGCAGCATTATGCCTAGCGAAAACCAAAACCAAGTAGCTACATTTTTAGCCAATAACACTAATTTTACTCTAGAAAAAGAAGAAATAGTATTGCCGTCAGCAACTGGATTTGATGGCTTTTACATGGCTTTGATGGTGAAAGGGTAAAATAAATTAATTTCGAAGTTAAAGCCTTCAATACACTTTACAAAAAGCCCAACCTCAAACGAGGAGTTGGGCTTTTTGTATTTTAGTTTTTGCCCTCGGTTGGTGTCCTCACCAATCACTCCAAATCGATTGGTGAGGACACCAACCGAGGACTAAAGTTAAATGATTTGTTGGATTGTGGAAATGGTTTTTGGAAGATAGTTATTAGTTCCTAGTACTTAGTTATTAGTTGGTCACTGAGCTTGTCCGATAGCTATCGGACGAAGTGTTATTACTTAGTTATTAAAAGAAAATAATGGGGCGAAGGATTCGGATTTTTTTATTAATAGCTGATGCGGTTTTGCAAACCGCAATCCACTACTGTTAGCATTTGCAATGTGAAAAATACCTATACCTTTTAATGGATTTGCTATATGTGTGTCTTTATAAAAAGTGGATTACAAATCTTTTTAATGTATGAATTGTATTGTAAATACATACTAGCGGGTTTAAATATAATAATTTCGTTAAGCTTATACTTAACATTTTTGATTATATTTCGAACCTTAAAATAAGTAAACGATGAGTCGGATACCAAAGGTATTGAAAGAGAAGGGTATTAATCAAGCTCAATTGGCTGTTGCACATGGTGTATCTAAGCCTTGCATTAGCCAATTTTGTTATGGAAAGGTTGATGTCCCTGCTTCTAAATTAACCGCTATGTTTATAGCATATTTGGACAAGCATGTGCCGAACAAGCAGCAGATAAAAGCGTAATTAAACATAGAAAAAATATGAACCTTTCAATCTAAGAAATAAAAGCCAAAATTGCTGAATTAGCCCAACAACACAAACTCACAGGTGATGACCTAGATGACTTTAAAGATGCGGAATTAATTGAGAAAGAAGCTGAGCAACTTATTGTAAAATATTGCGAAGCAAAAGAGTATTTGGTTAATGGCTTCCCAACCGAAAAAAAGCAACTACAAGAGGAAGAATTGGAAGAGGACTATTTCTGCCAAGAACGCTACCAATTGTATTTGGACACGCTTGCCACACAGTATGAAGATGTGGCAGAATTGATGTGGTGTTATGTTTCCAGCTTTTGGGAAGACCAATGCGAAAGCAAAGAAGAATATATACAAAACCTGAGAGATGGATTGGATTCTGGGGTGTTTTATAATGTAACGATATGAAAGAACAAAAAAATAACAATGAACCTGAATTTGGTGAATTTAAAGAATTTTTAATTCAAGGGTCATATGACCTACAATCGATTGAAGAGGATATTAACGAATTTAATCCATTTAGTGTTTTAGGAGTAGAAAAGTATGAAATACGACATTCAAATTTTTTAGCTTGGTTGCTAGAACCTTCAGGAAATCATAAAGCAGGCAACTTTTTTCTAAGGCAACTTATTAATTTACACACTGAAATGGATAATAGCCTAAAAGTTAAATACCTATTAGATGATTTAAACGATGTGGTCGTTTTCCGAGAACGCAAAAATATAGATCTACTAATTGTTAGTGAAAAACTAAAGTTTGTAATCTGTATTGAAAATAAAGTTTATGCCGATAGGTCAGGTGAGGGTCAGCTGACTAATTACTCAGAAGCTGTTAATGATGAGTGGAACAACAAAAAGGGGTATAAATGCTTTTATGTTTTTTTAACAGCAACAAAAAATGATTTGACCGAAGAGGAAATTAAGGCAGGCTGGGTTCCACTTTTATACGAAAAGTTGATTAAGATAATTACGGATTTATCCCAAAATACGAATCTTCAAGACAAAGTCATTGATTTTATAAAATATTATATAAAAAACTTTAAAAGAAATATAATGCCAGAAAAAGACGAAAAAGCTCAACTAGCCATCAGAATTTACAAAACACACAAGAAAGTGATCGATTATATAGTAAGTCAATTGCCAAATTTAAATCATTATAAAAATGTTGAGATTGCATACGATTACTTCTTAACAAAAAAGGAAGATTATGAGTTACTTACACCAAACGACAAAAGTATTATTCGCATTCTTCCTCATGCTGTTAAAGAATACTTCACTAATAAAGGATTCTATTCGTGGGAATCGGAAATTGATACCATGTTCGCAATAGAATTGATTTTTACACCCTCTAACTTAATAATCAAATTCTGTTTTGGAGCGATAAAGAATGAAGATAATAAAAGTGAATTGCAAGAACTAAAAAGTAAGTACTTCAAGAAAATGCAGATCTTTTCATCATTGTCTGGCAGGATTAAAAAGTCAAAGCCAGAAAGTGCTTATCCAGGCATCATTGAAGAGGAGTTAATTAGCAATGAAGATTTTATCGATTCGGAATCTTTTGAAAAATTATTTATTTCAAAGTTTAAAGCATTTGAATATGATAATATATTACCTTGGATTAAAGATTGTAAAGAAAATCTAAATGACTAAATACCTATCTAAATCCGACTTCCAACTTGCCTCATCATGCCCTAAAAAGCTAGAGTATAAAAAGGCTTATTACCCAACGGCTAATGACACCAACGAATACATGGAAATGTTGGCTCAGGGCGGTTATATCGTTGGTAAAATGGCTACCATGCTATTCCCTGACGGCATTGAAATAGATGGTAATACACAAGATTGCATTGCGCAAACGCAAACTTTATTGCAACAAGAAAATGTGGTATTGTTTGAACCTGCCATTGTATCTGGACAAAAATTGGTTCGGGTAGATATTTTGGTTAAAAAGGGCAATGACATCCATATCATTGAGGTAAAAGCAAAATCGCATAATACTGATGAACAACCTGATAAAGGCAAACTAAAAAAACACATAGACGATGTTGCATATCAATACTCGGTACTCAAGGAGGCTTTCCCTGGTTGTAAGATAAAGTGTTCATTATTGATGCCAGACAAGGCTAAACGCACAGACATAGAAGACCTGGCAGGTTGGTTCAGCATAAAAAAGCAGGATAAAAAGAATGATAATGAGATTGAGGAATTGCCAGCACAGCAAAACCCAGCGTTTAATAAACCTGAGGTTATTTTTAAATATAAATCTGCACTGAACATAGAAGAATTCATATCCCAACTAGCCAAGGAAGGCATATTGGAGTACCAAGATGTAACCGAGGCGGTAGAGGAAATGCAGAATGATATCAACCAAAGAGCAAGTGGTTTCCTGCGAATATTAAACGAGGGAATCAACAATGAAGATTACCAAATATCAAAGGGTTGCAAAGCTTGCGAGTTTAACACACCCGATAAAGCCAAAAACGGCTACAAAGAATGTTGGGGAGATTTAGCCTACACCGAACCCAATATTTTTGATTTATATTATGGCGGTTTATTAAAAACCGAGAACAAGGAAATATACTTTGATGAGCTTATTGCTGAAGGAAAAACAAACCTATTTGATATAGCACTTGAAAGGCTATATAACGCCAAAGGCGAATTGGGAACGAGAGGAATCCGTCAGTTATTACAAATTGAGAATACCCAAAACAATACCGAGTGGATTTCAAATGAGTTGAAATCGATTGCCAATAACTTAAAATACCCACTGCATTTTATTGATTTTGAAACCTATACAGGTGCTTTGCCATTTCATAAGGGGATGCGACCTTATGAGTTAATTGCATTCCAATGGAGCAGTCATACCATACAAAAACCTGGAGCCACTCCAGTGCATTCAGAATGGATTCATACGGGTGAAATGTATCCAAACCAAACTGAATTCCCAAACTTTGAATTTGCTCGTTCGTTAATGAGGCAAATTGGAACATCTGGGACACCCTTGATGTGGGCAACACATGAAAACACGGTACTAAGAACCATCATGAATCAAATGGAAGTATACGGTATTGAAGACGAAGCGCTAAAAAATTGGCTTTTTGATATTACCATTGATGGCGATAAAAAAGGAAGATTGGTAGATATGAATAAGATGACGCAAGAGCATTATTTTCATCCCTTCATGAAGGGCAAAACATCAATTAAAAAAGTGTTGCCAGCTGTATGGAGTCATCACCCCTACTTACACAAAGTAGAACATTTTAAAGATTATGTTCCAGACGAATTTTTGGGTGGTATTTTAGATCCATATGATACTTTAACCAGCGGTTTGAAGGAAGGTGAATGGGATGAAGAAGTGGTAAGCGGTGGAACCGCAGCCATGAGAGCTTATCATAGAATTAGGTTTGATGATTCATTAACTATAACACAAAAAGACGAACTACGATATCAGCTGCTTCAATACTGTAAGTTGGATACCATGGCAATGATTATCATAGCGCATCATTGGGGGATAAAGTAAAATTGTATGGGAATAATTAATTTGTTAAGAAATGCAACAGAGACTTTTTTAGACGAAAATAAGGTCAAGGCACCAACATTAGGTAGAAAGTTAGAATTAGAGTATAGCGTTGTAAATATCATAATCGATGAGCTGGAACACATTGGGATTATTTCTCCATTTAATGACGGTGAGCGCATTTTATTAATTTCAACTATGGATGAATTTGAGGAAAAAGCAGGTAATTATTACAGATCGTTATTTCCTGCTGCCAAAGAAGAATTAAAACTTGAAGGTACTAGTTCATACAATTCGGATGAAGAATATGAAGAGGAAATAAGTTATGAGACGGAGGAGGAGAAAAAGGATGAAACAATTCTAGAGGTTGACGAAATTGGTGAACATTCTTTCCAATCCTCTGTTTCTAGAGGCGGTGAAGTGTTATTCCCAGAACATATTTATGTAAATGACTTCGAGGTAACATGGGAAAAAAAATCTGGGGTGTTCTCTAAAGACACCAAAACAATACCAATTGCAGAGGTTACCCAAATCGATGTAAAAACTACATTGCTTAGTGCCAGCATAATAATCAGAAGTAAAGGGTATGGGCAAATTAAAGGAGAGCACTTTGCTAAATCTGATGCTTCAAGAATTAAGAAACTAATTGAGACGGTAAAAAGCCAGCTAAAGCGATAAAATTGAATACTATTTTAACTTAATTATATATAAACAGTTACAGTATCATTTAAGGATCCTTACAATAGACTACCGAGAAATAGCACCACCCTGAAAAAACTATTTTTGTATTTGCGTGAGGTTGGTATTTTTCACCAACCTACATGAAACTGGTTTTTGAAAATACGTTTTTTGTGAAGGGTTAATGGAATAAAGTTTGTTAAAGCAAAGAAGATGCTTTCAGCATGACTTAGTCTTTGGTCATTCAGTAGGAATCTCCTTTCCTTGGCAACCAAGTTAGTTAATGGAATAATGGTTGCCGAACCAAGGAGATGCGCTGCATGACTTGTTCCATTTTTGATTAGATATCATTTATAATAAATAAAAAAGATGCTGGCATAACTTGGTCTCTAGTCATTCAGTAGGAATCTCCTTTCCTTACCAACCATGTTATTGATGGAATAATGGTTGCCGAACAATGGAGATATGCTGAACGACTGATTCGGTTTTTGATTAGCTATCATTTATAGTAAACAAGGAAGATGCTTTCAGCATGACTTGGTTTATTGGTCATTCAGTAAGAATCTCCTTTCCTTGGCAACCAAGTTAATTAATGAAATAATGGTTGCAGAACAAAGGAGATGCACTGCATGACTGATTCAGTTTTTGATTAGCTATCATTTATGGTAAATAAGGAAGATGCTTGCAGCATGAACTGTGTCAAATTCCAAATTATTTTTTAAAATTCTTTATATATCATTTGACTATTGCCAATTACAAAGGCTTGTTTTAAAAGTTTGTTTGCCACTGCA
>CANHVU010000042.1 GCA_947464275.1 Bacteroidota bacterium
CATCCAATCATCCAATCATCCAACCATCCAATCATCCAGCCATCAAATCATCCAACCATCCAACCATCCAATCATCCAATCATCCAACCATCCAATCATCCAATCATCCAACCATCCAACCATCCAATCATCCAATCATCCAATCATCCAACCATCCAATCATCCAACCATCCAACCATCCAACCATCCAACCATCCAACAATTACTTCACTTCTTTCACTTCAATTAAATAATTATCAATATCTACTTTGAAATTTTCTTTGGTGGCGTATTGCAGTTCCACTATTTTCCAATGGCTAGCAGGAATAATGTATTCAAATTTGTTTTTACCTAACATTACTTTTATAGGCATTTCTAGTCCGCTTACATCGGTTTTGAGGCGGTATTTTAGTTCTAGTTTATCGTTCTTATCTATAATTTGGTACTCGAACACAGGTAAGGCAGTTTTACGTAAGTATTGGTTAAAAAATGGAGCAAAATTGTAACGAGTGCGTTTACTGATATAATTTTCTACATCCGCACTAGTAAGGGTTTGGTGTTTAAGGTCATCGTTTAGTTCGTATAACATATTAAACCAACAAGTATCGCTGTTAAGCATGTTGCGCATGGTATGTAACATCCAAGTTCCTTTGTAATACACATCGTTATCGGTTCTACCATGAAAATATACATCGCGTGGAGCTATAATTGGCGCTAAATTTTTTATATGATGTCGTTGGCTATTTAAGTATTTTACAGCTTTATCATAACCTTGCTTAAACTCTACAAATACTGCTTCGCTGTAAGTAGTAAAACTTTCATGAATCCACATATCGGCATGGTCTTTCATGCTTAAGTTATTGCCAAACCATTCGTGGCCACTTTCATGCACTATTATAAAATCAAAACCCCATTGGTTATTTTTATAATCGTTTCCATAAGCTACGCAACTTTGGTGTTCCATGCCCCAATAAGGAGTTTCAACCAGTTTATAACCATCGTTCCAAAAAGGATAAGGCGTAAAAAAACGTTCAAAACAAGCCATCATATCTTTAACTTGCTTAAAATGCACTTTGGCTTTTTGTTCATTTTCGCGCAATACATAATAATTCAAAACCAAAATTCCGTTTAATGGACTTCGGTAATCATCTTGTATCTGAACATAATCGGCTATGTTAATAGTTATATTATAATTGTTGATTGGGTAACTTGTTTTCCAATCAAATTGAGTGTAGCCATCGGGCAGGGGAGTACGGCCTATTAGCTTGCCATTGCTTACACCTGTTAAGCCGTTTGGAACTTGTAAGTGCATAATCATGGTTTCGGCTTCATCGCTTAAATGGTCTTTACATGGAAGCCAACTGTATGCACCTAAACCCTCGCAAGCTAAGCCAACCCAAGGTTTATTGGCACTATCTTTACTAAACACAAATCCACCATCCCAAGGTGCATTTTTTGCTACGGGCGGGTTTCCTTTAAAATAAACTGTTACAGTGGCCTTGCTTCCTTTTTTTATAGTGGTGGGGAATTTTATAAAATAAGCGTTGCTATCTTGCTCGTATAAAAGTGGTGTATTATCCATTTCCACTTTTTCTATTTGCATAGGTAATTTTAAATCAATTTGTATTTTGTTTAAATCGGTTAGCGCCAAAAAGGTAATATTGTTTTTGCCCGAAATATACTTTTGGTCAATATTTACTTTTACAGTTATTTCATACATTTTTACATCAAAACTGCTGCGCAATTTGGTTAGCTTTCCGTGTAGGTAATCTTGTTTTGAAAATGGCTGACTACTTACCTTTAGCGTCATTAGTAAGCTGAAAATAATGAAATAGAAAGTATTGAAAGGTTTTTTCATAAAAATATTTTCAAATCTAAGCAGAAAAACCTTAAAATTGCGCATTACAATTTGTGAAGGTTGTATTTAAAAATCAACCAATCAACATATTAACTTAATTTAACTAATAACAAAAGAATGAATAATTTATTGAAAGGAAAAAAAGGTATCATTTTTGGTGCTTTAAACGATAAATCAATTGCATGGCAAGTAGCTTTAAAATGTCATGAGCAAGGTGCTGAATTTGTGTTAACCAATGCACCAATTGCTATGCGTATGGGCGAAATTAATAATTTATCAGCAGCTTGCGGAAATGCTCAAATTATTCCTTGCGATGTGAGTAAAAATGAAGACATGGAAAATTTAATCGATAAATCGATGGAAATTTTAGGTGGTAAAATTGATTTTATTTTGCATTCGGTGGGTATGAGTATGAATATCAGAAAAGGTAATGTTTATACCAATTTAGATTATAAATTTATGCACGATACTTTGGATATATCGGCTATGAGTTTTCACCGTTTATTAGCTACTTGTTATAAAAAAGATGCTATTAACGATTGGGGTTCGGTAGTGGCCTTAACTTATATAGCAGCACAACGTATTTTTCCTGATTACAGCGAAATGGCTGATGCTAAATCGTTATTAGAAAGCATATCGCGTAGTTTTGGTTACCAATATGGTAAACATAAAAAAGTACGTATCAATACCATTTCACAAAGCCCAACCAAAACCACTGCGGGTAGCGGAGTTAAAGGTTTTGGCGATTTCTTTGATTACGCTGAAGCATTGAGTCCACTTGGAAATGCCAATGCTGAGCAATGTGCTGAATATTGCGTAGCTATGTTTAGCGATTTTACGCGAATGGTAACTATGCAAAACCTTTTCCATGACGGTGGATTTAGCTTTACTGGCTTCAGCCCCGATGTATTTAATGTAGGCAAAGACGCAGAATAATTTTAAAATAAATATTATTAAGAAGGCAGCTTAAATTTTAAGCTGCCTTTTTTGTTTACCTTAAATAATTAAATTTGATAAACTGATTATGAAAAAAATAGGAATAATATTTTTGTTGGCTAAATTTAGTTTATTACAAATAAACTGTGGATATAGCGGCTGTGGTGGACCATATTATTATGATCCTTCTCCAGGAGTCCTAATATCTTTAGATAAAAATTATGAAAGTGATAATTCAATGAAGATAAAACTAATAGAGCCTAAGGTTTATTACAGAACAGAGTCAAAAACTGCGCTTCCTTTATTGGCCAATTATGAACGTGTGGTTTTTGAAATTAGTAAACAAGATACGGTATTAGATTCCTTAATTATTAATTATAAAATTAGTGCCGTTTATGTTCCTGCATATAAATGTGATGAAGAAAGATATGATCCTTATGTTGAGATTAAACCAAGTTATTCCACAAGAAATTATTTTAAGTTTGGTTGTAGAGCTATAAACAACAGGTTCTAATGATGAAAAACTATATAATTATTTATTTACTTATTTCTTCTATTAATTCTTTTGGTCAACTTCAAAATGAAGTAATAAAGAACAAGCATACCATTGGCATTGGGTTACTCCCGTTAACCTCAAGTTTGTTTATACAAAATACATATCACTTAAAAGTAAATTATGGTTACTTTTTTAAACCAAATGTAATTGGTTATACTTCTATTTTTTATTTTAATAATGGAAAAGAATACATTGGTAATATTTTAGGAGTTGAAGGAAATGCTCAATTTTCATTAGTTGGAAATCAAATAAAAATAGGTGTTAGAAAAATAATGAATATTGAAGGTAAACAATCAAAAGCTTATAATGCATTCACTTTTTGGGGTTTTAGTTTTGCTAGATCTACTTACGAAATAAAACAGGATATTGCAGTTAGAGATTATTTAGGTAATATAGGTTATGATAAAAAATACGATAATTTCTATTCACTATCTTATGAGTTTCAAATGGGTTTAATTTTTAAATTGAGTAATAAATTCAATCTTTCATCAGCTTGTAGTTTGGGAATTGCAACAAATGATAAAAATAATTCAATTAACACCAAAAGGCTTCCTGATATTGGTTTTACTGGTCGTGAAATGGGACCATGTTTAAATTTTTCAATTGATATGTTTTATAACCTTAACAACTAAATTATGCAAAAAGTTTATTCAATATTGTTTAGTTTACTATTTATTTGTGCTAATGGACAGGAAAGAAAAAATGCAATAAAGTTTGAACCATTAACATTAACAAAAAATTTTCTAGAAATTGGTTTAGAACATAAAATTAATGAATTGAAAACCGCTGAAATTACTTTAGGCATAATTGGTTTAAATAAACAAGATATAACTAGCGGTTATTATGAATCATATGCATACAAAGCCAACGGATTTTTTATAAAGACCAATTATAAAAAAGTTTTTTCTAAAATTACAAAAGCTAAAATGTCAGCATTTAGTGGTTTGTATTATAGTCCTGAAATTGCATTTGCCAAATTTACTGAAACAAGAAAATGGACTAGTAATTCCGGTAGTATTTATAAGGAATATGGTTCACAATATGAATTACAAGCATTTTCAATTATGCTTAATTTAGGCGCTAAAATTATCATAAAAAATAGAATATTATTAGACGGTTATTTGGGAATTGGTAGCTGCTTTGATAATAGAAATAATGCGAGTACCGTATATAATTCAAGAGAAAATAATTTTATAGCAAGAAGGTATTTTGAAACAAATAGGTTAGCTACTCAACTTGGTTTGAAAATTGGTTATTTGTTTTGATAAGTTTTTGGCATAACTATTGGTAAATAAGGAAATGAAAATGCTACCAAATGAAAGTTATTGTAAATGCTACCTTTTTATTTCTAATGATATTATTACTTCATTCTTGCTCGCCTAAATTACATGCAGACCTAGGCAGAAGAGCAATTATAAATGCACGTCTTGAACCCATTTTTAAAAAATCTATTGAGGTAAGTGATTATTTCTACCTGGGTTTGGTAATCAAATTAAACAATGGTAAAGTTAAAAGAAAATTTTTTGAAATTGATGAAAATTTTTACAATAAAACGGAGGTAAATTATTTCGATGAAGACACTTATTGGAGTCAATTTAATATAGTTACTTACAACTGTATTTTTAATAATGGAAAGATTTCATTCAAAAGAAATGAAGGCAAAATTCCTGATTTTGTAGCTGTAAAAATCAGTGCTAAAAATGGAATAACTGCTGATTCATTTGCTGTCAAAATTCCTAAGATTGAATCAATAAAAATTGAATACCAAACCAATACTACCTTATCACCTTCTTTCTTAGTTCCATTTAATTTGGTGGCTCATTATAATAATAATCAAAAAGTAATTATTAGCAATAACATTGGTTTTGATGGTTATTCAGGAAATTATAAAGTAAAAATTCAAAATACCACCATTGCTTACCCTTATTTATATCAAATACCAACTGAAATTGAATTTAGAACAAGTTTTACAGTTTCTTGTAATCATGTTTCAAATACAAACCTAAATGATTCCATAACCATACCTTTAAAATATGATGGGCAATATCGCTTTAACTACCAAGGCTCAAATGGACAAGCTGGAAGCAGTGGTGCTGATGCATATGGTAGGCAAAGAAACGGAAATGGAGAAAACGGTCAAAAAGGACAACAAGGTCAAAATGGAGGGACAGGACACAAAGTAAATTTAATTTTAAAAAGTTTTTTAGTTGATTCAATACTTTATATAAAAGCAATTGCTCATTCAAATGATTTGGTAAATACATGTATTATTAATCCTAAATTGGGGAAAGTATTGGTTTATAGCACAGGAGGTAATGGTGGTGCTGGTGGTGAAGGAGGAAAGGGAGCAAGAGGTGAAGATCAAACTGATAGAAATGCTGCTGGATTTGGCGGACAAGGAGGAGAAGGAGGTTATGGAGGAGAAGGAGGCAAGGGCGGCAGCTTTAAAGTGTATGCCGATTCTGTGGCATCTTTATATTTTGATAGGATTGAACTTATAAATAATGGCGGTTATGGAGGGCAAGGTGGGAAAGGAGGTAAAAATGGTGCAACAGGCAATGAAAAATCTTCAGGTGCAGGTTCCTATTTATTACAATCAGTTTTACGAAGTATAATTACAGGAAGGGGTCCTTCAGGAATGTCAGGCTATAGTGGCGAAAAAGGCGATGAACCAATATTTGATATTGTTAGTAAAAAGTCCATCGAACAAATGGAACAGCGTGTAAGAAAAAGATAAGGCAGTTTTAGTGTTTTTAAAGAAAGGTCGGCTTTTGATAAAAATCCGTAAATGAATAGGATTTAGCCTCCACAGGAGCCGCAACCTTCTAACGTCTTTAATAACAAGTTACTAAAAATCCCACTAGGGTAAAAAAGCCTGGTTTTGGCAAAGCGGTTCAGCTGTAATAAAATTAGTATTAATTTTTTTCAAATATTACACCGACCTTTCAGATGCAAATGTAAGCTAAATTGACGTGATTCATGATAATTTATTAAATTATGAAACTTATATTTATTGGCTTTTGGTTAATTTAAGTGCAAAAAAAACGCCTATCAAAATTTGATAGGCGTTTTTTATAAGAATTATTATTGTTTTAGTCTTGACAAATAACTTGTACTTTCATTGACCCTGAGTCTGTGGTCGCGCCTTGTAAAAATTTAGCTAAACCAATTTTACCACCAGCAGTTTTAAATGCTACCACTTTATTAATACCAAAGTTTACATATTTCTCAGTGGTGTTTTTAGTAAAATCAATATTATAGAAACCATCATCTACTTTAGAGGCTTTAATTGTTTCAAAAGTAGTTGCTGTAATTGCATTAGTGCTGAATAATGTTACATTTTTAGTTGTCCAGCTAGTAATTTCGCTACCCCATATAACTTGAGCACCATCTGTATTACTTGGAGATGCTAAAGTGTTTTTATCATTTTGTCCGTAGTAATAAACAAAGTCAATTTTATCAGAGTTAGTTCGTGCTGTACCTTTATCGCCTGCTGTATAAGTAGCAAAACTGTTAGCCAATCCTAAAAACTTGTATTCTCTAATTGTATCAGATTGTGCACCTAATTCAATTATTTCAGAAATTAAGATTCCATTTCCTCTTACCACTGTGTAAGTTAAACTTCCGGTAGCAGTTTTCGATTTTGAATCTGTAATAGTAGCTGTATATACTACTTTAGTACCCATAGCCAAATTGTTTGTAATTGTTTCGTCTGTAAATAAATCAGATAAAGTAAAGTCAGAAACTGTATCAATTCTGTTATTTTCAATTAATACTTCACTTGCACCAGTACCAATTTTTCTTTCTAATTTAGCAGTTTTAACGGTGGTTCCAGTAGCTAATTTGATGTTGATTAATAAATAAGCCATTGGTTTTTTGTTTCCAATTTCATTTTTAATCAAACTATCTGTCAAGGTAATAGATGTTGCATCAACTGTTGTAGTGGTTGCATCATCTTTTGAGCAAGATGAAGTCAATGCAATAATGCTTGCAAAAATAAATGCGCTTAATAATTTAAATGTATTTTTCATTTTTTTATAAAATTTTGAGCCGCAAATGTACGCTTCATAATTGATTTTTCAAGTCAAATTTAAAAGTAAATTATTAAACTGAATTTGATTATTTTATTAACTGATAATTACATTTATGTTTGCTTTTAATATACCCCTCAAATATGACAGTAAAACGCAATGCGGCCTTAGGATTTATATTTATAACTATACTTGTTGATGTAATTGGCCTTGGAATTATTATTCCAGTTGTTCCCAAACTAATTGAACAATTAACTGGTGAAGGCATTTCTGAGGCTTCGCGATATGGAGGTTGGTTGGTATTTTGTTTTGCCATTATGCAATTTTTATTTTCACCCGTTTTGGGTGGATTAAGTGATAAATTTGGACGAAGACCAGTTTTGTTGCTTTCTCTTTTAGGTTTAGGGTTAGATTATATTTTACATGCTTATGCTCCATCTATTACCTGGCTTTTTATTGGTAGATTAATTGCAGGAATCATGGGTGCAAGTATAACCACTGCTACTGCCTACATAGCAGATATCAGTACACCTGAAAAACGTGCACAAAATTTTGGTTTAATAGGCGCAGCATTTGGATTAGGATTTATCATTGGTCCGGTAATTGGTGGTTTATCTACTAAGTGGGGAGCAAATGTTCCTTTTTTAGTAGCTGCTGCATTAACATTGTTGAACCTATTATATGGTTATTTTGTGTTACCTGAATCTTTGCTAAAGGAAAATCGCAGAAAATTTGAATGGAAGAGGGCCAATCCAATTGGTTCTTTAAAGCATTTACGCAAATATCCAGTTGTTTCAGGATTAATAGTTTCTTTGGTATTAATTTATATAGCTTCTCATGCTGTGCAGTCAAATTGGAGCTATTTTACCATTTATAAATTTAGTTGGGATGCCCAAATGGTTGGCTATTCATTGGCATTTGTAGGTATATTGGTTTCATTAGTTCAAGGCTATTTAATTAGAGTGATTAACCCTAAGTTGGGTCAAAATAAATCTATTTATCTAGGATTATTTTTATATGCACTTGGTTTGGTATTATTTGGTTTAGCTTGGAAAGAATGGATGATGTTTGTTTTTTTAATTCCATATTGTTTAGGAGGAATTGCTGGTCCTGCTTTACAAGGCTTAATCTCAAACCAAGTACCACCTACTGAACAAGGTGAATTACAAGGTGCATTAACTAGTTTGATTAGCTTAACTTCAATTATTGGTCCTTTGGTAATGACCAATCTGTTTGCCTATACTACCGCCAAGGATTCTTTATTCTTTTTACCTGGTGCTCCCTTTTTTTTAGCAGCGCTATTAATTTTAATTAGTGGCTATTTTGCTTTCAAAACTTTATCGAAACATAGGCTTAGCAAATAATTTTTTGATAAAATAGAAGTTTACAATTTCAAATGATAAATAAATAAATTATTTACAGGCTTGTTATTTCAAAAAAATAAATATTTTGCAGTACAAAATTTAACTAAAAATATTCAAAATTATGGCAGCACCAAATGTAGGCGATGTATTTACACACAATATTAAATACACCCAAGAGCAAGTAAATTTATATGCACAAATTAGTGGGGATACCAATCCATTACATACCAATCCTGAGGCAGGAAAAGCAAGTATTTTTGGTCGTAATATTATTCATGGACATTTTAGTGCAAGTGTGTTTACTAAAATATTTGGCGCATTGTATTATGCCGAAGGACATATTTACATGAAACAAAATAACACTTTTTTAAAACCAATGTTTGTTGATACTGATTACCAAGCTGTAGTTACCGTAAAAGAAATTTTCCCTGAAAAAAACCGCGTACTGTACGAAACCAAAATTGTAGATTTGGCTACAGGCGCAGATACGTTGGTAGGAGAGGCCTTATTAATGAATAAATCACAATATGTTTGGTAAATAAAAAGGCCAAATTATTAATTTTAAACCGCTTAATAACATTAAATATATACTGTTCAAGTATTGAATATTTTGTTATTGAGCGGTTTGTTTTTTTATAAATAAATTCACATTATGATAAAATCTATTTTTAAATTTTTATTTCTTTTTTGTAGCTTATATACTGCTATGGCACAACAAAACCTTACTATTGATAACCTTTGGCAGCTAGGCCGCGTGGCTGATGCGCAAGTTTCGAATGATGGAAAAACCGTGATATATGGTGTAAGAAACTACAGTATTAAAACCAATAAAAGCACTAATATTATTTACGGTATTACCATCAATGGTGAAAATAAAACAGCATTAACTGATGCTGATTTAAATGCATTTGGTGCACGATTCACACCCAATGGAAATAAAATTAGTTTTTTGAGTGCTAAAAGTGGAGATGTGCAGCTCTGGGAAATGAATTTGGACGGCAGCAATAAAACCAAAGTCACTAATTTTAATGGAGGAATAAGTGGTTATAAGTATTCACCAGCAATGAAACACATAGCTTTTACGGCAGATGTGAAACTAGATAAAGAAGTAAAAGAAATTTACCCTGATTTGGATAAATGCAATGCAAGAATTATTGATGGATTATTTTACCGTCATTGGGATAGTTGGCACGATTATGCTTACAGTCATTTGTTTATCATACCTTATTCAAATGGAGAAACCAAAGGCGATGCATTAGATATCATGAAGGATGAAAAATTTGATTGTCCTTTACAACCTCATGGCGATGATGATGAATTTAATTGGAGTCCTGATGGTACAAAATTGGCTTATAATAGTAGGAAATTAACTGGAACAGCTGAGGCTATTTCAACCAATAGTGATATTTATATTTACGATTTGACTTCAAAACAAACTTCAAATATTTCATCAATAAATGAAGGATATGATAGAAACCCGCAGTTTTCACCTGATGGAAATAAAATACTTTGGTTAAGTATGCAAGGCAAAGGAAACGAAAGTGATTTGAATAGATTGGTTTGTTTAGATATCTCAAATCCAAAAGAAATTATTTATTCAAAAGCACCAATTATAGAATTAACTGGCAAAAGAAATTTTGATTATCCTGTTGAAAATTTCCAATGGAGCAACGACAACAAAAGCGTTTATTTTACTGCTCCATACAAAGGAACGAAACAATTATTTGAATACAGTTTTATATTAAAAAAAGGTAAAGAAAACATTACTAAAATATCGAATACTGAAACTGATTATGGTTCATTTTGTGCAATTACAAACAATAAAAAAACAAGTTTTGTAATCAGTAAAATGAGTATTTCCTTGCCAACTGAAATTTTTGTTATTGACCCAAAAAGTAAAACTGAAAGGCAAATTACTTTTACCAACAAGGCTATTTTAGATGAGGTTAAAATGGGTAAAGTAGAAAAAAGAATAACTAAAACTACTGATGGAAAAGACTTGTTAAGTTGGGTTATTTATCCTCCAAACTTTGATGCTACTAAAAAATATCCAACTTTACTTTATTGTCAAGGTGGACCTCAAAGTGCATTGACTCAGTTTTTCAGTTACCGCTGGAATTTTCAATTAATGGCCGCCAATGGTTATATAGTTATTGCACCTAACAGACGCGGAATGCCAGGACATGGAAGTGAATGGAACGATGCCATTACAGGAGATTATGGTGGACAATGTATGAAAGATTATTTAAGTGCCATTGATGATATTAGTAGTGAACCGTTTGTAAATAAAGATAAGCTAGGCGCAGTAGGAGCAAGCTTTGGTGGCTTTTCTGTTTATTGGTTAGCAGGTAATCATAACAAAAGATTTAAAACATTTATAGCCCATTGTGGTATGTTTAACATGGAAAGTTGGTATGGAACTACCGAAGAAATGTATTTTGCCAATAATGATAATAAAGGACCGTATTGGAGTCAAACTGATCATCCTAATAACTTTGATGCCTCTCCGCATAAGTTTGTTCAAAACTGGGATTCACCCATTTTAGTAATACATAATGAAAAGGACTTTAGAGTACCGCTAGGACAAGGAATGGAAGCATTTACTGCTGCACAAATAAAAGGAGTTCCAAGTAGATTTTTATACTTCCCTGACGAAAACCATTGGGTTACCAAACCTCAAAATAGCGTGCTTTGGCAACGTGTATTCTTTGATTGGTTAGGTAAGTATTTAAAAGATTAGTGAATTGTGATTGACAAAAAATAAATTGTTGGCGAAAAACTTTTCTATTTTAAAGTTTTTCGCCAGCTTCAATTCTAGTATTGATAAAATTTTCTTTAGGAGGAATTGGACAAGTATAATTGCTATTATACAAGCAATATGGATGATAAGCCAAGTTGAAATCAATGTCTACCAAGTTGTTTTTAGGTATTTCAATATCTAAATAACGCCCTCCACCATAAGTTTCAGTTCCAGTGGTTAAATCGGTAAAACAAATAAGTAAGTAGTTTTTGTATTCCTCTTTTTTATTAACTGCTTCTAAAACCGTAAGCTCATAATTATTGCCATTTAAAGTAAAACTAATTTTACCATATTGCTTATAAGGCTTACTGCTGTTATGCGAGTGAGGCAATTCAAAATGAGGCATATCGGCATACTTGGTTAAAGTAGCAGTTACCTTATAATTGGGGTTTACTTCAAAAAACTTTAAACCAGTAAATGTTTTCAATTTATTGGTATCAAGTGGTGTAGTTTGAGCATCAAAAAAAGTGTGGTTAGTGCTGTTTCTATGCGCTAAAATAGAATCTAAATACGCTTGATCAATTCCATTGCAAGCTGTTAAAAACAATACCGCTCCAACCACTAATTTATTTACAATCCTCATTTAGTGAATCTCGTACTCTTTAACCTGCTGAACCACAAATTTATTAGAACCATTGGTCCCATTATGAACAAAAACCACTAATTTCAAATTTTTTCTATTCCAAGTTTCGTTGGGTGCAAATTGGTAATCGTAAGTTTTTGCGAAAACACGGCCAGATACAATACTTGCTTTTAATTGCGAACCAGTTGTTGGAGTAATCATTCTGCGCAAAACATGGTTATGTTCATAATCTTCTTTTACCACTGTGCCATCTTCTTGAAAATCAATTAAGTCATCTTCAATAATAGCAATGCTTACAAATTGAGAGTCGGTAGAAGCCGAGGTATACGTTAATTTTACATTTATTCTTATTGTATTTGCATCTACATAATAAACACCTTTTGTTCCAAAAGTATCAATGTTTACAATGGAAGATGTATTTAGTTTTTCAGATGCTTTACCTGACCATTTAGTATCATTAATTAAAATTGCATTTTCAGAATTAAATAAAGTTCTGTTTATTGAACCGATAGGTAGTTGACTAGTCCCTCCTAACATGGTTAATAAATCAGCGGCCTCTTCAGTTCTAAAATCATATTTACTATCATGGTCATCACCTGGAGTTTTAAATGGACTTGTTAAAGTAGCTAACAATCCCTTACCTGGATGCATGGCCATAACAAATACTCTTCCTGGGTAGTCTGACATTAATTTTTTAGCCACACCTTGTGCACGTGGGCAGTTTGGACATTTAACTCCTGTAAAATCTTCAATTAAAACATTAGTAGCCTGAGCAGCAGGAATGGAATTGGTAATGTATGTGGTGTCAAATACACTTCTTTCAGGTGCAAAATTTAATCCCGGAGGTGCTTCCTCATCGCAAGATGCCAATGCAAAAATACTCAATGCAATTATTTGCAACGCTTTAATGCTTTTTATTTTATTTAATATTTTCATATTTTTATTTTTTAAAAATTAGTTTGTAATGTAACCCTAACTCCACTAAATGCTGGCTCAACGCGGCAAACACCACCTGTACAATTCACACCTTCTACTTGCTTGATAAATCCAGCTGTCATCCTGGTAGTTTTGTATGTATAACTTCCAAATACGTTCCAATAATGCACTAAATCATCACTACTAGAGGCAGTATTTCTTTTTACCCTATTCACATTTACCATATCGCCAACACTAAATGAATAATGTGGTGCTATATTTAACTCCACTGTTGCATTTATAAAATCACCTAAATCTTGAGCGGTATTTAAATACTGAGCTTCTACTCTTAATGAGCGAGTAGGAGTTAACTTATAAGTTATTTCTCCAAAATAAGTTTTAGCCGTTACGTATTCATACTCTTTAGTTTTCTGTTCAAATAACTGTTGATTATAATTAATGTACTGAAAACCCACCATAGCTTTGAACTTTTTATTAAACTTATGCGATACATCAATATAATGCTCTCTAAAATAACGAGTGGTATCAGTACTAAAATCAAAAGGATTGATTCTGTTGGCATCAAAATCGTTTTTACCTGTTACCACACTGGTATTGATATTGATGGTAGTTTGATGCTTTTTAAAGTAAGCCCATTGAGGTTTAATGGTAAACTCCATACCTAATGCATTTTCGCCTAATTCTTGCACCACTGCATTGTAACGAGCCAATAATCTGTAGGTATTTTGACGAGTTAAACTAGGTAAATATGCAATCATTCCCAAATTTAAGTTTTCTAAAGGTGATGTTCTAAGCGAAAAACTTTCAATGCGTTTGTATTGCGCATTGATACCTAAACCTTTTGTTGAAAATGATAAACTGGTGTAATAAACACGACCATCTTTTAACTCCATTCTATCTAATTTAGGGTTAAAAATAGCCTCTTTACTTTTTTGGCAATACTCTGTATATAAACTGAATTTTTTATAGCTTAATGTATTGTAAACATTACCCAAATAAACATTATATGTTGGTATAAATCTGTTTGCTAACTCATAATTATTAATAGTTCCCACTATGGTATTCATGGTGCCTTGATCAATGGTTCTGTTAACACCACTAGCTCCTAATTGAAAATTCAAATTTTCGTTTACTTCAATCCTGTGTTCAATATTTATACCTTTAATAACCTCTGGGCGCACATCAAACCTGAATTTTTGTAAACCTGTAAAAGCTTTAATTTGGGTGTTTTCGCTTGGGGTATAAATAACCCTTGCACCGTTTATGGCAAAATCTAACCCTAAGTTTCTGTCTTCAAAAGCCCTGAAAACCATACCTGTTCCAAACTGGTCGTAAAAATAACCAACGGTTATATTAAATTTATCAATGTCTTTACTCACGCTCCACATGCCTATTCCGCTTTTGGTATAAGCCTCACTTGGGTTAAATAAAGGCGAATTGTTAAACACATCGTAACGAAGATTAAACTTAAAGCCTTTTAACTTGTAACTTAAAAACAACCAAGCATCAGCACTTGATAATTCGCGCTTGTATTGAGTGGTGTTTGTACCAATTATAGAATCGTTTACATAAAATTGGTTGGTGTTTTGAAAGTTCCCCGAAAATTCGCCTTTGTCTTTTTTATCATCGCTCTCCTGAGCGCTCATATAAGTAAGGCAAGATAAGGAAGTAAATAAGGTAAGTAGTACTTTTTTCATGCGATTGCAATATTATAATTGTGTGGCAATAAAAAAAACTGTAAAATATTGGATTTTAAGTATTGGAAATTTATTCAGCCTTTGTGATTTTCAATATTACAATAATATTGTTAGCGTTTGTGATGTGAAATATTCAATACCTTTTATACTTTTGTTTTGTATTTGGATTGGTGAAAATGAATTGAAAATCCGACATGAAGATTGCTCAGCTAACTTTAAATAACATGAAAAAAATTCAAATTGGTGATGTGTTTTCTACTCAAATAAATGATTTTGAAAAAAAGTATTTTCAATATATTTCAAAAGATATCAATCAATTGAATAGTGATGTAATTAAAGTATTTGATAATAAATATTTGATAATTGAGAAACCAGATTATGAAAATTTATTGAATTGTAAAATAGGTTTCTTTGCTCATACCTTTTTGACAATTGGTATAAAAAACGGTCTTTTTAAAAAAGAAGGAAATATGCCAGTTATAGACAGAATAGATAAAATTATATTTAGGTCTACAAGTGACTATGGAACAAGGATTGGAGAAGTACCAATTTTAAAAACAAACAATTGGAAGTTTTGGAACTTAGAAGACAATGAAATAAATAAGTTTAGAATGCTTAAAGTAGACGATTTTAACTCAACTTACATAGGAATTGTATTTAATCCTTCGGGTATTCTTGAACTTTTAAAAGGGAATAAATACCCCATAAATTATCCTTCTAAGCTTTAAATATCATAAGCGCCTGTTGGTTCGGATACGCAGTTTCTATCAGCCAGTGCTGTTTTGCAAACCGCACTTAATAAAATTAGTATTTGTAATTCAAAAAGTATAATTCCTTTTAATACATTCGTTTTGTATGTGGCATAGTGAAAAGTGGATTACAAATCCTTAGATTAAATTGTTCTGAGGGTAAATCATTACTAATGGAGGAGTTATAATCATAAGCCAGAATAATTATTTTTTTAAAGTATAAATAAATTATGATTGAATCAATAATCACATTATTAATTACATCTGTATTTTTATTCTATTTTGGATATAATGCTGTATTCAAAACGATTGAAACAATTGAGAAGTTTTATAATTTCAAAATAAATGAATCTAATAATAGCAGAGTTTTTTGGATGAAAATTTCTGGTTATGCGATTTTATTTTTCACATTAATTTTAATTATATTATTAGTAATTCAAATAATGGAAATGCTTAATGGAAAATGAACTGATGCAGTTATGTATTAAATAACCAGCTGGTTCGGATATGCAGTTTCTAACAGCCAATGCTGTTTTGCAAACCACAAGCTTTCGGAATTTAGCTTAGACAAACCTACAAAAGTAAAAAAGAAAAAATATTTGTTTTATGGTAATGTTTGCCTAACATTCGTACTTTTTTGTTGCAGCAACATGCTAAATGCGAGCATTAGCCTAATGTTCCGCGCGTACTATCATAGGTTTTGAATTAAAAAGTAATTAACGCTCTCGTGTAATGGGTATATATAACCCGCAATAATTTCATTTAGTACATTTTATTAAAAACCTTGCATTAATTTAATTATAAAATTACGTTATTTGAAATATAATAAAAGTGATGATAAAATAACCATTAGTATAATTGAATTGGTTAGAGTTTTAAGTAATTCATACAAAATTTATATGAAGAAATTTTATATTAAAATATTTATATGTTTGTTTGTTTTACAAAGTACATCATGTGCTTTTTTCAAGAAAGATGTTGTAATTCCAAATTTCTCAAGTAAAGACTGGAAAAAAGATTTATTAGGCAAAAATGGCTACAGATCAAAAATACTGAAAGAAATAATACTTTCTGAGAAATTGAAAGGCCACAAAAGTACTGAAATTAGAAAAATTTTAGGAAAACCAGATTTTTATTGTTCAAATAAAAATGGATTTACATATCAATATAATTATGAATACGGGCGTTATAGAGGACAAGATAAATATAATTACAAGCCAGAAGCTGACTGTGGATTAAATAGAAACTTGGGTTCAATACTATGTTTAGAATTTAATACTAACAGCATATTAGAAGATGTCATATTTGTAGTTAAGGGATAATTCTATTTTCGCTAGCATCTTGCTAGTGAGTGTATACAGCAGCCCATGGCTTTAATAAAACCAATAGTAGGGATAAAGAATAGGTTTTATACATTTACAATAAAACCATAAATTGCAAATAAAAATAGTGTTTTAAATTGCGGTAAACATAATAATAAAAAGCCAGAGGCATATTCATAAATTCACTAGCGGGACGCTAGCGAATGCGAAAGTAATCAAAGATAAAATTTCATATAAAACCACTTTACATTTATGCGAATAAAATTATTGATATTATTTATTTTTTGTACGTTATTGGTTATGTCTCAAAACAAAAAAAATAATGATAACAATGAATATTATATTTCTGAAATTAAATGTGATACTTTATTAGATAAACAAAGTGAAAATAAATATATAATTGATAAAGATAGAAAAACAATAACTGCAATTGATAAAAAAAGAAATATTCTATGGAAAACCAATCCCTATAAAGATTCTTTTTTAGATGAATATCGCGTTAAAAATCCTTTTATCATCAAATTTAAATTTTTAATTATAAATAATAAAGAGGTTATATATATTACTTACAATAACTCAGTTTTTGGATTTATATTAAAAACTAATGGAAAATTTTATTGGGAGGGAAGAGATTAATAAAATGAGAACTTTTCGATACATAATTTTTTTTCTTTTTTCTTGTAATGAGACACAAAATAATATTCATCATATAAAGTATATTGTTTTAAAAGATTACGAAGCTAAAGAAACATTAAATCCAATATTAGTATTTTACAATTCTTCTCACAATGTAGATACCAACTACTACCATTGGAGTTTTGAAATATTGTCAAATGAAAATACGTTAAATAATATTTATGAAGAAAGTAAATTGTTTAAAAATAATTTACCCGATACTTCGTATAAAAACTGGTGCCATGTTGAAGTATTTTATGATAATGAAAAGAAAATAGATACCATTGAAATTCCAATGGAAAAAGGCGTTGATTATTTTGATTTACTTATAAAGATATTGGAAGAAAACAAAGTAAAAGATTTGGATATAGCAGTAAAGAAGTTAAACTACATGAAAGATTAAATATTTTGCCTGCGGTCGGTGTTATCACCGACCGCTTTGGTAAAAGAAAAAAACAACCCTGCACTCGCTCGCATCTTGCGAGTGATTTTATAATAGGCGTCTCGCCATTTATTTAACTTTATGATGTTAGCCAGAGGCTTATTAATAAATTCACTAGCGGGACGCTAGCGAATGCGGGAGTGCATTAGCCTCTTGTTCTGCGCACTATCCGGGTATCACTTTTTCGAAATTCGAATTTATTTTTTCGAGTTTCCCTAGCCTATCTCTTCCAACCCTGCACTCGCTCGCATCTTGCGAGTGATTTTATAATAGGCGTCTCGCCATTTATTTAACTTTATGATGTTAGCCAGAGGCTTATTAATAAATTCACTAGCGGGACGCTAGCGAATGCGGGAGTGC
>CANHVU010000043.1 GCA_947464275.1 Bacteroidota bacterium
GTAACAGTAACTTTAACTGCAACCGATTTAAATGGCAATTCAAACACAGGTACAGCCACCGTAACGGTATTAGATACAGTAAGGCCAGTAGTTGTAACTCAAAACAGAACAGTTTACTTAAGCGCAGCAGGTACAGCAACACTAAGTGCATTACAATTGAATAACGGAACAAGTGATGCGTGTGGAGTAGCAAGTTTAAGTGCATCCCAAACTTCATATACTTGTGCTAACGTTGGCACACCAGTAACAGTAACTTTAACTGCAACCGATTTAAATGGCAATTCAAACACAGGTACAGCCACCGTAACGGTATTAGATACAGTAAGGCCAGTGGTTGTAACTCAAAACAGAACAGTTTACCTAAGTGCAGCGGGTACAGCAACAGTAAGTGCATTACAATTAAATAACGGAACAAGTGATGCGTGTGGAGTAGCAAGTTTAAGTGCTTCGCAAACATCATTTACTTGTGCTAACGTTGGCACACCAGTAACAGTAACTTTAACTGCAACCGATTTAAATGGCAATTCGAACACAGGAACAGCCACCGTAACGGTATTAGATACAGTAAGGCCAGTAGTTGTAACTCAAAACAGAACAGTTTACTTAAGCGCGGTGGGTACTGCCTCAATTTCGGCTGCACAAGTTAACAATGGTTCATCTGATGCTTGCGGAGTAGCTGCTTTAGCATTATCAAAAACTTCATTCTCATGCAATGATACAGGTGCTAACATTGTAACCTTAACGGCAACAGATGTAAATAATAATAGCCAAACTGCAACTGCTACTATTACGGTTCTTGATACCATTAAGCCAGTAGTAAATGTGCAAAATGGAATTGTATTGTATTTGAATCAAACTGGATCAATAAATATTACACCAAATCAATTTAATAGCGGAAGTACAGATAATTGTGGAATTAAGACTGTAAGTGTTAGTCCTACTAATATAACATGTGCTGACATTGGAATTAAAACAATTTTATTAACTGTAACAGATAATTCTGGTAATGTTCAAACAGGAACAACTACTGCAGTTGTATTAGATCCAATAGCACCAATAGCCAGACCAAAACAATCAGTAAGTGTTTACTTGTCTGCTAACGGACAAGCAGTAATCAATCCAAGCTTAATGGATAGTGCAAGTACTGATAATTGCAACATTACAGCACGTTTACTAAGTCAATCTGTATTTAATTGTTCAAACATTGGAGCCAATAATGTTTTATTCACTGTTCAAGATCAAAGCGGTAATGCAAATTCAGCAAATATTATCGTAACTGTGTTTGATACAGTAAGACCGATAGCTACCATTTCTAACCAAAATATTTACTTAAATAGCAATGGTACAGCAAGTATCACAGCTTCCCAAGTAAATAATAACAGTACTGATAATTGTGGTGTTGCAACAGTTGCTATAAATAAAAGCACTTTTTCATGTGCAGATTTAGGAAGTAGCAATATCATATTTACAGCTACAGATATTAATGGAAACAATAGAACTGCTAACGTAAACGTAAATGTATTTGATAGTATCCGTCCAATAGTAAGGCCAAGAACAAATGTGTTGGTTTACTTAAATTCAACAGGAACTGGAAGCATAACCTTATCAAATGTGGATAGTGCTAGTAGCGACAATTGTAGCATTGCAAGTAGAACATTAAGTCAAACTAATTTTACTTGTGCTAATTTAGGCAATAATATTGTAACCTTGACTGCACTAGATGCAACAGGAAACGAAGGAAGCCGAAACTTTAATGTAACTGTTATTGATACTATTAAACCTTTAATTACAGCTCAAACAGCAAATATTTATTTAAACTCAAATGGAGTTGCAAGCTTGTCAACTTCGCAAGTGGTGACAAGTAGCAGTGATAATTGCTCAAGTGCATCAATCACACTGAGTCAATCAAACTTTGCTTGTAGCAATTTAGGAAACAATACAATTAATATAACAGCAACAGATGCAAGTGGTAATTTTAGAACTATACCTACAACCGTTACAGTAATTGATAGCATTAAGCCAATTTTAAATGTTCAAAATAGAACTATTTACTTAAATGCAACTGGTACTGCAAATTTAACAGCGACAATGGTAAATAATGGTAGCACTGATAATTGTGGTATTCAAACAACAACAATAAGTAAAGGAACCTTTTTAGCAACTGATTTAGGTTTGAACACCATTTCATTTACCGCCACAGACTTAAGTGGAAATAGTCAAACTAGCAATGTGGTAATTACCGTTTTAGATACCGTTCGTCCAATAGCTTTAACTCAAAACAGAACTATTTACTTGAACACAACTGGCAATGCATCTGTTACTGCGAACCAAGTAAACAATGGTTCAAATGACAATTCAGGTAACAGCACTTTACAGTTAAGTAAAACAGCATTTAATTGTTCAGATTTAGGGGCAAATCAAATTTTCTTAACTGTAACGGACGGAAGCAATAATAGCACATCAGCAAGTGCAACAATTACAGTATTAGATACCATTAAACCTACAGTGTTGGCACAAAACCTAAACGTTTACCTAAACGGATTAGGATTGGCTACTATTACTCCTCAACAAGTAAACAACGGTTCTACAGATAATTGTGCAATTAGTAATTTATCGTTAAGCAAAACTAATTTTGGTTGTAGCGATAGAGGTGCAAATAATATTACCTTTACAGCTACCGATGCTAGCGGAAACTTTACCACTGCAAATGTTACCGTTACCATTATTGATACTATTAAACCAAATATTGTAGTTAATAACAACTTGAATTTATACTTAAATGCAAGTGGAACAGTTAGTTTAACAACTGCTCAAGTTAATAATGGATCTACCGATAATTGTGGTATTACCAACTTATTATTAAGCAAAACAAGTTTTAATGGTACTAACTTAGGCTTAAACACCGTAACCTTTACAGCAACCGATGCTAGTAGTAATAGCGAAAGTGTAACATTAAATGTTATTGTAATTGATACTGTTAAACCAATAGTAAATGCAATTGGTAAAACCATTTATTTGAATAACTCAGGAAGTGCTACCTTAACAGCATCTGAAGTAAACAATGGTTCAACTGATAATGTAGCTATTGGTAATATTTCAATTAACAAAACTACATTTAACTGCAATGATGTTGGAGATAACTCAGTTCAATTTACAGCAACAGATTTAAGTGGAAACAGCAGTAGCACTTTGGTAAATATTAGTGTGGTTGATACCATTTTACCAGTAGTTACTTTTATGCCATCTAATATTAGATTAGGACATTGTGGTGCTGGCTATCGTTATACTTTGCCAACCGTAACCGACAATTGTGGTGATGTAAAAATTGTTCAAACAGAAGGTATTGCATTAGGAAATACTTATCCAGTTGGTACAACTACTAATATTTTTACATTTACCGATAAATCGGGCAATAAAGTAACAAGAAGCTTTACAGTAACCATTTTACCATCGTACTTGCCAGATACTTACTCAAATATTGTGGTTTGTAGTGATGTTGAACCATTTGATTTAACCAAAGGGAAAAGTAATATCGTGTTTACTGGAAGTGGTGTTACATTAGATGGAAAATCATTTGACCCTGCATTATCAGGTTCAGGTAACTATAATGTAACCTATGTATTTACTGATAGTATGAATTGCGAGACCAAAGGTAATTTCTTTGTAACAGTTAATCGCTCACCTGAAAAACCAATTATTTCTCGTCAAAATGCCAATGTATTAGAGGTATTCCAACAATTTAATTCATACCAATGGTTAAGATACGGACAGCCACTTGCTAACGGAAACCAAAAATCATATACTATGGTTATAGCAGGTTTATATAGTGTAAGAGTAGGTACTGCTCAAGGTTGTTTTACCGAAAGCGATGCATTGCCTGTAGGTGTTAATGTTGGAGTTAATGAAGGAAAAAACCAAGTAGCGTTTAAAATGTATCCAAATCCTTCAACTGGCAAATTGTATTTTGAAATTGAAAATGCAACCGAAAAAACAACAGCTATACTTATTTATGATGCACTAGGTAAATTGGTTTATGAATCAACTACCAATAGTTTTGTTACGCAAGTAGACTTAACTAATCTGGCTGATGGAAATTATTTTGTACGATTAAATCAAGGTGACAAAACCACCATTAAACCAATGGTTTTAACTAAGTAATTATTATAAAAAACTCTTAAACAAACAGAACAAATGAAACATAATTGTTTAAATATATTAAAAGCATTAGTTATAACCTGCTTTTTATTAAGTACAAATACTATTGAGGCGCAAAATGATGTCAACACTGCAACTAACTCAAAGCCTAAACTGAATAAATTCGGTTTAGGCATTAAGTTAAACCATTTATACGATGTAAAATTTACTGCCTACGACAAATTAAGTAATGGCTATTTGGGCGAAGATGCCAATGGATTAAATGGCAGCAAAACCAAATTTGATTTAGCTTTTGGATTTGATTTAATTTACTTCATTAGCCCTTTGGTGAGCATTGATGCATCGTATGATATGGGAACAATGACAGCAGCAAATAAACTTAATTACTACGAGTCGGATGTTGATTTTTTAGCACTTGGAGTAAACTTTGATCTCAAAGGAAGAAATAGACGTAAACCTCATAAACTTGTTCCTTTTTTAAGAGCTAGCATAGCTTCAGCTAACTATGAAACTGAGCTAAAATTTATTGAAGATGATAAAATCTTTAACACAGAAAAAGGAACTGCCATGCAAGTGGGCTTAGGCTTAGGTTTGCGTTATCATTTAAATAAAAACTGGCATATTAATTTACAAAGTGAATTTGTTACCACCTATACCGATGCTTGGGATGGCTATAATTATGGATCTGGTAAAGACCATATGGCCAAAACTAGTGTTGGTCTTCGTTATACTTTTGGTAAAAATCCGCATCAAGATATGGCAGCAGCTTGGCAATTTGGTGGGGGCAACGGCTCATTTATTGAAAATAACTATGATAAGGAAATAGCTAAATTACATGATACTATTTCTCTTGAAAAACAAAAGTTAATAACCGCTAATAATGATATTTTGGAACTGCGCAATTTGATTACCAAAGATACTGATGGTGATGGCGTTCCCGACATTAAAGATTATTGTCCAAATGAAGCTGCTAATACAAAAGATGGATGCCCTATTGGTAAAACTCCTATTCCAATTGCCAGTTCAGTAACTCCAACTAATAATAATTTAAACACTGCCTCTATAAAAGAAATAGCTCAAATTTTACAACTTGAGCTAAACAAAATTTATTTTGAACTAAACAGTAAAACAATCAATACAGACATCAAAAAGATTTTAAATAAGTCAATTACAGTATTGAAAAAATATCCTAACCTAAAAATAAATGTTTTAGGTTATGCTGATTATGCTGGAAATACTGAAAGTAATATGGCTTTATCAGAAGAACGAGCTAAAGCAGTAGCCGATTACTTAACAAAAAATGGCATTGAAGCTAGCAGAGTTTACATTAAACCAATGGGAACTCAAAGCAAATTGCCAAGAAATAATTACTTAAACAGAAGAGTGGAATTTGAAATTGTAGAATAATTTTAAGTAAAACTAAAAACAATTTTGTAAAATAGGTTTATAAAAAAGTCCAATCGAATAGTTGAAATTACTATTTGGTTGGACTTTTTTTATAACCTCACAAATCAAACCAATAAGGTAAAGCTTATTTTAAATATTTAGTTTTTAACTCTTCGAGCAATACATTTAAACCTTCTTCGGCATCATAGGTTTGGGCATTGGCAAAAAGTACAATTCTTTATCAAGATTTTTAATGCATATATTTACGTTAAAAACTGCTCGGATTGCCAATATTATATGAAAATACTTGTTTATTTTCATATAATATCTAAATCCAACCTACCGCAAATTTGGTTAAAAAAAAGTAATAAAACATTCACTTTTTCTTTTACTCATCCTTCAATAAATTACAAACTCATTTTTGCAAGTTCATTTTCTAGTTTATCAAAATTTTCTTCGTTTTTAGCTTAAAAGTTCAAAAAGTAATATTGCTTTAAGTTTCTTAAATTGCTAGTAAATTAGCTGATCTCAAAATTAAGCATTGCCCAAATTTACTCTATTTCAAACATATTTAATATAACCACTTTAACATGGCTAATTTATCAAGTAGTTAATTTTAAAGTTATGATTTACAGTTAAAGAAAGAATTTTAACACTATGATTACCCGTACAATAAAAAAGGCTGCTAAATTAATTTAACAGCCTTTTAAGGTTTTACAATTATTTAAATATCACCTATTTAGTTAATACAATTTTTTGTACAAACGTACCTTGATTGGTAATACCATTTATAAAATAAATACCTTGGTTTAAATGGCTGATGTCTAAAGGCAAATTATTTGTATTTAAGTTATTTAAATCCATTACCATTTTTCCGTTAATATTAGTAACTATTAAATGAGTAATAGGCTCACTACTTTGAATATTAACAAAACCTTGGGTAGGGTTTGGAAATACATCAACCTGTGTTTTAGCTATATTATTTAACTCGTTAACACCTACTTTTAGTGCTACTAAATCTTTGTGTAAGTTAAATACTACCCGGGTTAATATGGTATTGTTATCAATACTATCTTGGTTAGTTAAAACCGAAATACTTACTTTGGTAATAGGGTCAAAAATGTTTTCGTTAATACCTCCAATATTGGTTCCTCCATGTCCGTAAACGGTGCGTCCATTAAAGTTATTGTATGAAAATATACCCAAACCATAACCTGCACCACTTCCAATATTTCTGGTAGTTTTTAACTTAACCAACATACTATCTGAAATTATTTTATTGGTATTAAACAATCCATTTAAATATTGCACGTTATCATTAGCTGTGGCATATAAACCGCCCGCTGCCCAAGCTACACTGTTCATAGCATCGTAACTTAAACCCAATTGTTCCCAATCGGTTAACTTTGCAAAACCAATGCTTACACTCCAATGATGAGCTACTTCGGCACTGGTAGTTTCTTCGCTTAAAAGTTTGGTATTGGTTAAGTTTAAAGGAGTATAAATATAGGTTTGATAGGCATTTGCTAACGACTTACCTGTAACTTGTTTTATAATTAATCCTGCCAATAAAAAATTAGAGTTTGAATATTCCCAGCTAGTGCCAGGAGAAAAAGTAGGTGCGGGAATGTATGGCACAATTTCTTCTGGAGTCCATTTTTTGGTTAAATCAGCATTTACAAGTTCCCAAAACGCAGCATTTTCAGTATAACTGGCCACACCACTGGTATGATTCAATAATTGAGTAATGGTTATTTTACCGTTTATGTTTGAATTATTTACAAACCATTTTCCTATAGTATCGCCTAAGCTTAATAACTTTAACTCATGCAATTTTAAAACTACTGAACTGGTATAAGTTTTGGTATTACTGCCAAGTGTAAAAAGCATTTCGTTTGTAGCAGGCACACCCTCGTGCGATACGCCATAACTGCGTTTCCAAACGCCCATATTCGGTATTAACACTGCCGCAGCCGAACCTTTAATATTTAATTTAGCACATAAACTATCGTAAGTTCTATCGAGTTTATTAGATATATTAGCAGGTACTTGTGCCCATAAAGTACTGGCACCTAAAAGACAAAGAAAACTTAAAGAGTATATTTTTTTCATAAAATTAAATTGGATATTTTTTAACAAAGAATAAAATTTAAAATAGTTATACCCAAACCATTTATATGAACGGTTTATTAAATATTTACTAGTAACACATTTGCCCAATCAATTCAGCTAAATGAGGATATTGAATGGTTAAACTTTCCTTATTAGCCAACTCAAAATCGGCAAAATCAAAACCAGGTGAAACGGTGCAGCCAACTAAACTAAAACCATGAGGTATTTCGCAACGAGAACCAAACCAATTACCTGCTTTTATAACACATTGAAAGGTTTCGCCATTAGCTAAATCAGTTCCTAATTTATGAGTAATTAAGTTTCCGTTGGGCTCTATTTCATATACAGTCAGGGTTTGTCCATGATAAAAATGCCACATTTCATCACTTAATATTTTATGAAAAGCCGAAAACTGCCCATGCTCTAGCAAAAAATAAATTCCTGTACTTATATTTCTATTTCCTTTAAAATTGGCTGGTAAATTTTGCTTATTTATCTCGATATTGGCTCTATATGTTTCCTTAAACGAACCACCTTCAACATGTTTGGTTAAACCCAATTTATTAATAAAGTAATCGGCTGTGTATTGCATTGTTTTATACTAAAATTTAAATAGTTATAGAAATAACAAAGGCTGCAAGCATCAAAAAACTAAACACAAAATATTCTACCACGGGAGTATATTCTTTAAACCTAATTCCTTCTATTTTACAATAAATTACCAATTGAATTTTTTCTACTAAGAATGAAATAGCAGTAGCGTAAGCAATTCCTGAAATGCCAAATAATTGAATAAACCAAATAGCAAGTATTACATTCACAATTAATACATTGGTAGAAACCAAATAAAATGCTCGTGTTTTTATTAAACCAGTCAGAACTGTTTGAGGGAAAATTAATCGGCTAATAATAAGCAATAACGAAATATTGAAAATTTTATACCCTTCTACCAAATCGTTGTTATACAATGCAATGTACATTGGCTTACTTACAAAAAGTAAAATAATGGCCAATGGAAATAACCAATACATGAGTTTTCGACTACTATTTTTTAGCTTATTTAACCCTTGGTTTAAAAGTCCTTGTTTGTTTAAATTGGCAATTTCCCCACTGTATATATTACTTAATGAATTGGCCATAATTAAAAATATGGGTAACTCTTTTGCTCCATATCTGAATACTGCAAAATCGGCTTCGGTAAAGTAATGAACCACAATAAAACTGTTTATATAATCCATACTTCCAGCCAGAAGTATAGAAAACATAAATGGCATTACCTTAATCATAAATTCTTGGATAAGTCTGGTATTAATGGTAATGGTAGAGTATTTCATTAATAAAATAATGGTATAATTAAACTTTAACAAAGCCAAAATTACCAATAAGTTTACCGCTAAGTTTAAAGTTTGCCTAAAAAACAAGGGTAAACAAAGCATTAAAGTATGTGCTGTAAAAGTTACAATACCCCAAATAATAAGCGACCTATACTTACCTTTTAGAAAAAAAATGTAATCAACTATAAATGTGGGTGTATTTAAAAAAACCACTAACGAAAACATATGAAAAAGGTAAGCATCATCTTTTTTATAAAATCCAAAACAAAAAGTAATGATACCCGCTAATAAAGAAAATGCCACCATTAATGCAAAAGCATTGAATAAAATCCTCCTCTGCTTATCCTCATTGCTAGCGTTGAAAAAAGGAACTAAAGTGTTACAAATACTTGATACCCAAAAAAAAGTTAAGCTAGAGCTTACCACCATTAAAAACTCATAGCGGCCAATAATGCTGGTTCCATAACCTGGGTTAAAACGATAAAATGCAATTTTAGCCAACACTATAGAAATTAAAAAGAAACTTCCATAACGCAAAAACTGATAAATCTGCAGCGAGTTATATTTAGTTAACTTAAGTTTTTCCTTACTTATCAATGTCGTGTTCGGGCAATATATTGCCATCTTTATCAACCCAATTTCTGC
Source organism: Bacteroidota bacterium (assembly GCA_947464275.1). GTDB lineage: Bacteria > Bacteroidota > Bacteroidia > UKL13-3 > UKL13-3 > JAAFJM01. The sequence continues at coordinate 9,633 of CANHVU010000043.1, forward strand.
ATATAAAGAAATAAACCATGCTCATATACATTACTACAGCTGTAGGGTTTTGTCCTAATATTTGATTTCCATAGCTGGCAAACATAATACCAAAAAAACCCGCAGCCAAGGCTATCATTTGTGTTCGTAAATGAGGGTCTTTAATTCGGGTTATATTATACATTCCAACTCCCAAACATATAAATAAATGCAACAAATGCAAAGTTAAACCTACCACACCCATTTCAACCCATATACGAACATACCAACTATCTAACTGCACAGTACTGAGCCAACGGCCTTTATAAAACCTATCTCCCCAACTTCCACCAGTACCAATTCCAGCACCAATAGGCCTTGAAGCCAAGTAGGCCTTTAAATTTTTTTGATTTTCTAAACGAACTAAAAGTGATGGGTCATTGGGGTCTAATCCTGAACGCATACGTTGAATTTGGTAATTACTACTTCCCACAGAGGTAAACTTGAGGAGCCCAAAAAACATTCCACCTATTAAACCTCCAATTAGTAATATTTTTATATTCCCAATCATCAATAGGTAAATAAATAAACCTCCAATGATTACAAATAAAGGACCACGACTTCCTGAAAGGGCATAACCCCAAAATACAACTGCAAATGCTATCCAATAACCAATTTTTTGTTTTTTTGTATTAATTGGCGAAAGCGCTAAAATAATACAAAACACCGCCATATGAGCCATTCCTGCTCCATACTGACCTGCATCAGAATAAAACGACCAAATACGCATTCTACCTTGAATACAATGCGTTACCTTACCACCATCGTCTAACCATTTTTGTTCAAACGAATCTACTCCAATATAATGTTGTTTATAAGCATAAATAGAGGCTATAATTGACCACCCAATCACCAATTTAATAAGCATGGTTAAGTCCTTTCTATCGGGCATTAATATAAGCATTAATGGAATTTGCAGAACTGGATACAAACCAATTCCACGCATGGCATAAAACCAAGCCTCTTTACTAGTGGCTTCAGGATTAAACAATTCAAACATAATCCACATCATCCATGCAAACGAAAGCCAAAATGCGGGATTATTTATACGAGCTGCTTGCTCTTTTTTAATGGTAAAAACGCAGGCAATTACTGTTATTATAAAAACAGCATCTACTACTAAACCATATGGAACAGAAGGCGGTAAATACCTGCTCAATCCATTTACGATGAAACTATAATGAAAAACAGTAATTACCCCAATACGAGGATTTTTAAATATATACACTAAATAGGCTATAACCAAAGGCAAACCAATCATAGCACCGGCTATGCCTATGCCTATCTTAGCCACCATTATTCCCAATGATACAGCAATTGCAGCTACTAAAAATGATTGTAGCAATTCATTTAATTGCAAACCTTTTTTATGTGGTGCAAACTGCATACTTTAGTACTTTTGGCCTCCAAACATTAATTTCATTTTTTTGCGCAATTTTGAACGTTGTTTAGGAATTTCACCATAGATACCCTCTAATAAATCAGGAACAACTCTATTCAATAATACTTTAGTTTGATTTTGTCGAACAGTTTCAAATTCTTTTAAAATTCGTTTATCACTGCTTGTCCAACTTTTGTTAGCGTGTACAATCAATATAGAAACATCAGATTGATCTAAAATTTGGATAGGAACTGGATATTTATTTAAACTTGGTAACTCTATAATTACAAAACTATGTTTTCCTTCTTCTAAAGGTTTATTATTATTAGCTTCAATCAAATCGGTGATACCATCTGCATCTACCAATTTATCTATAACTTTATATTCTTTTAATTGTAAATCGTGATGTGTTTTGACACCTTGCATGTTGTCACTTTTTGATGACGTTTCAGGATATAATAATATTACATCATTTTTAATTTGAGCTAATTTAGATGCAATTAATTGCGAGAAGTAAGACTTACCTTCACCTGTTTTAGTACTCAAAACAGTAATTACATGACGCTCAGCATTGGGTTTATTTCTTTTTAACTCAATAAAAATAGAATTGATAACCCTTTGTACCAAAGCTGCATTCATTTCATCAATATTTACTATTTTACTAGAACCTACCGACAAATCAGGTAAGGCACTCAATAAAGGAATACCTATTAACTCTTCTACTTTTTCTGGTGTTCTTACTGAGTTATTCATTAACTCACCCGCTATGTAATAAGATAATAACACCACAAAACCACCAATAAATGCTACTATAATTAACAAACCTCTTTTAGAAGGAAGAGGAGATAATGGCAAATTAGGAGCATCAATTGTTTTAAGATTATTACTCATTTCAATGTTTTGCTGGCGTAATTTGGCTAAATTTAATCCATGCAAAATAGAAAGGTATTCTTTTTCACTAATTCCTATTTCTCTATCTAATTGACTCATGGTAGAGCCCATAGGCGCAAACTGCGCATAAATTCCATCATATTGTTTTAAACGCGAATCATAAACCATTAATCGCCCTCTACTTTCTTCAAGTTCCACTAATTTGGCTAACCACTCATTTAATAATGCTTCTTGAGGAATCCATTCAATGTTATTATTAAAATTATAGTAATCTCTTGCTTTATCCTTTATTTTTTCCTTAAGTTGTTCTAATTGACTTTCCATATTATCAATTTGACCAACATTCATTTTATAGGCTTTGGCATTAGCTATATTGATATTCAACTGTGAAATTTCTTGACGAACTTTCATCATTTCATCATTGTTTTTTAAAACATCTGTGTACTTAGACATTTTTTCTTCAATACGTGTAATGGCAGAATTAGCAGCCTCAAAGCGCATTTTCTCTTTATAGTAATCAGTTGATAAATCTTCCTTACTTTCCGCCACAAACTTGGCTTGTTCATAATAATTAATAATTTTATTATTTATACCAAATTCACGTAATTTACCTTCTGAATTTTGAAGCGAATTAGATGATAGCTTTAATTGATTTTCAAAATACCTAACTACATTTTGGGTTTCAGATCCTTTTATAGATTTAAATCTTTCACTAAATGTTTGTATTAAAAAAGTTAGCATATTAACCGCAACACCTGGATCAGTTGTTTTAATACTCATTTCAACCATATCCGAACTTGCTTTTCTATTAGCAGTTAAACAAGAAAGAATATACTCAGGACTGTAATAAACCTCTTTAACATTTAAGATACTGCGGACAGCATTTTTAGAGGTACTGTCTTTTATACCCTGGATTCGCCTAAACGTTCTTTCAAAACTTCCAGGAACAATTAACTTGGCTCTATCTTCCTCAGAAATTAACTCCTTCAATTTACTAAATGCCCTTTCACCTAACACATCATCGCTTGGTTGTGCCAAAAGTAAATGTTGTGCCAAAAGCTTCATGCCCACTTCTTCAAGTGTTTCACGGCTTTTTACAGTAATTAATAAATTATCAAATGCATTGTTAACTTCAAATAAATCTATTTTGGTTTTATCATCATCGGTGATACTATAACCTGATGCTAAACCTGTATAAACTGTAGCATTAGTTTGGTATTCTCGCACTTGATCACGCGTTAACAGAAAAACCGTTGCTGCTAATAAAAGCGGAAATAGCATTAACCATTTCCATTTGAGTGCAATTATTCTTAAAAATGAAATGATATTCATTATGGCTTATTAACCTCTCTTTTTCTAAAATTTATCAATGGTTGAGTTAAGGTAGATTCCAATCTATAGTAGGATGATAAAAAATCGCGTTTGGCTTGTTCATAGCCAACTTCGGCTACGGCCATTATATTTCTTAATCTACTTAACTCAGCAGGTTGGGTTTTACCTCTGCGCATTTCAATAAAAGCTAATTCAGCAGTAATACGGCAAGTTTCTAAATCTTGACTTTTCACCATTAGCAACTTTTGATTAGCTATCAATGCAAAATAATCATCAATAATTAATCTTTTGTATATCCTTCTAGCTTCATCTTGTTTGTGCATTGCCAAATCCGTTTCGTATTTTAACGACTTTAATCTTGCTGCTCTTCCAATCAAATCGCCTAATGGCAGTACAACATTAACACCCACTCTATAGCCAATTCCCAAACTTTGTGTGGCAACATCTACTTGTTGGTTACTGGCTATTTGATTTGTTACTTGATTTCCATAACCATAATTGTAAAATAACTGCACAGAGTTTAGCCAAATCCATTTAATGTATTCTCGATTATACTTAAATTTCATTGTTTCGGCAATAGCCATTTTTATGTTTGCCGAATTTTCTGTGGCAAGCAACAGTATCGAATCTAGCGGCATTAGCTGATCTTCTAGGTCACGGTTTATGTCAAAAATAGAAGTATCAACTATGTTTACATTAAGGTTTGAAGCTGGGCTTGCCATTTTTTGTTTTAAGCTATCTACTTTATCAAAACCTACTTGCGCTAATAGTTCCTTGTTACTGAAAAACAATAACAAGCAAATGGCAAAAATGGAAACAAACTTTATTTTGACAAACATTTTAATACAAACTAAACGGTTTAATGGACTTTCAAAATAGCAATTTTATTAATAATGATGCAAGTTTTAAGGAATGATATAATAAACATTTTTTTGTGTTTTGTTTAATTTTGTGAAATACAGACCTTAACATAAAAAAATAAAAATAAATTTCAGCCTAATTAAACTATTCCATACAATAAACATCCATAACAAACATAAAATAAATACGACCATGAAAAAGTTAATTAAATTAAGCCTTGCCATAGTGTTAACCTTGGGTGTTAACCTATTATTTGCTCAAAAAGGAGCAGACGAAAAAGCCAAAATGATGGTTACCAAGTTAACTGAAAAGTTAGCTCTAACAGCCGACCAACAACAAAAAGCAACCGTTATTTTTACCGAACATTTTAATAACATGGTTGGTTTAAAGGCTGAGTTAAAAAAAGCAAATAGCGACCAAGCAAAAACAGCTATTAAAGAGCAACGCAAAAAAACTGATAAGAGCTTAAATGGCATTTTAAATGATGACCAAAAAGTAAAATACGAAGCCGCTAAAAAAGAATTACGCCAAAGTATGAAAAACAAAAGAGCTGGAAAAGGAAGAGGCGGTAAAGGCAACAAAAACGCACCCGCAATGGACCCAGAATTAGAAAATCATTTGGATGATGAAGCTTTTTAGAAAACCAATTTTTTATAAGAAAAACTGCCTCACAAAGGCAGTTTTTTTGTTTTTAGATTGTTTTCGATATTCGTTACTCGATAATCGTTGTTCGATAATCGTTTTTAATACATAAATATTTTGTAATGTTCCGCAGCCTTGAGCTTTTGCAGACTAAAGAAAGTTAATTTATCCTGCTAAGATAAAAATAAATGCGTATCGAAATATTGAATTTTGGTAAGTTAATGGCAATGGAGCAAGGCCGTTATTATTATTAGCCTAGCTTCACCGTTGCCAATGTCAAAATGTAATAGTAATTAAACTAATGATAAACTGTAGCCATTTTACCAATAATATTTTTAATCTCATCACGAAGTATTTCGGGCTCTAATACTTCTACTTCATTTTTAAATCCTAAAATAAGTGCTGTTAAATCAGGACTATTGTATACTTCCAAGCTTACAACTATTTCGTTATCGGTCATAGAAATTAATTCCATAGTTGAATGTAGTTTAGAAGTTTTTAAGCGCTGAACGTGAATAGCACCTGTAAACTTTAGTTTAACAACAATTGGCTCTTTGTACAAATCATGATAAACACCTAAACTATACATAAAATAATCATCTGCATTAAAGCTTACATCAATTACATACGATGCTTGATCCAGAATGGTAAGCGAATCTATTTTAGATAAGGCGAATACACTACTTGATGGCTTACGGCTACTATCCTTGGTATAGCTTACCATATACCATTGGTTACGGTACTCTTTTAATATGTATGGAGATATGACACGCCAATTCGTTACACCAGCATTATTTGTATAGAGCACACGAATAGCTTTTTTATTTTTGATGGCTTGATAAATCTTTTCAATATACTGATAACCCGTACTATTGTATGATTCTCCAATTTGAATGATTCGCTTTTTCTCATCGTCTTTAATACCCTCGTAAAGATTCCCAACCAACAAGCGGTTTACGACATCACTGAACTTGTCAAAAAAAGACAAATGCTTCAAGCTAGCAAATGCTTCAAGACCTAAAGCGAGTGTTTCCTTATCTGACGCATTTGCTCTTGGCTTACGGTAGCCATCATTCGGATCTGCATATTTATACCTAACACCTACTTTAAGTATATTAAGTTCATATTTCTCCCTCAAATCATCTAAATCAGAATAGATGGTGCGTTTATCAACTTTTATTCCTTCACCTTCTAAGACACTATTGACATGACTGGTAATTTCCTTAACGCTATATCCTTTATCTTTTTTGAGTAGCTTATCTATAACATTGAACCTTAATCCTTGATCTTTACTTTTAATCTTTTTTGACATTGTACTTTTTGTTCAAAATAAGCTATATTTCAAATATGCTTCAATAATAAATTTTTTATTATTCTTTTTATACTTGATTATCAGTTATTTAATTAACAAATATTTCAAATTGTTTTTTTGAAGTATCATTTCAAAAAAACCGACTATTGTTGCTGACATTTTCAACTAAACAACATGGCAACTAAAGTAAACTCAAAACTGGCAAAAATATTTTCTTCCAAAACTGGATTGTGGGAGCAATTTATAGAGGAGCAGCCAATAAAAAATGTGTTGTACTACCCTTCTGCTCATGAGGATTTTTTATGTATTGAGCATACCCA
>CANHVU010000044.1 GCA_947464275.1 Bacteroidota bacterium
AGAATGGAAAGCTTGCTTTAATTGCAGTGGCAAACAAACTTTTAAAACAAGCCTTTGTAATTGGCAATAGTCAAATGATATATAAAGAATTTTAAAAAATAATTTGGAATTTGACACAGTTCATGCTGCAAATAAAATAAAGCAAGTTGGTAAATGCTATTTATTTTAGCAATTATAAAAAACCTTGAAAATTGTAGAAAACCATTAAGTATAAACCACCAAAACCTTATTGGTTGGCGCTATATCATATATTTTCAAGTTACAGATAAGCTGTTTTTGTTTAAAAAACGCCACCAAACTATTGATTTGTTTTTCCTGCACTTGGTTTTTACAAATGGTATTGATAACCATAATTCCATGTGGACACATTTCTAATAATTGTTCATTAAAAAGAGGGTTAAAAATGCCGTTGGCTACTTTATTATCTTCAAACAAATCAACCAAAATTAAATCGAAAACTTGATTAAAAGCTTGCTGTTCGGCATAAGTAAATGCATCAGCAATAATTACATTTAGATTATCAAACTGCTGTAAACCAAAATGTTTTTGGGCAATTTGCACCATTACTTCATCGTATTCTACCGCAGTAATTTTGCATGGCAACTGCAATTCGTTTCGTAAAATATGAACCACACTTCCACCGGCTAAACCCAAACATAAAACTTGGTTAATATTAGCCAAATCGGTTTTTAAATCGGCAAATATTAATTGAAACAATTGGTGCAAACCATCAAAAGATTGGTTGGCATTGCGGGTATTCAACATCAATTTTCCGCCTACTATTTCTACCAATAATTTACCGTTTTTTGCACTGTTAAAAGTTTCTATTACAGCATCGGTTAAAAATACTTTTTGGGGTTTTGGTTTATTGATTGATGACATGAACATCAAAGGTATTAATTAACCAAATAGGTTTTTACAATTATGGGCTAATATTTATTACTTTTGAATAAACTGCATTTTCAAAAAACTTAACTAATGAAACAAAAACTTTTACTAATCATTCCTATATTGCTGCTTTTGTTTAAAGCTTGTAAGCCTGATGAAAAATGTGTTGATGGAAATAATTATAGATACATTGATGAATATGATTATGGTAAAATACCGTATAAAGACCATTCTCAATTAACTTTTGTTGACAAAAAAACTAAAGATACTTTGGTTTTTACAGGCCAAGGTTTTCAATACGGATTTGGTAAATATGTATCACAAGGGGAATGCCCACAAACAACCAATTTAGAGTATAGAAGTTTGACATTTATAAATAATAAAAATGCTGATAAGATTACAATTATCAATCAGTTTATAGGTTTGACCACATCTGAAATAAGTTTTAATTATAAAATAAATAGTAAAAGTTTGTCTCCATCATATTTCAACGCACCTTTTGCTTATGATTCGCTATTAATAAGTGGGAAATATTATTATAATATAAAAGATTTTACTGCAATAAATTCAACTGTTGATCTTTGCTTTTTATACACACTTAAAGAAGGAATAGTTCAACTAATATACCCACCCACAAACGATACTTTAAACTTAATAAAACTAGAATTATAAAAATCTTATACATTTGAAGCAAACATCAAAAAATTGAAAAAATTTCTATATCCAATTTATGCTTTGCCTTTGTACGGCCTTTCGTTATTGCCATTTCCATTGTTGTATTTATTAAGTGATGGTTTGCGTTTTTTAGCTTTTAATATAATTGGTTACCGCAAAAAAGTAGTTTACGAAAACTTGCGAAATGCTTTCCCCACTTACACCGAAGCTGAGATAGATGCTATAGCTAGAAAGTTTTACAAACACTTAATTGATATCTTTTTAGAAACTTTTAAAATGCAGTCAATTAGCGCTAAGGAATTAAAAAAGCATGGCAAATATTTGAACATGGAAGTAATGGATGAAATAATTAGGCAAAAGAAAAGTTTTGTTATTGTAACTTCACATTTGGGCAATTGGGAATGGCTTCCTACCATTTGGCATTTTGAAGGACAGGCTGATATTGTTGGTATTTACCATAAACTAAGTAATCCATTTTTTGAATGGTTTACCAAGCGTATGCGCGAGCGTTTTGGCATACAAATGATTACTATGGAAAATACTTTAAGAGGCATGCTTGCCAATAAACATAAAATTACTGGCACAGGCTTTTTATCAGACCAAACACCAAGTGCCGAAAATGCTTACTGGATTCAGTTTTTAAACCAAGATACTCCTGTGCATACTGGCGCTGAAAAAATTGCTAAAAAGTTTAATTACCCTGTAGTATATGCAAGTGTGGTTAAACCAAAGCGTGGGTATTACGAAGTAACTTTGGAGGTGTTAACCATGAACCCAAAAGAAACTCCCGATAATTATATTACCGATTTATTTAACAAAAAGCTAGAGGAAGATATAAAGGTGCAACCCGAAATTTGGCTTTGGAGTCACCGCAGGTGGAAGCACAAACGTACACAAACTAAAAACTAGCTTTTTGAAAATTAAGATTGGGGAATTTTTTCATGTAATCGGTGTATTTAGTAACCGATTTGGGCAAGTTAAAATGATAACCCAAGTAAACGGAAGCACTACCTACACTGTATATTACGCGCTCGTTTTTACCCAAAGGAAGATTATAAACATCTATTACCGCATTTATACCTGTGAAAAATTTTTGCGAGTTATAACCTATTCCAATTCGGCCCATTGCCCGTGGTATTAACTCAAAAGCATCAAATACTTTTTGATTAAAATTTTTCAATTCGCTGGTATAATGTTGTTGTTGCGCATTTACTCCACCATAAACTGATAGGGTTAAAAACATTTTTTGTTTGGCTACAAAAGTATGTCCATAGCCTGGCATTAAACTCAAGTTGTAAAAATCTCCTTTTTTAATTTTCGCCTCTGGACTAAATTTATTTTCGTCAATTTCTTTGGGCACAATGGATGAGTCGGCATTTAAATTGAAATAATTAATGGAAGCGTTAATCATAAAACTACCCGCACTGTGTTTTTGAATTTCGTTTTGAATAAACGTACTTCTGTATGAATATCGTTTATGGTTAAAAATATAGTAATAATTTGCTCCTATATTTAAGGTATTTAAATCGGGGCGTATATAATGCCTAGCTTGGTAATCAGGGCCAAAAAGCTCTTTGGTATTGTCTAAAAAAAAGCCCGAATAATCTAAATAGTAAATATCAAAACCCATTTTTTTACCATAACTACTTAACTTAATATTGGTATATGAGGTAGTTCCTTTAAAGTTTTCTTGTAGGTTTTTAGGCGCATAGCCAAAAGCCAAACCTAGCCAATGTAGCCTAACACTTACACCTAAAACACCATAATCGTTTGGCGAATAGTTTAATTTAACATTTTTATTTCCTGCTAAAGCAAAATCGTTTTTATTATTTAAAAAAAATAAAGCCACATTGAGCTTATCCGAAACATCAGTAATAAAGTATTCTCTGGGCAATTGTTTTCGTTTCAATGAATCTTGCGCAAAAACATTGCTGCACATTGCAGCAATAAATAAAAGTATGAGTAATGTATTTTTCAAATCAGAACTTAGAGGGTAAAGTATAAAAATAGTTTAAAATGCTTACAAAATTTTTAGTTTCGCACCATGAAAACAAAAACCACTTTCGTTGCAATAATAGTTATTCTTTTTACTGCTTGCACATCAAAACAAAAAGCTGATTTTATTTTTTTTAATGGAAAAATAAATACTGTAGACTCTAATATGACAGTAAATGAAGCATTTGCGATAAAAGATGGAAAGTTTATAGGAGTTGGTACCAACGAATACATAACCACTCATTTTGAATCTTTACAAAAAATAGACTTGCATCAGCAAAATGTATATCCCGGATTAATTGATGCTCACAGCCACTTTTATGGCTTAGGAAACTTTATGCAAATGGTTGATTTAACAGGCGCTAAAAGTTGGGAAGAATGTGTGGAGCGTTGTCAAAAATTTTATGCGTTGCACAAACCATCGGTTTTACTTGGCCGTGGTTGGGATCAAAATATTTGGGCAGATAAAAAATTTCCTACTAATGAAAAACTGAACGAATTATTTGGCAATATTCCTGTTATGCTTAAACGTGTTGATGGTCACGCAGCATTGGTAAATGATTATGTACTAAAACTAGCCAACATAAATTTAAATACTAAACTTAATGGTGGATTGGTAATTACTACAAACAATAAACCAACAGGCGTTTTAATTGACAATGCAGTTGATTTAGCCGAGGCAGTTATTCCAGAAATTTCATTAACTGACAAAGTAAAAGCTTTAAAACTAGCGCAACAACATTGCTATGATTTTGGATTAACCAGTGTTACCGATGCAGGTTTAGACCTTCCCATCATTCATTTAATTGATAGTTTACAACAAAGCGGAACCATCAATATGCGCGTGTATGCCATGGTAAGTTTAAATAATCATAACTTACAAGAAGCTTTAAAAATTGGTGTTTATAAAACAGAAAAATTAAATGTATCAAGCTTTAAAATGTATGCCGATGGTGCATTGGGTTCAAGGGGTGCATGTTTAAACAAACCTTATAGCGATGATGTGCACAACCACGGATTTTTACTAACTGATATTAATAAAATGAAGGCTTATGTATTACAAATTGCCAATAGTAAATTTCAACTAAATACGCATTGCATTGGCGATTCGGGCAATAGATTTGTATTGAATTTATACAGCAAGGTGTTACCTAAAAATAATGATAGGCGCTGGAGAATTGAACATGCACAAGTAATTGATAGTAGTGATTTGGGATTATTTGCAAAACACAATATTATTCCTTCGGTTCAACCAACGCATGCCACAAGCGATATGGTTTGGGCTAAAGATAGATTAGGAAACCAACGTTTAAAATTTGCTTATGCCTACCAAATGCTTTTAAAACAAAATAATTGGCTTCCATTAGGTACCGATTTTCCTGTTGAATATGTTTCACCATTTTACACCTTTTATGCTGCTGTTGCAAGAAAGGATGCCAGTGGAATGCCAATAGCAGGATTTAATATGGAGAATGCTTTGACAAGAGAACAAGCATTAAAAGGCATAACTATTTGGGCTGCTAAAGCGGCTTTTGAGGAAAACGAAAAAGGCAGTATTGAAATTGGAAAATTTGCAGATTTTATTATAACCGACACTGATTTACTAGCTGAACAAGATTTATTAAAAATAAGAAACATGAAACCCAAACAAGTGTATGTAGGTGGAAACAAAGTAAAATAAAACTAAATTACCCTAACTCCATTCATTGGTATAGATTTTGATTTTTAATAGCCTCAAAAAGTTTGTTAAATTGAGAATAATAGAAAAATAATTTGAAAATTTTTACATTAAAAGTTTAAGTTTTAAAATGGCAGCTACACTCATGCTATCTGTAATTTCACCATTCATTACCATTTCAAAAACCTGATTAAAGGGTAGTTTTTTTATTTGTAATTGCTCAGTATCTTCAGGTTCGGCTTCTTTTTGGGTTAACCCTTTAGCCACATAAATAATGGCTAGTTCATCGCTAACAGAATTACTTAAATGCATTTGAAGGATTTCTGTCCATTCATTGGCCACTAGGCCACACTCTTCCAAAAGTTCTCGTTTGGCACTTTCTATTGGCTCAATGCCAATTGTTCCTCCACCTTCAGGAATCTCCCAACTGTATTTATTTAATGGGTATCTGTATTGGCCAACTAACCATGTATTATTATTTTCATCGAGAGGAATAATACCAATAGCTAAATTTTTAAAATGAACTTTTCCATAAATACCATCATTTCCACTTGGATTTAAAACTTCATGGTGTTCTACCTCTATCCAATTGTTTTCGTAAACAGTTTTTATGCTTTTGGTTTTCCAAGGATTTAACTTTTCATCTATCATGTTAGCTTATTTTTTTAAAAGTGATTTCCAAATAACGCCACGTTCGTAGAATGGTTTACAATCTTTACATTCGGTATTTATTGTAGAATAAATTTTCAAAGTGTCGCCATAGAATTTCCAAATGGTTAATTTAGTGTTTTTAGTTTTAGGGTTAGTCCATTCCATTAAATTATCTTCACTCATATTTGCCCTATCATTATTAATAAATGTTTGGTAATGAGTAAACTCTTTTTCATTTTTAACTTCATTTAACGCTGTAAATGAAATTGACTTATTGGTTTCAACATCTTTAAAAGTATGTTCAAATAAACGCTTATTTATTTCATACTTCATAGCAGGTAAATCGCTATTTGTTTTTACAATTGGATTATTAACGGCTTTTATAAAATAAAAAGTTTTTTGTGCCGCAGAATCGTAATACAGCAGTCTATTATCATCTGTCAAAAACAAATTACTATGAGGCATGTGAGATAAATGTTGTAGAGAAATTTCGGTTTCTGATATGCTATCATATTTGGTTTTCCAATATTCGTAATCGCCATTTACAATAGTTACACTATCACTGTTTTTATCAATAATTATCTCAGAACAAAAAAATTGTTTATGCCCTAAAATACTTTGAGTTGAATCTACGTAATTTAATAGGCTAGCCAGTAGCCAATTGCCGTAAATAGTTGGCTTTTCATTCAGTAATTGAGTTGGGGTATTGTTGCTACAACTTGCTAAAAAAAGAGCACTAATTGCAATAACTATGTTTTTAACTTGCATTTTGGTATTTGTTTTTAACAAAAATACTAAGTGGCAGTCAAATTTAAATATTACTTGTAAACAATTAAATTGTCAATTAATCTCACGTCTCCACAAAAAACAGCAGTTACAACAACAGCGTCATCGTATTGGTTTGAGTGCCCGGAAAGTTTTTCTAAAGTTGTTTTATTACAAATTTCGAAATATTCTATTTCTAGAATTCCTGATGATTGAATGATATTTCTTGCCTCATTTAAGAGATTATTGATTTCATAACGTCCCCAGTTTTCTTTTATATAGAACAAAGCTTTAGAAATAGCCAATGCGTCTGATAATTCAGCTTTCTTTAAACGTGAATTTCTGCTACTCATTGCAAGTCCATCATCTTGCCTTACAGTTGGTTCAATACAAAGTTTGATTGTTTTAAAATTTCGGTTTATAAGTTCATTTACAACCATGCATTGTTGGTAATCCTTTTGACCAAAAAAAGTTTGATTTGGGTTAATTATTTCAAAAAAACGTGAAACAATAGTTATCACACCATCAAAGTGACCAGGTCTTTTTTCGCCTTCAAAAATGTTGGTAATGGAGCCATAATCTTCTTTATTTTTGATTTGACCATTAGGATACATTTCCGAAACACTTGGTATGAAAAGTACATCGCAATTAGCAGCAGCCAAAAGTTTCATATCTTCGGCTGTTGTCCGAGGATATTTTTCCAAATCGAAAGAGTTGTTAAATTGTGTAGGATTAACAAAAATACTGCAAATTGTGATGTCAGTTTGGGTTAAAGATTTTCGAATTAAGGAAATATGCCCTTGATGTAATGCGCCCATTGTGGGAACAAATCCTAGGGTTTTTCCACTACCTTTTTGGTCATTTAGGTAGTTTTTAAGCTCATTTATGGTTTTAAATACAATCACTTGAGTTTGATTTACAGCGCGTTGTCTATTTTTACTAATTTTTTTGCCTCCAATATTAATCAATATATTAACATTATCGTAAATTTGCATACTTTTTTAAAAAGTAAATTTTAGTATGGCTAAGAAAAAAGTTCTTTTTATTTCATCAGAAATGACACCCTACTTGCAAGTAACCAATGTTGGCGAATTAGCAAGAAGATTACCACAAGCGATTCAGGAAAAAAACAATGAAATACGTGTTTTGATGCCTCGTTTTGGCTGTATCAATGAAAGACGAAATAAATTACACGAAGTGGTTCGCTTATCAGGTATCAATATTACTATTGACGATAACGATAACCCACTAACAATTAAAGTAGCATCTCTTCAGGAAGCTAAAATGCAAGTTTACTTTTTAGATAATGAAGATTATTTTCATCGTAAGTTTGTTTTTGCTAATGATAAAAATGTTTTTTACAATGATAATGATGAACGCACCATTTTCTTTTGTAAAGGAGCTTTGGAAACGGTTAAAAAATTAGGTTGGCAACCAGATATTATTCATTGCCAAGGTTGGATGACAAGCTTAATACCATTGTATTTAAAAACCATATACAAAGATGAGCCTGTATTTAGAAATGCAAAAGTTGTATATTCAGTTTTCGAAAATCAATTTGAAGAAAATTTAGGAAAAGATTTTGCTCGTAAGGCTGGTCTAAACGAGATTGACAATAAACAAGTTGCTTCCTTGGCTAAATCTGATAGCAATGCGCTTTATATTACTGGAATTACACATGCTGATGCTATAGTAAAAGCAAGTGCAGACATTGATGCAGAAGTAGCGAAATTTATCAAGAAACAAAAAGGTAAATTAATGCACGAACATGTGGAAGGTATGTATGGAGATGCATACGACAATTTATATGAAGAGTTATTGCAGGTTCAAAACTAAAATCAAAACTACTATCAAAAATCTTATTCTATTTGTTAGTGCAATAGCACTATTTTATTCTTCTTGTAAAAAAGATACGAATACGTTACAGGTTGGATTTATTAATCCAGATTCAACTTTTAATTCAACATTTGAAACGGTTGGATTAAACTCATATACTGCGCCTATGGATTCGTTGGCCACACACCGACAATCATTGTATATTTTGGGTGCAATTAATGACCCTATTTTTGGATTGTCGAATGCAGCTATTTTAACTTCTTACACTATTCCAAATAATGCAGCATCGTTTTCACTGGGTACTAATGCCATTGTTGATTCTGTTGTTTTGCAATTACGTATTGGAAATGATAGTACTTTTGTAGGTGACCCAAATGCTGTACATAACATAAGTGTATATGAAATGAGCGAAAAATTAAGTTATGATTCGATTTATTTCTCTAATCGTAATTACCTAAAATCCGCAATATTAGCTGGTAACTTTAATGGTAAGTTTTCGCCAAGTGACAGTATTGCTAATACATACGTAAATAGTACAGTAAAAATCCCTGCAAGTCTTAGAATTAAACTTACTGATGATTTTAAATTAAAACTTCAAAATAAAAACACCTTCAATTCTTCAGATTTTTATGATTTATTTAAAGGTTTTGCCATTGTTGATGAAAGCAATTTTGCAATTGGTGAAGGTGGATTTTGGTATATAAATTTAAATTCTTCGTACACTAATATGGTGGTGTATTATAGAAATGATACTACAAGACTTAGAACTGAATTTCCAATTTTAAATGGAAATGCACGCTATAATAAATATGAGAATAGTAACACGTCTCTTACTAATCCTTTAACCACAAGATTTAATGTTTCACAACAAAAAGATACTTGTTATTTGCAATCAATGGCTGGTACAAAAGTTAGAATATTTATAGCTGATTCCATATTACAAAGATTAGCCAAAACTCCACAACTTGCCATTCAAAAAGCCGAAATTGTTGTAAAAGCACTTGCCGGATTTGATAATAATAATTTTAAAATTCCAAATCAACTTACATTACTTTCAACCGATTCGCTTGGGAGAAGTCAGTTAACAGTTGACTCTTATTCCGAAAGTTTTCAATATATTGGAGGGAGTGTAGACAGGGGAGAATATAGATTTAACTTTGCTCGTGAGTTAAATAATATATTAAAAAATATTCGAAATGGGGTTGGAAATACTCACTACGGTTTAAGTATTGTAGTTCCAAATAGTACCTTAGGTTCCATTTTTCAAACCACAGCAAGACGTGTAGTTTTAGATACAAAGAATTTGAAACTAAATTTAAATTATACTGTTATAAAATAAGTAGTTTTTATTTATTGTGATAATTCAATTAAGCCATACTGTTATTGCTAATCAAATTAGCAACCTAAAAAAATTCTTTCAATTGAAAGGATTTGAATACTTATATCAAGATTTTAATAATCAATTGATTGTACCTTCATTTTACAAAATGGATGAACTGAAACAGTTTGATTTTATTGAAAAAATTATTCCTATAACCACGCCTTTTCAGCTTTCCTCAAAGGAGTTTAAGGAGAAAACTACATTTCAAGTAAGAGGTGTTGAAATAGGTGGTAACGATTTGAATTTAATTGCAGGTCCTTGTTCAGTTGAAACAGAAGAGCAGATTTTTGGTGTTGCAAAGTTCTTAAATTCGCAAGGAATAAAATTTATTAGAGGTGGAGCATTCAAACCACGTACTTCTCCTTACAGTTTTAGAGGTCTGGGAAATGAAGGATTGAGGTTAATTCGCAAAGCAGCAGATGAATATGATTTACGCGTTGTTACAGAATTAATGGATTTAAGTAACCTTGATGAAGTTTATAATCACACTGACATTATACAAATTGGCGCAAGAAATATGAGTAATTTCTCTTTGTTGGCAGAACTTGGAAAAACAAATAAGCCAATAATGCTTAAACGTGGAATGAGTGCAAAAGCTACAGAGTGGCTTTTAGCTGCCGATTATATACTATGTGGAGGAAACGAAAACGTAATATTGTGTGAACGCGGTATAAGGAGTTTTGATATGCAAAGCAGAAATGTTTTTGATTTAGGAGTAATACCTCTAATGCAATCACTTTCTCATCTGCCTATTTTTGCAGATCCTAGCCATGGTGTAGGTAAAGCTGCCTTTGTAAATAAGATGGCTTTAGCTGCAATTGCTGCAGGTGCGAATGGGTTAATGATTGAAATTCACCCGAATCCAGAGCAAGCATTAAGTGATGGTGAACAAGCTTTAAATTTTAAAGAGTTTGAAGACTTTATAGAATATTCAAAGCCATTGCTATCAGCCATTAACAAAAGTTCAGATTTTCTTAACACAAACAAATTTTTGAAATCCCAAAATATTTAATAATATTGCTCTAATTATGTGTGGAATAGTAGCTTATATTGGCCATAGAGAGGCCTGCCCAATTGTATTAAAAGGGCTAAAAAGATTAGAATACCGTGGTTATGATAGCGCAGGTGTTGCTTTACTTGACGACAGTAAAGAATTTAAAATTTATAAAAAAACCGGAAAAGTTGCGGACTTAGAAGCTTCTATAGGAACACAAAGTACAACAGCCCATACTGGTATGGGACACACTCGTTGGGCTACACATGGGGTTCCAAACGATTTAAATGCACACCCTCACTTAAGTGGTAATGGCGAATTTGCAATTATTCATAACGGAATTATAGAAAACTATGCTGCGCTTAAAGAAATGCTTTCTAAAAGAGGGCATGAATTTAAAAGTGAAACGGATACAGAAGTTTTAATTCATTTAATCGAAGAAGTTCATAAAAATAATGAAGTAAGCTTTGAAGAAGCAGTTCGTATGAGTTTAACCCAAGTTATTGGTGCTTATGCGATTGTTATTTTAAGTAAAAAAGACCCTAATTATTTAATTGGAGCCCGTAAAGGAAGTCCAATGGTATTAGGTATAGGCGATGGTGAACACTTCATAGCAAGTGATGCAACTCCCATTGTAGAATATACTAGAAATGTGGTATATTTAAATGATGGTGAAATAGCTATTATAAAAGGAACTGATTTAACAATAAAAACCATTGACAATACAATCAAAACACCCTACATTCATGAATTAGAAATTAATTTAGAAAGTATAGAAAAAGGGGGTTATGAGCATTTTATGATGAAAGAAATTTTCGAACAACCTCGTTCAATTCTGGATTCATATCGTGGTAGAATTCATATTAATGAAGGTTTAATTACCATGGCTGGTATCGACAAATTTGAAGATAAATTTAGAAATATCAAACGTATTATCATTGTTGGTTGCGGTACATCGTGGCATGCAGGTTTAGTTGGAGAGTATCTATTTGAAGATTTTGCTCGAATTCCAGTTGAGGTTGAATATGCTTCTGAATTCAGGTACAGAAATCCTGTTTTAGATGAAAATGATTTTGTAATTGCTATTTCTCAAAGTGGTGAAACAGCTGATACTTTAGCTGCTTTAGAGTTAGCAAAAAGTAGAGGTGCTACAATTTTTGGAGTTTGTAATGTAGTAGGTTCATCAATTCCTCGCTTAACAGATGCAGGTGCATACACTCATGCTGGTCCTGAAATTGGTGTGGCTTCTACTAAAGCATTTACTGCTCAGGTTACTGCTTTAACATTAATGGCCTTATCGATTGGTCAGAAACGTGGCACTTTAACTACCCAACGTTTACGCGAAATGATTGCAGAAATTGAAACAGTTCCAGCAAAAATTGAAGTAGCTTTAAAATCAAATGACATGATTAAGGAGCTAGCCAAAGAATATAAAGATGCTAAAAACTTCTTATATCTTGGTCGTGGTTATGGTTTCCCCGTAGCTTTAGAAGGTGCCTTAAAATTGAAAGAAATTTCATACATACATGCAGAAGGTTACCCAGCTGCCGAAATGAAGCATGGTCCCATTGCATTAATTGATGAAGAAATGCCAGTGGTAGTTATTGCTACTCAAAATGCTAATTACGAAAAAGTTGTAAGCAATATTCAAGAAGTAAAAGCTCGTAAAGGTAAAGTAATTGCCATAGCAACCGAAGGTGATAAACATGTGGCTGAAATGGCTGATCATGTTATTTATATTCCGGCTTGCGAAGAATCTATGTTGCCTTTAATTGCCACTATTCCATTACAATTATTGAGTTATCACATTGCAGTTTTACGTGAGTGCAATGTAGATCAACCACGTAACTTGGCTAAGTCAGTTACTGTTGAATAATTATTGTTTTTTTAACAATTAAAGCCTGTAAGATTTTCTTACAGGCTTTTTTATTGGCTATTATTTTATATTGCAAACCAAATGATAATTGAATTTGAACATAATAGAAATAAGTACTCTGCTAATTTAGCCGAGCCTTTAGATATTTCGTTACCCCTTTTTAGTGGTGAACATAATCCAAATGCATTTTATATTGCTAACCCTAAGTTTGAACCAGTAAAAGTGGGGAGTTTTGTAGGCTCAGTGCAAGAAGGTGGTGCTTGTAATTGCGAAAATTTATTTTTGAATGCCCATGGTAATGGTACACATACTGAATGTGTTGGACATATTAGCAAGGAAAGGGTTACTATAAATCAAACTTTAAAACATTTTTTTGCCATTGCCCAAGTAATTTCAGTTAATCCGAATCAAATAGAAAATGGTGATTGGATAGTTACTTACGAAAGCATTACAAAGCATTATAATAAAACTGCAAATGCTTTAGTTATAAGAACTTTGCCCAATAGTAATAATAAAAAATTAAATCAATATTCAGGTAACAATCCAACTTATTTAGAACCAAAATTAGGAACATTTTTAGCTAATAATCATGTTAAACATTTATTGGTTGATTTACCTTCAGTTGATAGAGAAGAAGACGGAGGTGCTTTAGCTACGCATCATGCTTTTTGGCAATATCCACATCAAACAAGGATGGACGCAACTATTACTGAAATGATTTTTGTTGATAATTCAATTGAAGATGGATTGTATTTAATTAATATGCAAATAGCCTCGTTTGAGAGTGATGCAAGCCCAAGTAAACCTGTTTTATATAAACTAATCTAGCTATGAATAATTGGAAAGAAGAAAATAATAAATTAATAAAAACCTTCGTTTTTAAATCGTTTGCCGATGCAATAGCTTGGATGGTTAAAGCTTCATTTGCTATTGAAAAGTTTAATCACCATCCTGAATGGACAAATGTTTACAACAAAGTACATGTTACCTTAACTACTCATGATGCAGGAAATACGGTAACTGAAAAAGACAGGGAATTAACCGTAATTTTAGATTCTCTATAAAATTTCTTTAGCTAGCAATTAATTTAAAGCCACTTCCGTGCACGTTTTCAATGCTTATGCTTTCATCTTCTTTTATCAGTTTCCTAACTTTGTTAATGTAAACATCTAGGTTTCTGGCCGTGTAAAAATCGTTTCTACCCCAAACATGAAGCAACATATTAGCTCTAGGCAATAATGCATTTTTATTTACAATCAGTAATTTTAAAAGCATAGCTTCGGTATTGCTCATTTTTTTCTGTGTTCCATTTACTATCAAAGTATTATTAACTGTATCAATTGAAGTATTGCCAATATTAATTACTTCTTCTTTTGCAGCTAAGTCTGTTTCTGGTCTTGCACTGCTGCGTTTTAAAACAGCTTTTATGCGCGCCAACAATTCTGGGGTACTAAAAGGTTTGGTAATATATTCATCGGCACCTATAGAAAAGCCTTGAAGTTTATCGCTTTCCGAAGAATTGGCAGTTAGAAAAATGATTGGAATATGTTGGTCCTTTTCTCTTACTTTTTTTGCTAACTCAAACCCACTAAGTTTTGGCATATTTACATCAAAAATGCAAAGGTCAAAGCGTTCGTTCATAAAGGAGTTTAGACCTTCTTCACCATCCTTACAAAGCCTTACCGAGTAATCCTCTAGACGCAATGTTTCTTTCATTAAGAATCCTAAACTGGTTTCATCTTCTGCTAAAAGTATGTGTGTTTGTATGGCTTTGGTCATAGTGGTAATTTTTTTACGAATGTATAAATACTAAAAAAAATCTTACTGTATTAAAATCACAATTAAGTTTATTTTATGATAATGTAATTTAAATTTAAAAATATGAACTAGATGTTAAACCATTGATCGAATAAATTGCTTGCTGAAATATTTGAAATGGTTGTTAGTTTGAATAAGTTCGTTTGAAAATCAAAGTTTATGAAAAATTACAATTAAGTAAGTATTAAATTTTGAAACTAATTAACGATTTTAAGAAAAACATATTTTTTGTTTTCATAAAATACCATTTATTTGCCACTACACAAAAATGAGAAAATAATGAAAAAGAATTTACTAAGTATTATTACAGTATTTGCTTTTGCGGCTATTTGCATGAATGCAACTGCACAAAAGCGTTATGTTGATGAAGTTTTTACTAATGTTTTAAAAACTGCGAATATTGAGTATGACTCAAATAGAGCCATCAATATTTTTCCACCCAACACTCCTCCAATTATCACAACTTCTTTAAAATGTGATATCTACCAGCCAGAAGGCGATACTGCCGCTAAAAGACCTTTGATTATTTTAGCATCTACTGGTAGTTACTTACCAGCTATTATTAATCAACAGCCTACGGGTAACAAAAACGATAGTTCTATTGTTGAGTTGGCAAATCGTTTAACAAAACGTGGTTATGTGGTAATGGCAGTTAATTACCGTTTAGGCTGGAATCCTAATGCAGCGGCTGCAGCAGCTACTGAACAATTGATTAAAGCTACTTACCGTGCAATTCAAGATGTAAGAAATGCTATTCGTTTTATGCGTGTAAATGCTGGATCTTATAAAATTGATACATCAAAAATCGTTGTTGGTGGTCAAGGTACAGGTGGATATGTTGCTTTAGGTTTAGCTGCGGTAAATAGCAGATTAGATATTGAAGGTAAGTTGAAATTCCAAAGAGGTGATTTCTCTCCGATGGTTAATGTAGATACATTAGGCGATTGGAATGGAATTGGTGGAGCTCCTTTCTTTAACTATAGTGGCGATGCTGCGGTATCGGGAAATGCTCACATGGTATTTAATTATGGTGGTGCTATGGGCGATACTACTTGGATGGATAATGCAACTTTACCAATTATTGGTTTACATTGCCCAACTGATTTTTTTGCACCATACAAAACAGGAAATGTAATTGTACCGACTTCAGGTGCTACTGTTATTGAAAGTGCTTCAGGTGC
>CANHVU010000045.1 GCA_947464275.1 Bacteroidota bacterium
AATAATTTATAAAACAATTTATTTCAAATAACTGAAAAACAGTTACATAATAATAAAATGCTAAACTTCGAAGATTTAAATTTAAATGCTCCTTTGCTTAATGCCTTAAGTGATTTAGAATATATTCATCCAACGCCTATTCAAGAAAAAGCTTTTCCCGTAATCATGTCGGGAAGCGATGTAATAGGTGTGGCGCAAACAGGAACTGGTAAAACTTTTGCTTATTTATTGCCTATTTTAAGGCAAATGAAATTTAGCCATGAAAAACACCCAAGAGCAATTATTTTAGTACCAACCCGCGAGCTGGTATTACAAGTGGTGCAAGAAATTGAAAAACTAAGCAAGTACATCACCGTTCGTTATGGTGGTATTTATGGCGGTTCTAATATCAATCCGCAGCGCCAATTGGTTTTTGATGGATTAGATATTTTGGTTTCAACACCCGGCCGATTGATTGATTTGGCAGGAATTGGTCATTTAAAATTAAAGTTAGCTCAACAATTGGTAATAGATGAGGTAGATGAAATGCTTGACCAAGGTTTTAGAGCGCAGCTTACCACTATTTTGGATTTGATGCCAAAACACCAAAATATTTTGTTTTCGGCTACCATGACACCCGAGGTAGAAAAGCTGATTCACACCTTTTTTACCAATCCTAAAAAAATAGAAATAGCTGCTCACGGAACACCTTTGGCTCAAATTGGTCAATCGGCTTATTTGGTACCAAATTACAATACCAAAGTTAATTTATTAGAAAATTTGCTTAACCAAAACGAAAGCATTAGTAAAGTAATGGTTTTTGTAAAAAGCATTAAAATGGCGGATAGGTTATTTGAGCAAATGGTTACTAAGTTCAAAGATGAGGTAATGGTTATCCATTCTGCTAAATCGCAAACGGTAAGGTTTGCTACTTTAAAAAAGTTTCAAGAAGGTAAATTCCGAATTTTAATAGCTACCGATATAGCCGCTAGGGGCTTAGATATTGTAGATGTAAGCCATGTTATAAACTTTGATACGCCTGATACGCCTGGCGATTATTTACATAGAATTGGTAGAACAGGACGCGCAGGTAAAGATGGTCTGGCAATAACTTTTGTAAACGAGGTCGAAGAAGAATATAAATATAATATTGAAACATTAATGAAAATGGAAATTCCATTGGTAGAAATGCCAAAGGATGTAATAATTTCAACTGTTTTTGCTGCTGATGAAAAACCAGAAGTTGGTGCTAAGAATTATTTAAAAATAAAGAAAAATAAAAACGCTAATCCATCGTTTCACGAAAAGAAATCCAAAAACACCAAAGAAAATTTGGGTGGCCCTAGACGAAGAAATCCTAACAAAACCAAACCTAGAAACCGTGCAGTAGAACGCAATAGAGCCTTGAAAAGAAAGAATAAGTAATTTATTAATACGGAAAAATATTTAGCATGTGTAAGAAATAAAAATTTACACTTAAATTCCTGAAATCATCTTATTCCTTTAAATAAAATCATAGAGTACCTCCTACCCCACTTCATGATTTAAAAAACAATGGATTGGTTCCATAGTACATGAAACCACTTCCATGATGGTATAAAAAAAGCTACACCAAAATTTGATGTAGCTTTTTTTATTGGAAAATAGTTTCTAGTATATAAACTCTTTATCAAATCCAACGATTCTAATCCTTACTTTTCCATCAATTAAATGTTTCATTGGTGAAATATCAAAACAAATATCATCGGTAAAATAAGCCTGGCAAAGTTCCTCTTTTTCATCAGTTAACTTAACTTCATAAGTCATCATATCATTATCATTGGTAGGTTTAGAAATTAGTTTAAAACGTTGTTTCGCACTATTGCTACAGCCACCAAAGCCAATGTTAAAAGTTAATTTACCTCCTTCAATTTTAGCATTCATTATATTTATTGATGCTGTATTTAGTTGGTCATAATTAGCAGGAAAGTCAATTATTCTGCAGTTATTATCATTTAACACATTAATAAAATCAATTGTGGCTCTTGTAAAACGAAAGTTGGCTATTTTACAATAAATTTCAAATGATTGTGCATTACCCGTGTATTTGCTATATTTTAAATCTACCCTATCGCCTTCATGTAATATGATAGGACATAAAGTTTGAAAAGATTGCGCACAAGGTTGTAATAAAGTTCCATCATCTAATTTAATCCACAAATTTTTTCCATAAATACTTAAACCGCACCCTTGGTAAACCACAGTTCCTTTGGCTGCAATACTTACATTACTACCTCCTCCACTGCCATTTCCATTTCCTTCATCTGTTCCCCACCAACCTTTTTTGCAGCTTGTAATGCTCAAACTTAAAATCATTGCCAATAATACAATTGGCTTCATTGTTAAAATTAACTTTTTCATAAATGTTATTCAATTAATAGTTTATGGATTAGACAAAACAAAGATAAAAAATGCTGCACTAAAATTTAAAATTTATTCCAGAATTTAATCCAACATAAATTGGCGCATTTCTATCAGTAAATTCTTGTTTAAAATATTGACCTACGTGAAACTTAGTTAAAGGACCGCCATAAATAGAAATATGCTTTGTTAAGTTATAATTTATTAAAAACGAAAGCTGACCAGCAAGTTGAAATTGATTGAATCTATTGTTAACAGCATCATTCCTAGTGTTATAACTATAACCATTAACATCTGAAGTTAGTAAATAAGTATTGGTTTGTGTCAAATACTGAAAGGCTAAACCCGTTTCTAATGTGTAATTTATTTTTTTACTACCAATGGTGTATCCCAACAAAACAGGCATTTCAACAAACGAAAGCGATTGGTCGATAACATTTATGTTATAGCCAAAATCGTTTATCAATGCTCCTTTATTGATATTAGCTCCTAATCCCATCGAATTAGGCTCAATAAAAAGTTTATCAAATTGAACATTATTGTAGGCAAAACCAAATTTTAGACTCATTTTTTTATGAGTTAAACCAAAAAGAAAACCAAGTGAATACGATTGATTTGCTTGATCATTATAATGCAAACCAAACATACTATTTATCAACTCATTATCAGCACCATTATAAGCCCTATTTAAAAGCATATAATGATTAAATACTGACAGACTGAAATGTATCGGCTCCTTTATTTTATAACTATTTTGATTGTTAGAAACAGCCATTGCAGCAACACTATTTTGTAATGAATCATTTATTTCCTTCACTACAATTGTTTTATATGCGAAACTTGAATCTTCATTTTCACTAGAATCAATAGCTTGTTTTGCAACAGAAAAACTATCCAAATAAGGTGATGCATTTTTTACTTCTTGTAATTTAAAATCATTTAATGATTCGCTACTCTTATGTATGGTAACCTCTTTATCAAGGATTACAATATTTGTTTTATTGGAGCTAGCTTTATTAGAATTTGAAATTTTGCAGACTATTTTATCGTTATGCAACAAGTTGATTATTTGGCCATTCTGTTTTATCTTATTTTTTTTAACAATAATTTCATCATCACTATTTTCAGTTACCTCTTTAGAAATAATTGGTACTTTTGATAAATTAGGTTTACTTTCTAATTTAGTAATTTGATTAACTTTAAAAGACTCTAAATTTTGATTATTAACCAAAAAAATGGTTGTACTAAGTCCTACTAAAAAAACAAAAACTGATGCAAAAACAAAAAAACGTTTGCGTTTAGCTTTTTTACGATTAGCCAAAATAGTATCAAAAGCGTTTGCATTGGGTAACAAAACAAACTCCTTGGCTCTATCTTTCAATATGTTGTTAAATTTATCGTCCTGCATACTTTTTAATATCAAATCCAAGGGTTAATAATTTCTTTTCGAGTAGTACTTTGGCTCGGGCAAATTGGGAGCGAGAGGTGCTTTCGGTAATTTTTAATTCTTCGGCTATTTCCTTATGTGAGTAACCTTCAATAGCAAACATATTGAGAACAATTCTATAGCCAGTTGGCAATTGTTGAATACAATCCATCAAAACTTTTAAATCAATTTGATGCAATTGTTCCACCACAAAATCGTTGTTTTCATAAATGGTTTCAATATTGGCTTCCCACTTTACCTTTTCATTTGCTTTTAAATAATTGAGTGCAGTGTTTATAATAATACGAGTTAGCCAAGTAGCTAAACCTGATTCAAAACGAAATTTAGAGAGATTGTTAAATATTTTTATAAAACCTATTTGCAAAATTTCGTGCGCTTCAGCCTCTAAATTGGCATACCTAAAACTTACACCTAAAAGCATAGGGGCATACTGCTCAAAAAGTATTTTTTGAGCAACAGCATCATTTTTAATACACCGTTGTACTAGTTCATGATCGGTAATTCCCGATTTTTTATGCTTCAATATTAAAGGCAATTTTTTAAACTCAATATCCATTTGACAGCTATAACAATTGAAACGCTGCTTACCCTTATTAATTATTTCAAAACAAATAACAATACGCTAATTATCATAAACTTAATTACACTATTTGAACAAAAAATTATATTTATAAGTAAAATAACTAATTTTAATTTTAAAGTTAGCTATTTTTATTTGAAAATAGTTTTTAATATTTGCTTTGAAATGGAAAAACAATCAAAAATTTTGATAAGTGAGGAAACGCTACGTGCCATATTTAATAATGCTGTAGACGGAATGATTGTAATTAATGAACGGGGAATAATAGAGTCAACAAATGGCGCTGTAACCAAAATGTTTCAGTTTACAGAAACAGAAATGATTGGTCAGAATATAAAAATTTTGATGCCTGAGCCCGATAGAACTAATCATGATGGTTACTTAAAACACCATTTAGATACTGGAGAGAAAAAAATAATTGGCATAGGGCGCGAAGTAGAAGGCAAACGAAAAGATGGAAGCATTTTTCCGTTTTTTTTAAGCGTTTGCGATGTTCAATTAAACGATGGTAGAAAACTTTTTGCAGGCGTTTTACATGATATTTCGGTATTAAAAAAAGCCCAAAACGACATAGAAGATTACAGTAAAAAACTAGAGCAAAGTAATAAAGACTTACAAGATTTTGCCTACATATCATCGCACGATTTACAAGAGCCATTGCGAAAAGTACAAGCTTTTGCCGATAGGCTTCAAAAATCGGAATTTGCTGCATTAAGCGAGCAAGGTAAAGACTATTTGCAGCGCATTATCAATGCATCCAACAGAATGCAAAGGCTTATAAACGACTTATTAGAATTATCAAGAATTTCGAGCAAAACCTCTTCGTTCGAAAGGGTTGATTTAAGCAATGTGCTAAAAGATGTTTTAGAAGATTTGGAACTATTAATCGAAAAAACAGGCACCAAAATTAACTTTGAAAAAATGCCAGTCATTTTAGGTGATGAAACCCAAATGCGCCAATTGTTTCAAAACATGATAAGCAATGCCATTAAGTTTAAACACGAAGAAAGAAATATGGAAATTACCATTACTGCTAACGATATAAATGCGCAGTATGTAGAAATTTTCATAGCTGATAACGGAATTGGAATTGACGAAAAATATTCAGAAAAAGTATATACTATTTTTCAGCGATTGAATGGAAATAAATACGATGGTTCCGGAATTGGATTGGCCGTATGTAAAAAAATTGCCAATAGACATGGTGGAAATATTACATTTACAAGCCAACTAGGAGTTGGAACTACATTTATAATAAAATTATCACGCATTTAACAACTTAAATAAAATGGATTTAAAGGCAAAAAGTATTCATATAGTAATAGCCGAAGACGATGAAGAAGACAGAATGTTAACCCGCGAGGCTATGATAGAAAGCAGGGTAAAAAATACTGTTCATTTTGTAGAAGATGGAGAATATTTAATGGATTACTTGCATAACAAAGGTGATTATTCAGATAAAAGCAAGTTTCCAGCACCAGGATTGATTCTTTTAGACCTAAACATGCCACGAAAAGACGGCAGAGAAGCGCTTAAAGAAATCAAATCGAACGAGCATTTAAAACGTATTCCTGTGGTAATTTTAACTACTTCAAAAGCTGAAGAAGATATTATTAGAACTTACGATTTGGGTGTAAACTCATTTATAACCAAACCAGTAACTTTTGAAGGTATGATTAACGTGATGAAAACGCTTGGTACCTATTGGCTCGATATTGTGGAACTTCCTAGTAATAACTAGTTATATATTTTTTTATGAAAAACACTTGCCGCATTTTATTGATTGACGATGACGAGGAAGATTTTATAATTACCAAAGATTTACTTAAAAGTGTTCAAGGTAAAAAATGCGAAATAGACTGGAGTGAAAGTTATGAGGAGGCCATCAAAAAAAATACTCCTTACGATATTTATTTGGTAGATTATAGACTTGGTCTTGAAACAGGTTTAGATGTAATAAAAAAACTCAGGGCTCAGTTTCCTGATGTTCCAGTAATTATTTTAACAGGATTAGCTGATAGTAAAGTTGATTTAGAGGTAATGAAAGCTGGTGCGTCTGACTATTTGGTTAAAGGAAAAATTGATGCTGAACAGCTTGAAAGAGCCATAAGATATGCACTTGAACATGCCAAACATTTACAGCAAATAAAGGATCTAAACCAAGATTTGGAAAAGCGTGTTGCAGAAAGAACATCACAATTAAGTTTGGCGGTTATAAAACTAGAGGAAACCAATCAAGTTTTAGCCAACCAAATTGAAGAAAACAAGCGAACTCAAAAAGAACTAGAATACCGTGAACTGATGCTACGTGAAACCCAACGAATTGGAAAATCGTCAGGTTATAACTTAAACTTAGCTACCAATGAAGTAGAATTTGGAAAAGAATTTTTTGATATTATAGAAATGTCATCTTCCCAAATAGGAAATCATTTCAATGGTTTAAAAAGTATCATTCACCCAACAGATCTAAGTTTGTTCGAAAACTATTGTAAACAAGTAGTAGCCGGTAAAAATATTTCAAGCATTGAAGTGCGTTTTGTATTGCCCAATAACAAAATAAAATACATTTATATTGAAAGCAAAATAAGGTATAACGACAACCACGAAGCTCAGTATTTATTTAGCTTTACGCAAGATATAACGCAACGCAAAATTGCTGAAATTGCATTGGTAAAATCGCAACAAATGCTAGCTGTGGTTGCCAAAAACTATCCGAACGGAATAATTGGTGTTTATAATAAAAGCTTTATTTGCGAGTTTATAGAAGGTCAAGAAATTCAAAAACTAGGACTAAACAAATCAGACTTTTTAGGAAAAACAATTGGTGAAACTTTTGGCGAAAAAACTGGCCAGATACACCACAATTATTTAAAAAGCACTTTACAAGGTCATAATGAGGTGTATGAAATAAACTTTAGCAACAATAATTATTTATTTTATACCACACCCATAAAAGATGATCATAACAAAATAGAACGCATGGTGGTGGTGGGTTTAAACATAACTCAAATTAAAGAAGCTGAAGAACAAATTAGGCAAGCCTTAGACAAAGCAAACGAACTGAGCGAAATGAAATCGAGGTTTATTTCAATGGCCTCACACGAGTTTAGAACACCTTTAAGCACCATACTTTCATCGCTTAACTTAATGACCAAGTATTATGAATTAAAGGATGATAACAAATTTAAATCGCATACAATTAAAATTAAATCGGCTATTACCAATTTAACCGAAATATTGGAGTACTTTTTATCAGTAGAAAAGCTGGATACTGGGCATTTTAAAATAGAACCTGACACTTTTGATTTGGTAGATTTTATCAACCAACATATTGAAGATGTGAAAGACGTTTTAAAAGAAAAACAACGCGTTGTATTACAGCTTTCCCCTACTAATTTACAAATTCATCACGATAAAAAATTAATTAGAACCATTTTACAAAACTTGATTTCAAATGCCATTAAATACTCGCCCGATAATGGGGAGATAAAAATTAGCCTAACCAACGAAAACAACGAATTTGTAATTAGTGTAAGCGACAACGGAATTGGCATTCCTGAAAAAGAACAGAAACACCTTTTTGAACGATTTTATAGAGCTCAAAATGCTGCCAATATTCAAGGCACAGGCATTGGGCTAAATATCATAAAAAAATACATTGAACTAATTGGTGGCAATATTACTTTTACAAGTATATTAAACCAAGGAACTACATTTAAAGTAAATATACCCATTATTTTAACACCAGAATTGAACTAACACCCCTATGAAAAAAATATTATTAATTGAAGACAATAAAGACGTAAGAGAAAACATTGCTGAAATACTTGAAATAGCAGGCTACAAAGTAGAACAAGCAGTAAATGGTAAAGATGGAGCAGCTAAAGCCAAATACTTATTGCCCGATTTAATTATTTGCGATATAATGATGCCAGAACTAGATGGTTATGGCGTGTTAAATGTATTATCTAGCGAAACCACTACTGCTTCTATTCCCTTTATATTTTTAACAGCCAAAGCCGAGTTAACCGACATGCGCAAAGGCATGAACATGGGTGCAGATGATTATTTAACCAAACCCTTTGAAGATGCCGATTTATTAAAAGCCATTGAAGTAAGATTAGGTAAAGTAAGTGCCATACAAACCGATTTTCAAAAATCAATTGAAGGTATTGAAACCTTTATAGAAACGGCCATCACTTTAGATGATTTTGATAAAATATCGAAAGACAGAAAACGATTGGTTTTTAAAAAGAAACAACCTATTTACAGCGAAGACAATATTCCACGAGGCATTTATTTTATTGAAAAAGGTTCAGTAAAAACTTATAAAACCAGCATAAACGATAAAGATTATATATCGAACATATACAAAGCTGGCGACTTTTTTGGTTATATTAATTTATTAGAAAATGCAAATTACTCTGATAATGCAGAAGCTTTAGAAGAAACAATTACCTACTTTATTCCAAAAGACGATTTTTACGAATTGATTTCAAAAAACCGCATGGTGGCTAACACTTTTATAAAAATGTTGGCAGGAAATGTAGTAGAAACTCAAAACCGTATGATTAAATTGGCTTATAATTCGGTTAGAAAACGTGTGGCCGAAAGCTTAATAATGCTTGATAAAACCTATAATACCAAAAACGAAACTCCATTTACATTCTCGGTTAATAGGCAAGATTTGGCAAGTATAGTTGGTACCGCAGCCGAAACGGTTATCCGCACCTTATCTGACTTTAAAGAAGAAAAAATTATTGAAATAAAAGGCAGTGCCATAACCATTTTAGAAAAAACCAAATTGGTTAACATGAAAAATTAGTCTAGATTTAACCGAACAAAAAGCCCAATACAACTGATTGTAATGGGCTTTTTAGCTATTAGTCAATAACAATACATCAAACTAATATAGTAAGTGTCCAAAAATAAGATTTATAATTAATCCTTATCATTTCATTTAAAATTAGTATGCTAAAGCAGAAGGTATTGGTATAATTGTTTAAATGGTAATATGCTTTGATAAAAAGTATTAAAAAACATGCAAAATATGTATGTTTGTTTTTGAGAATTTAATTTTGAAAAAGTACATTTATAACCTATTTTTAATTGGTGCACTATTAGCGCAAACTATAGCCAACGGGCAAACCGGAAACTTAAATGAAGAACAACGTTTAGCTTTTGACAAGGTTTTTTTTAAAGCCATGAAAGAAAAAATGCTTGGTAATTTGGATGAAGCAGACCTTTCATTCAGAGAGGCGATTATTTTAGACAAAGAAAATGCCAATGTATACTACCAAATAGCCGAAATTAATTATGTAAAGAAAAATATAAAAGAAGCTGTTCGTTTTGGGCAATTGGCTGTGCAGCTTAACCCAAAAAACATTTGGTACAATAACTTATTAGCTGATTTATACAAAACAAACCGAAACTACGAAAAATCGGCAGAGTTATATATTCATATGTATGAAAATTTAAAGCCTGAACTAAATTATTTATACGAAGCAGCAACTAATTATTTTTATGAAAACAAGTTTAGCAAATCAATAAAAACGCTTAATAAAATTGAAAAACTGATTGGTCCTAAAGAGGAAGTAATCATAAAAAAAGAACAAGTTTATTTACAAAGCAATAAAATAAATAAGGCTATTTCGGAGGTAGAAAGATTAATAAAATTATATCCCGATGTTAAATATAAAGGCATGCTAGCTGATTTGTATTTAAGTAAAAAAAAGGAGCAAAAAGCAATTGAAATTTATAATGAAATTTTAAAGCAAGACTCTACTAATGGATATGCCAGCATTGCATTAAGCGATTATTATGGCTCTAAAAAAAATAGTTCATTGGCTTATAAATACTTAAAAACAGCCATCGCCTCCAACGATATGGAGGTGAAATATAAAATTCAAATATTGATTCCTTTTGTTTCGCCACAAGCAAGTAAAGAACAGCATTTACAAGGATATGAATTAGTAAATATCTTTAAACAAGCCAATAAAGCAGAAGCAACTGGCTTTATGCTGCATGGTGATTTGTTAATGCAAGATAAGTTATACAAACAGGCTCGCGAAGAATATTTGAGTGCAACTAAAATTGATGCAACTAATCATATGGTTTGGCAACAAATTTTGTTTTGTGACCAAGAGTTAAACGATAATGAAAAATTGCTCTCAGACTGTGAGAATGCCATTAGTTTGTTTCCAACTGAACCTCTGTTTTATAATTTTAAATCAATTACCAATTATCAACAAAAAAACTATGAAGCTGCCTTAAGCACAGCCTTAGCAGGCTTAGAATATATAGTGGATAATGATGAGTTAAAAATCCAATTTTTAAGCATTGCTGGTGATGCTGCGCATAAACTTAAAAAAAATAATTTGGTAGATTCTATATACGAACAAGCCTTATTGTTAGACCCTAAAAATGCTTATGCATTAAATAACTATGCTTACTTTTTAAGTTTAAGAAAAGAAAAACTAGACAAAGCTGATAGCATGAGTTACTTAAGCTTACAAATAGAGCCTAATAGTGCCAGTTATTTAGATACTTATGGGTGGATTCTGTATCAGAAAAAAGAGTATCAAAAAGCTAAAAATTATATAGAACAATCTTTAACTATTTCACCAAATAGTGGTGAAGTTTTGGAGCATTATGGAGATATTTTATATCAATTAGGAGAAAAAACCGAAGCAATCAAATATTGGAACAAGGCACTAGAAAATAATTCATCAGGCGAATTCTTGAATGAAAAAATAAAACAAGGTAAACTATTGGAGTAGTCAAGAAAATAAAATAGTTAAAGCAAAATCTTTTCAAAAACTTGAAAGCTATAATCAAATTTATTCTTTTCGTCAGCTAAGTGTTTTTCCTCATTGGTTAATTGCCAATTGTTTTTAAGCGAAGGAAAAAAGGCATCAGCATTAAACGTGTGGTGAATGCGTGTTAAATAAACGACATTGGTGAATGCTAAACTTTGTTTGTAAATGCTATCACCACCAATGATAAAAAGTTCGGTTTCGTTTAACGATTTTGCAAAATCAATACCTGCTTCAATGCTATTAAATACGTGACATCCTTCGATGTTGCTAGTGTTTCTACTAATAATTATATTGGTTCTATTGGGTAATGGTTTTCCAATGCTGTCGAAAGTTTTTCTACCCATTAAAATAGCATGACCTGTAGTTAGGCTTTTAAAATATTTTAAATCAGCAGGCAAGTGACACAGTAATTCATTGTTTAACCCAATTCCATTTTGCTCGTCAGCAGCTACAATCATCGAAATTTTCATTTGCCAAAAGTAAAAATAATACCGATAAGAAATTATTTTATCTAAAAGAAAAAAGCCAACCGAATAAACGATTGGTATTCACTTTTTCAATTGACTCCTCAAAAAATCAACTTCCTCCTTTAACTGATGAATATATCGTTCGTATAAAGACTTTGTATCATCTGCATCTCGATGGAATACCATTTGTGTAGCAGCTTGACCACCTTGTTGGTTGAAGTTGTGTTGAAAGTAAGCGCTATCCTCCCCAATTAGTGAAATCAATGTAACATCTAAGATCAACGCTAGTGATTTCAATCTTGCAAGAGTCATGTTTTCAGGCTTCTTCTCCATGGCAGAATATGCTTGTTGGGTAACCTTCATCTTTTTAGAAACATACTCTTGACTAAATCCATTTGATTCTCTAATTAGTCTGATATTATCTGAAATTGTTGTTTTCATAATGCAATCATACAATTAATAATTGTACATTACAAATAATAATTGTTGTTATTTTCTTAGGTTTGCAAAATATAACTTTATAATATGCTTAACTTACATTGGTTAACGTTTAATTTTTAATAATGTTAAGTATAGACATTACAAATAAAAAACGAAGCCTAATTCAGGAGATTTACGAGCTGGAAAAATTAAAACCAAAGTGGAAGCCAGATACCACTTAAATAATTATTATGGGGAGTGTCCGAAAAGCCTAAAGAGTAGGAAATCAAAAATTTAAATTAATTCTATGAATCAACTCATCAATCGTTTTACGACACCCGTAAGACTTACTTTTTTTATTTTACTTTTATCTCATTCTAATATTGTTTACTCTCAATTTACAGTAAATGAGGATTCAATTAATGTTATATGCACAGCAAAAATAAAAAGTAGTAAAGGAAAGAAATTATTGAAAGGACTTGCATCTGCATCTTTTGGTATACCTCCATCTAATGAAACTACTTACGAGGAAAATCTGGCTAATTTTAGAGATAATGTAGAAAATACGATTATTCAACTGGCGTCACTCTATGACCAGTATAAAAAAACTATAAAAACATATAAATATGTTTCAGAAAGAATAATTTTAGATAGAGATAGTTCAATTAGCAAATTATTAAGAAGGAATTTTAAAATAGTTGATGATTTAGCAAAGCTTAATTATCAAAAGTTAGAGACTTCTGATAATAAAGTTCTCTTGTGTATTTTAAATACTGAAAACCAAATCATATCTAACGAGCTTAGAACATTTAATCAAAGATTACATCCCATTCAAATGGAGGCTCAAAAATTGGAGAGAGAACGATTAGCGAATGAAGAGAGAGAAAAAGAACTAAAGAGGCAAGCTGCTAAAGAAAAGTTTATACAGGAGCATGTAGAGTGGAGAAAAAAAGCTAAGTATTCATTTAAAATT
This sequence comes from Bacteroidota bacterium, assembly GCA_947464275.1. GTDB lineage: Bacteria > Bacteroidota > Bacteroidia > UKL13-3 > UKL13-3 > JAAFJM01. Next base: position 13,085 of record CANHVU010000045.1, read on the forward strand.
GAATATACCAAAGAAATTTTTACTAAGGAATGCAAGTTTTGTTATCATGAGTGTATTAATGAACAAACAAAGTTTAACGCACCTGACTTCGAAAAATACGGAGATAAAGAGTATCAACATATTTATCTGGAATATCTAGCTTTCTTGAAAAGTAACGAGTCAGAGCTAGGTTCAGGTAACGGATGCTATGTTAAAGGTTGCAAAGAGAGCCGGTCAGGTGAACATACTTGGAAAGTAATAAAAACTGAAGAAAAACCAGACTTTATACTCTTCAAGATGGGGCAATAAAAATCTAAAATTTATTAATACAAAAAACTCCTTCAAAAACTTTTATTTATTTCAAAATTTAATAACTAAAATTTTATTTCATGAAAAAACAACAACACGATTTTTTTAAGTATCTCTCATTAGTACTTATTTTATTATTTATTAGTTTCTCTAATCGGTCGTTTTCCCAATGCACAATATATCATGAAAATATCTTGGAAAACCACACAAAACAATGTCAAGCATGTTATAAAAAATTCAGTTACTCCTACTTGAATACAAAAGTAAACTGGGGGAGTTGCACAATTAAAACCGATTACATGAAGAAAGTTGAATGTATGAATAAAATATTCAAAGCAATTACCTATGTCAACTCAATGGGAACAGATAAGATTCTAATAATTCAAGAACTAGTAAAATCGAAATGTACTGAGTCTAGGGGTGGGCAGCACCTTTGGAAAGAAATCGACCTTAGATCCGAGGTACTTCAAAATTACCGGAAAGTAAATAATCTTAAGGATAATTATTGGTGTGATCTAATTGAGCAAAATTACAATCTAGAGGCTATTATGGGTATTAACTTAATGATTTCTATAATCGAATATTTAAATCATTTGTAGTATTAATTAACCTGTTCCACTAACGTATTATCGTCCCTTATGATGTTAATTATGAATTAAGAATACCTACCTATAACTAATTTGTTTAGATGCAGAGAAACTGGTTCAACTTGGAATTAGAACCCGCTGTTCGTGGATGTTAGCGAAGCGCATCCCGAACCAGTTAGTTGTATTTTTCTAAGAGTTTGTCAGCAATTTCAGGATACTTTAAAAAGTTACGGATATAGTTTGCCGATTTCATCTTCTTGATGTGCTTTTCAATTTGATATGCTTGTGTACTTGAATTGCAATTAATTACGAAGAACAATTCCCAAGGAATACCTCTAGCAGTAAAGGCTTC
>CANHVU010000046.1 GCA_947464275.1 Bacteroidota bacterium
GTATTACTTGCTAAAATATCAATCCTAGAACTCAAATTTGCTGTGTCTCGTGCAAACCTACTACTCAGCATCGTAGAAGTATCAGCAATGTTTAACTTGGTATTGATTCGGTTACTTAATGAAATAGTGTCTCGACCTATACGGTTACTCAGCATTGCTGCTGTATCCGATATATTTAATTTGGCATTTGTAGCCGCACCTGTGTTACTTGCTAAAATATCTATCCTATAACTCAAATTTGCTGTATCCCGGCCAATACGATTAGACAACATAGCTGATGTATCCGATATATTTAATTTGGTATTGATTCGGCTACTTAATGAAATAGTATCTCGACCTATCCGGTTAGTCAACATTGCTGATGTATCCGATATATTTAATTTGGCATTTGTAGCAGCACCTGTGTTACTTGCTAAAATATCTATCCTGGAACTCAAACTAGCTGTGTCTCGTGCAAACCTGCTAGTCAACATAGCTGAAGTGTCGGCAATGTTTAATTTAGTATTGATTCGGTTACTTAATGATGCAGTATCTCTTGCGAATCGATTACTCAACATTGTTGATGTATCAGATATATTTAATTTGGCACTCGTCACTGCAGCAGTATTACTTGCTAAAATATCTATCCTTGAACTCAAACTTGCTGTGTCTCGGCCTATACGATTAGTCAACATTGCTGCAGTGTCTAATATGTTTAACTTGGTATTTATCCTATTTGATAAAGTCATTGTATCATTGAAACTATAAATTGTATTTGCAAGAAATGGCTGAATTAAATTAGGAAATTGACTAACCTCAATTTTATCATTTAACTTTAATCTAATAGCAGCTGCTGTATCAATAATCGCTTGCTTATTATTTACTATTAATATAGAATCTCTACTAATACGATTAGAAAGCCCTATTGTATCGCGTGCAAATCTATTAGACAACATTACTGCAGTATCCGATAAATTTAATTTGGAATTGATTCGATTACTCAATGAAACTGTATCTCGTGCAATTCTATTTGACAACATCGCTGCAGTATCCGATATGTTTAGTTTGGTAGTTGTAGCAGCACCAGTATTACTTGCTAAAATATCAATCCTTGAACTCAAACTTGCTGTGTCTCGTGTAAACCTACTACTCAACATCGAAGAGGTATCAGCGATGTTTAATTTCGTATTTATCCTATTCGATAATGAAATAGTATCCCTTCCGATTCTTGAGCTTAACATCCCAGAAGTGTCTGAAATATTCAATTTAGCACTCATGACTGCACCAGTGTTACCCGCTAAAATATCAATCCTTGAACTCAAACTTGCAGTATCTCGTGCAAACCTACTACTCAACATCGAAGAGGTATCAGCAATATTTAATTTCTTATTTATCCTATTTGATAATGAAATAGTATCCCTACCGATTCTTGAGCTTAACATCCCAGAAGTATCTGAAATATTCAATTTAGCACTCATGACTGCACCAGTGTTACCCGCTAAAATATCAATCCTTGAACTCAAACTTGCAGTATCTCGTGCAAACCTACTACTCAACATCGTAGAGGTGTCGGCAATATTTAATTTCTTATTTATCCTATTTGATAATGAAATAGTATCCCTTCCGATTCTTGAGCTTAACATCCCAGAAGTATCTGAAATATTAAGCTTTGCATTAATTCTATTTGATAAAGTTAATGTATCCTTAAAACTGTAAATTGTATTCGCAAGAAATGGCTGAATTAAATTAGGAAATTGACTAACCTCAATTTTATCATTTAACTTTACTCTAATTGCAGCTGCAGTATCAATAATTGCTTGTTTATTATTTGTTATTAAAATAGAATCTCTAATAATACGATTAGAAAGCCCTATTGTATCGCGTGCAAATCTATTAGATAACATTGCTGAAGTATCGGAAACAAAAAGTTTTGTATTTATTCTATTCGATAATGATATTGTATCTCGTGCAATCCGTCTTTGCAACATCAACGAAGTATCAGAAATATTTAATTTTAATGTAGAAGATAAATTATTTACAGCTTTTAATGAGTCTATCCTATTAGATAATGAAATGGTGTCTTGACCAATTCTATCTGAAACATATTGAGTGTTAGCTAAAGTTCCAGAACTTGGGAATATTACATCACTAGCAGCGGTTGTTGTGATTGTTAAATCACCAATTCCTTTTGTAATCAAATTATTAGCAACTGTTATAGTTTTACCTGTATTTGCAACACCTGTTCCCCCTTTAGATCCTGGTAAAATACCGGATATAGAAACTGCAGAATCTGCATATTTTGAGGTTTCAGCAGCAAAAGAGTAAGGGACTGTCCAAAGTTGCGACGTACCAATATCAACATAATTATTATCAGCTTTCCAGTCAGGATTTGTAAGCGTTGGCTCAATCGCAATTTTAATATTTACAAAATATAAGCTTTTAGCCCAGTCTAATTTTTTTAAACCAGATGGCCCACTCATTCTTGTGCCTTGTCCAATTATAATTGAAAAAATACCTTCTGAGTTTGATACAACTTTAAAGCTTTCGCTATAATCTGTCGATCCTGTTATAGTTCCTTTTTTGATATAGATTTGAATATATACATTTCTATTGCCTGCTGCATTGTTGTTGGCATCTCTTGCTACCGCCTGAAACAGTATTCCATCAGGTACTACTTGCCCCTGGGCCATCATGCTTTTTGAAGCAAGCAACAGAATTAAAAATATAAATGCTTTAATGATTCTATTCACAAAATTAATTTTTAATAATTTTTACAACTTCATTGATAGTAGAAGAAAATACTTTTATAAAATATATCCCTTGTGCTAAATTTCCGGTGGTAATTTTAAAGCCTGCTAGTAGCTGCGATTGCGTGGTAACATGCTTTTGCACCAACTGCCCTGCCCCATCAAACAACTGGATATTAAAACGCTCTTGATATTGAAGCTTGGTTCCAAATTTTACAACCGTATACTCGGTAGCAGGATTAGGCGCGACAAGTATGTTTAATTTTATCTCTGTTTCTTTTACCGCACAAGCGTTTAAGTAAAGACCTTTACCACTTACTAAAAACTTAGCAACACCATTGGTTACTTGAATACAGGTTTTAGAAGTAATAGCTAGTGGATTGCTGTAGCTATCAATTTTCAAATTCTCTCCAAATACACCAATAGAATAGCCTATTGAGATTTGCGATTTAGCAAACCCAACAAGTAACATAAAGAATATGGCAAGTATAAACTTCAAGGCTAGTTAGCTATTTTAAATAAATATTCGGTTTTAACTGTAGCGTTGTTAAGCTTTAATTTTAATTGAGCTGCATTAATTAGTAAAATCTCAAAACTGCAGCTATCTATTTTACTAGTAGTGCTATACGTTATTTTTTGCCTTAATGTATTTAACTTCGATAGCTCCCAAGTACCATTGTTTAGTTCAGAATCTTTATAAATACCATCGTGCATAAATGTTTTTACAAAGGTTCTTTGGTAAGTCGTTAATGAAATAGCAACCCCATTAATGTAAGTAGAATCCAATCTCCAACTACGCTCCATATTTTGATAGGTTCCAGTACCAGCTAGTAATTGCCTTTGAAACTCTACATCTGTGAGGACTACTTTTTTTGTACAAAATTGAAAGAGCATCAATAATGCCAGTAAGTAACCATGTTTTTTTAAGGATATCATCTTTTCTAACATAGCGTCTTATTTAAAAAGTTTTCTAGCATAAAAGATTCCAAAAATTACATAACTGTCTTTCGAATTATTAGGGCTATTTCTAAACTGTCCATTTATATTTCGTGAAGTTGGATTAGAAAAATAAAGTGCAGCGGCCGGATCAGATACACCTGAAGCGAGCATTTTATTAGCATCCGGAAATTCATCTGGGCCAACATCGTCTAAATAATCAGACATGCTTTTATGATATGAAATGTGAATACCAACACTATTGGACCTATTTATCTGATATTTTACTTTTAAATCAAAGAAATAACCCAATGCTAACAAAGAATATGGCTTTTTGGTACTATCAGTAAACTGTCCGCCAGTTCCAAGGGGTTGCAATTTGTATTCCACACCGTTGTATGTACCAGAAGGAGCAAATGAACTGATATCAAGTCCTACACCAATAGAAGGCCTGATTTTTCTAGCTTTCGTATATAAACGATTATCTACAAAATCATAATTGATAGACGGAGATACACTTAACATGGAAGTACTAAAACTCATACCACGCGCAAGCTGATCGTTATTATTTGAGGTAAGGTCCGAATTACTTAGCTTAAAACTAGAGACTGTTAATCCTGCACTAATGTTTGAAAATAGAGTAAATTTCATGTGCACTCCATTCGCAATATTCATTTGATTGTTAAATAATCCTGAGCTGCTAATGGTGCCAGTAAAAATAGCGCCACCAGTTACTAGACCTACTTCGATTCTGCTTTTAATAGGTGCTTCAATTTTTTGAAAAGTATTTTTTATTGAATCTGCTGAATTATTGGCTAGCTTAATGCTATCTGCAATTGATTTGCTATTCATATCAATAATTTCAGAAAATAGTTTTCTTGCCCTGTTTTCATTCAGCCATGCGTTGTATCCAACTTTTACATCCGGTACAGCTCTACCTGCATTATCTACCATACCAGAGAGTGTGTAGTAACTCGGTTTTTTGTTGGTATTGATTACTTTGGTAATGTTTAACGTACTAGTTTTACCATTTGACTGAGTCGAATAAGTAAGCGTTGTATCTACTTTTCGCAAAATACTATCACCAACAAAATATGTAAAACCTAAAATGGATTTAGATACGTTTACATCATTATTACTTATTAGTACCAAGCCTTTAAGCGGCTCAGTAATGAGAATACTGTCAGGAATTGGCTTGTTATCTAATGCTTTAACTGCATATACGTGTGTTGGAGCAGTGGAAGCTGGAACCATCAAAAAAGGCTCAACTAGTAACTGGGGGGCGCTGTAATTAAGTGTTTGATCATGAATTGTCTTTACAATATCTGATTTAACATTAGACCCTAAATAGTTATTAGCTAGCTTAAAGGTTTTATCTGAACCATAGATGCCAAAATTGGCAGCATGTGCCACAGTATCAGTATTGTTGTCAATTAAATAGTTATATACAAAACTATTATTTTCAATAAGTGCCGGATACTTGGTGTAATAATTATCTGATCTACCATAAAGTATGTTAGTAGATATATTATAATTTTTAAAACCATAAACGGTATTGCCAGCAAATGTATTATTGACAATACTTAATTTTATGAAATCACTTTTTAGATCTTCAAAATATACAGGGGCATTATTATTAGAAAAAAGGTTGTTTTTTACGGTAAACTCAATAGAGCCCAGATCTGCTATAAAACTGAAGGGTGGATTTAAAACTTGAATTATAGAAACTTTGCCTGTGTTTTCAATAAAGTTATTGTCACTAATGTTTACACTATTTCTTTTCCAACCAAAATTAAAAAAGAGAGGCATTTGTAAATGCTTAAATAAGGCTCCTACAATATTAACACTAGATGAATCGATGTTTTTTATAACTAAGCCTACGCCTTCTTTTTTAACCTTACCATAAAATTCAATATTTTGTTTGACTCCATTAATGGCTACAGCACCCTCACACACAATTACACCTGGGTCTAATAATTCTATTTTAGCGCCAGGCTCTACTGTAAGCAATCCTTTAACAGTAACCACGTCTTTTACAATATGCACACCCGCCGAAAGTTTAAGTGTAGCATAATTACCCGACAAGGTATCCTGGCCAAATAACGCTAGTGGCAAACAAAATAAAAGCGTGTATAGTAATTTACTTTTCAATGTAAGTTTTAATTAGTTGGTTATTTTATAAACAATAGGTGCAGCAATTCTAGTAGAACCATCAACGAGTGACATATTTAAATTGTCAAAAATGATAAGATCGTTTTTAACTAGAGAACCCATTACTTTTTGAGTTGGAGACTGAAATAGTTCTCCATAATTAATAACAGATTCTTCTTCTTTCCCATTATGAATACGGATAACTTTATAGCTATTTATTCTGCCTGGGAAATAACTTAAATTGTTAATCTGCAACTTTGCTTCTAATCGCTCTGCACTAATTAGATCTTTAATACTAATGGCATAATTATTCAAATTATCGCCCTTAATTTTTACAATAGGATCAGGAAGTGCATTTACCATAATATTTTTAACAAATAGTACCTTAGGCTCTTTCCGCATATCATAAAAACGAAGCTTATACTCTCCAGTCTTTTTAAAAACGACTCTATAATCATTATTAGACTTTATGATATTTACTTTAGGTAAAATATCAACCTCAAAATCCTTACCCATCATAAATGAGAAATCACTAAGAAGTGTATTGTTTAAACCAACAAAGATGTTCTCTGTATGAAGTGAAGCTAAAATCTTTTTAAATAGGTCATCAAACACTTCGTCATTAACACTTATAACCTTTTGTCCAGGTTTGATAATTTCATCTTCTTTATAATCTTTTACATTGGCTTTTAGTACATATAATTTAGGATTAAACTGAGAGAAATAAGTAGGCAAATAACCAATCTCTGCAAGTGCCGCCTCTTGATATAATAGCTGTGTTTTGGCGATCAATAATTTTATACGCTCCAACTGCATATAACTAATGGCAGTAGGCTTGTGCATGAATAAATAATAATCCCAGGCTTCAACCTTACCCTTAATAGTGGTTATTTCTTTTTGTATCGGAATTAAAGAATCTAGTGAGGTTTGTAGTTTGTAAGGAGATTTTTTTATAAAATCAGATAGATCAAATAAGTCTTTTTCCAATTTTGGAATACCTTTTTTACTTTTTAAAATATCTTCAATTAAATTTTTACTATTAAACTGTTTAAAAAGTGTTGTTTTATTTCTTCCAAATTCATCATCTACATGTTCTAAAACATCTTCTATAACTTTACTACTTTTAATTAATCTTGTTCTTATTTTCAAATAAGAAAGTGCTTTTAAACTTTTATTTAATGTATCGTAGTTATCAACAATAATCTTATTACTAATATCTACTTTTTTTAATTCTTCTTTATGAAGCGATTGCAATGATTTAATAGTATAGATATTAGAATCTAATACCGATATTTTGATATTAATTACTGAAAAACAGATAAATACAATGTACAAAAGACTTATAATTTGATATCTTTTGACGTCAACTTGACCTTCCGCCATAAAAGACTAAATTTAAAAGTTTGAATATTGTTTATATAGTAAAACAAATAGCAATTGTGTACGATTTGGTTTTATGTTTGATTTAGAAAAATGATAATTTAATTTATCATACACCTCTTTTTTAGAGTTAAATTCACTTAAACCAAACAACTGTACTAACTTATATTTAGGTGCAACATTATCTGAAACTAATTGATCAATGAGAGTATTTATATAACTCAGATTTTCCAGTTCTCCATTTAAGAACAATTCATTTAAATGAATACTGTATTCGTTTTGTGGACCAAAATAAATAGTTTCAGAACTATAATTGATAACTTCATTTAATACTATAAATTTGGATTCAGTAACTTGGAATTCAATTAAATCATTGAATATTTGTGCACCATGGTTTGAATTAGAAAATGAAATTGTAGATTGAACAAGTAGCTTTAAAAAAGAATATCCAGAATTTGTAGAAAAATTATACTTAATCTTTTTGAACCTTGACCAAAGCCTAGATTTTAACTTATCAGACTGTGATTGTAATAAAATAATGAGTGAACTTAATTCGTTTTCATTAGTATAGTCAACTTTTTGAATTAATTGCTCTAACCTAAGTATATCTAATTGTTCAAGCTGCCAAATAGTATGATTTGCATTAGTGGAAGATGGTATATCAATTGCAAATTGATTAGTAGGCAAATTTAATACTAAATTATTATGGCCTTGAAATTTATCATAATTTTGAACAAACTCTGATCTATTCATTCCATCAAAATTTCCAGTAATATTACCTAAACCATCCGCCACCTTAGATAAAGTGGCTTCGGTAGCACCCTCTTCAATCTTTTTTACATCTACAAACTTAATTGCCGATACAGCAAACACGAGTGCTTCGATTGCAAGGCCACCAGTAATTAACAAATCTTGTAAGGGCCATTCCAATAATTTGGCAATAACGCCAATTAAGATCACTACTGCAGCACCACTGTAGAACAAATTAAAAATGTCTAGTTTTTTTGTTTTTGACATTATAGTAGGTTTTATAAATGTTTAATATTTATTGACATTTTCTTGCATTTCCTTAACATATTCTACAAAATCTTCATTACTCTCAAACCCAGAAAATTTGATAATTGACTCTATTGATAAATTTGTATTAAATGGACTTTCAAATTCACTCAAGAAATGCTTGTACCTATTTTCATTTATAAGCAAGTCAAATTCATTACCATAATAAGTAATAGCTATTTTATCTAACTTTTCAGATTTACAATTAAGCAAATGAGCAAAATGCTCAACGGAGGCATCTTTATTTAGATAATATTTTAGATCAAAAAAGTAGTGATCAAATACATTTTTTGCATTTTTATCACTCGATTTAAATCTTGATAATAGATCCTTGAAAAAAATAAATAATGACATGATCCAGTATTTGGACCATAAAAATTGGATAATTAAATTGAGAGGAGAAATAACGTATGTAATTATGAAAATTACCTTGTTTTGTTTAAAATTACAAGAGTATCAGTTTAAATTACATTGATTATCAATTACTTAGTCATTGATGATGTCAATAAGATCGGATGGGTTACCGCCATGATACTTCTTAAATGGCTGATAAAAACGTTGGCGGGAACTAAAGCCAACTTCTAAAGCCAACGCTTCGACAGTGTAATTTTTATATTCGGCGTCTTTTATGATTTCAACAAAGTACTCTACCCTCGACTTATTTAGTAATTCATCAAAACTCATCGAATATTTGAAGTAGATATACTTAATTAAGATGTCTTTACTAACCCCCAGAATATCAGAAAATTCTGCAACATCTGCGTTTTTGTTCTTGTAATACAAATTCGTATAAAAATGAAAGGCAAAATCAATCTCATTAAGTTTGGAACTAAAATCGATTTTGTTGAACAAATAGCCTAAGGATATTTTTGAACCGTTTCTATTGATAAAATTAGGTCTATATAAAATAATCAATAACATTACTAAAGCGAGTATGATTGTAATAACCCCTTTGAATTGACTAGAAACATCAAAAATGATAGAAAAAAGGGAAATAATTAAATTTGATACAATGACCATGAAAAAACAAAACGTCCAGATTTGTATCTTTTTAAAATAGATATTCTTAAAAGAGAATTTAAATAAAATATTATAGATATAATAAAAACAAAATAAATTAAATAGAACAAAGTCTAGCTCTATAAAAAAGTCGAGATAAATAGGCAGATTAACACTTTTAGATATAGAAAATACTGTATCATACCCTATAACTTCTACATAAAATATCAAAAAAATATAAATCGCGTAAGCAGCAATTGTATAAATGTTTGCTATTTTTTTATGTTGGATAAAATATAAATTAGTAAATATTTGAACCAATGAAGTTCCAAGCAGCATTGGGCAAATCATTCTAATAAGCTTAAACTGTTCTGGACTCGTCCTAATAAATGAACAGAAAGAACCAACGCCAATAGCAAGAACAAATAATAAGAAAAAGATTTTTAGCTTAACGGGAGATTTAAACCGAATGAGGACATCCAATAAAACGATGATGGAAAAAAGAAATAAAAAGAAGTAGGTACTTTGAATGAGAGAATAAGTAGGGAAGTTCATGGAGTTACATTAAACTATATATTAATATATAATGGACTTGTTATGATCAGAATAAAATCTAAAGTATTAATAATACCCTTGGGGTATAACAAACAGCTAAAAACTTGTTGTCATTAATTTTATAACATTTAAATCCAATACTATATATATAATATTAATATTGAATTTATTAATTAATGTATATATTTGTTGATACATTTAAGAGTGCTAACTTTGGGTTACAAGTATCAAAATTAACTTCTAAACTACCACACCCCCCCCATTGAAAAAGCCTAAAAAAGAAAACCTCCCCACCAAAATTTGCGCTGCATGCAAAAGGCCTTTTACATGGCGTAAAAAATGGGAACGCTGCTGGGATGAAGTACTCTATTGCAGCGAAGGGTGCAAGAAAAAAAAGAAATAACTAGCGCTTACTAATTTTATTATGGGTAATGGCACGCTGTCTGGTGCATTTAAACCTACTAATAGCAGCACTCCTTTTAACAAGGTGCTTTTGACTTACCCCACTATTAACACGTTTACGCCATAAATTAAAACTACTGCGCTTTAAGTTGCGGCGCATAAGCTCAATTACCTGGGCCTCGGTAACGCCAAATTGAAAATGAATAGCCTCAAAAGGGGTACGGTCCTCCCAGGCCATTTCAATAATTCTATCGGTGGTAATTAAGTCCATTGCCGGTTATAACAATGGAATGACCGTTTGGTTTAGGGGGCCTATTAATTTTCTTTTAGAATTTTATACAGGTCTACGTCAGAATCTACGTGAAACTTAGCAAAAATCTTTTTTTTGAATGTAGAAACGGTATTGGGCTTAAGATCGAGCTTTTTAGCAATTTCATTGGTTGTGGCGCCACTCATGATCAGAGAAGCAACCTCCTTTTCGCGAGGCGATAGCATGTTAAAAAATATTAGGTTAGTAGGCATTTGGGGGGGGGCGTTAACTATAAACCAAAACGAGATTTTATAGCGTTAAAATTTGTAGTTACATCACTCAGGCTTAATGCATAGTTATATACCGAAACAGTTGCAACAGATCCTAAATAAAAGGATGGCCCATTCCAAGCATAGTCCCATCCGATACTGAAATATCCTTGCCCAACTAATGACCCTGCTACAATAGTATTACTTCCAATTAAATAATTATCAACATATGCTGTCATTGTATTATTAGATTGATTAAACGTAATTGTTATCAAGTGCCAGGTGTTATCTTGAATTACAGAATGTATCCCTGAAAAGGCAAAATGATTTTCGTAAGGGTTAATAATCTGAGCGCGTATATCCCTTCCAGTAGAGGTTAAAAGAAACCCGATACTTCGATTCGCTGGATTCCTCGTATTGATCATTTCGATAAATGCACCCGGAGGCATCTTAGCCCATGTAGATACTGTAAAAGATCCAGTATTTGGAATGACAGATGACTCTATCGAAACATAAGAGCTACTTCCATTAAAAGCAAAACTTCCGTTTTGAAAAATCGGAGAAGCACCTGAGCCATTTGCGCGTAAAGTTCCGTGATTATTATTACCACTTAAATCATACCAAGTATTACCATTGCCTGAATAACTAACATTATTGCCAGCATTTAAATACAAAAGTAAACCATTAGTTACTTCTCCAGTAGTAATTGGAGGTGCTTGAAAAGGCGGAGGCGGAGGTGCAACATAATTATTATTCCCTCTAAAAAAAGATCCCTGCGCATTTGACAAAATTGTAGGCAATAAGAATAAAATGATGATTAATTTTTTCATATAAAATATTTTATAAATCAAATTCTAATTTTCTGATATTGTTAGAACGATCTAATTGCTCTAATTTCCTTTTGGTAATTCTTACCCTCCCCATCCTGACTACCATCACTAAATCTTTGAAACCATGCATGAGATGCAAACGCCAGGTAAAACTCACTCGAAGACCAATACGAGTAACCTGGCCAATCAATAAAATTACCCACTAAATTTCTATTCAAATACAATATATTCAGCTCGTCTTTACTAGGTAGGTACCAATCAGAATATCCTCCAACTGTTAACGCATCCACCAATTTTGCTGCATTCACCGCATCACTACAAGCTAGTAATTTTGTTGTATTTGCAGCTCCAGTACCAAGTGCTGTACTAGTTCCATAGTTCCCATAACAGCCGACTAAAATTCGATAAGTGTTGGAAGGTATATCTGAAGGTGCTGCTATTAATCCATGTGTCTCTCCTGCCACATAACCTGGATCACCTGGTTGAAATATGTAAAACACTTTTCCGCCTTCATAAGTGCTTCCTAACGGAGGTGGTGGAACAGATGCAGCTGTACCACCAGCCATATTAACCCAAGCGACTCCATTGTAATATTCAGGCTCGCCATTTGTTCCGCAGTTTGTACAATAAATCATCAAACCTTGTGGAGGAGATGCGATTGCCATTTTTTGTGCATAAGTCATTCTAGGAGGCAAAAATCCTTTTGTTGTTGATGAGGCGTCAAGGATTGCGGAACTATTGGGAGAATTTGTGCCTATCCCAACACTTCCTGTACCGCTAGGTAAAATAGATACATTTTGATTACTACCTCCCGCGGCAAAAGAAAGTGCAGTTGTTCCAGTAATTGAACCGGTAGTAGTCCCTGTTCCTCCATTTACTACAGCCACAATTCCCGTTACGTTGGCAGCATTACCAGTTGTATTTTGATTTAAAGTAGGGAAGTTTGTTAAACTAGCGGCACTTCCATTCGGCTCTAAATAATCAGTCCCAGCAAATGCTGCAGTCATTGCATTTGTTCCATTTCCTTTAACTAGGCCAGTAAGCGTGGCCGCTCCCGTTCCTCCGTTTGCTACGGGAACTGTTCCTAATGAAATGGTAGTAGCAGAAATACTTAATGGACTAGTAGCAGTTGAAACACCTGTTACAGGTGCTGCAGACCAACTTGGTACCCCAGATGCCAATGTTAATATTTGTCCATCAGTACCTTTTGCCAATAAACTAGTAGCTCCTGCTGCGGTTTGATAAGGAATAGATCCTGCAGCACCTCCTGCAATATTTGTTGCAGTAAATGAAGATGCACTTCCATATCCTTGACCTACGTTCCAATAACATTTCGACCCATCATAATAAAAATTTAAGATGTCGATTGATCCAGCAGCTGTCGATAAAGCAATAGTAGTTCCAGATGTTGATCCTAGTACTTTATTATCAGTCGAAGGTAATGTAAGTGTAAAATTTCCACCAGTTCCTTGCGTAACAACTAATGTTCCATAAGATCCAGAGGCGGGTGCAGCTGAAAAACTTAAAGTTCCATTTCCAGTTAAGGTGACTTTGGCATTTAAGCCATTGGCAGGATTCCAAGAAATGGGTGACCCAAAGGTTAAAGTTTGAGGAGTAGATGCATAGATAGGTGCCGTAACTGACCCCGTGAATGTTGGTGAAGCGATTGGCGCTGCACCTAAATTCGTTAAAGCGGCTGTGGCAGTGGTTGCGCCTGTTCCTCCTTTGGCAATAACAACAGTTCCAGTTAATGTAGATGCATCTGTAGATGTAACAGCTGTTACAGTAGGGATATTTAATGTTGTTCCTGACAATGTTGCTGCACCAGTTCCTGTTGTAGTTAATGTTAAAGGTGCTTGATAATCTATACCAGCAACTGCTGCTGTTAATGCACTTGATCCATTTCCTTTAACTAAACCAGTTAATGAATTAGCACCCGTACCACCATTAGCAACAGCTAATGTTCCATTTACACTTGTTGCTAAATTAGTAGTACCTGTTGTTGCCGCAGCACCATATCCTTGACCTATATTCCAATAGCAACTTGTACCATCAAAATAAAAGTTTAAAATGTCTTTTGAATTAGCAACTGTTGATAATGCAACAGTGCTTGTTGAAGTAGA
>CANHVU010000047.1 GCA_947464275.1 Bacteroidota bacterium
AAAATATTTTGTTAGAAACACTAACATTAAGAGAAGCTAAGGAGAGTTCTGCAATTGAAAATATAATAAGCACATTTGCCGAGGTATATCAAAGTAGCGTTTATTCAAATTTGTTTGCATCCCCTGAAGCGAAAGAAGTGCATCTGTACGCTGAGGCTTTAAAGCAAGGTTTCAATTTAATACAATCAAGCGGATTACTAACTAATAACCACATTTTGAAAATACAATCAGTTATTGAACAAAATGATGCTGGTTTTAGAAAAGTCCCGGGTACTAAATTATTAAATGAAAAGACTGGTGAAGTTGTGTATATGCCACCTCAGGATGCATTAGAGATTGAAAGCTTAATGCAAAATCTCGAAGAGTATATAAACAATGATGATTTAGCTGATATAGATCCATTAATAAAAATGGCAATCATACATCATCAGTTTGAAACGATTCATCCATTTTATGATGGTAATGGGCGTACAGGCAGGATCATTAATATTTTATATTTAGTTAATAAAAAATTATTGGACATACCTGTGCTTTATTTAAGTAGGTATATCATAAATAAGAAAACTGATTATTACGAACATCTTCAAAAAGTAAGAGAAACTGGGAATTGGGAACCTTGGATTTTATTTATTTTGGACGGTGTTGAAAATACTGCTAAGGAGGGAGTTCTTTTAATTAAAGCAATTCATTTGGCAATGCAAAAGTATAAACATGAAATAAAAGCAAAGCTTCCAAAACTATATAGTCAGGACTTGTTGAATAACTTATTTAAATACCCTTACACGAAAATTGAATTTATAGAGCGTGATTTATCTGTTAGTAGAAGCACTGCGATTAGATATTTAGAGGAACTAGTGAAGAATGATTTTCTTGAAAAGCAGAAGTTAGGCAGGGAGAGTTATTATGTCAATAAATCGCTTATTGGATTATTGAGTCACAAATAATTTGATGGAATTTGTGTGACCGCGGGACAGCCAATGCTTCGCATTGTCTTCCTCGGGACTGTCGGCTCAATTCTTTCGCCGACTTCCTCGGTGATACTACGGGACTGCCGTTCTCGCTCTGCTCGAACGTCTTCCTCGGTTGGCACCTTACCCAAAGCCTTTCAAACAAACACTACGTGTTTGTTTGGCTTTTTTATCGCTCCCCAACTTACGAAAGCGAGCTTTCGACGTTGTGTCGCAATAAAAAAGCCTCCCATTTGCATGGGAGGCTTTGTAGCCAACATAGGAGCCAGTTTGGAAGAATTTGCTAAGGATGTTAGGGCGATTTTAGATACTAGGCTCAAGAACCTTTAAAAGCTAAAACCGACCCAAATGGGTCGGTTTTCTATTATTATTTTCGAAAATAATACTTTGTAGGTTACATAGGAGGCAGTTTGAAAGAATTTGCTGAGGATGTCAGGGCGATTTTTAGACTTCACAATTAATAGCAAGTAATGAGGAGTCAATATTATTGAGGTAAGCTAACATTATCATGATTCATAACCCTAAGGTTCCGGGTTTAAATCCCGGTCTCACTACATGAAAATCAACCACTTACGTTTATTCGTAGGTGGTTTTTTATTTTGCGTGAGGTTCTGCGTGAGTTTTTGCGTGAGGAGTTATCAACAAACTTTAAGTTTGGTATACTATTTGAACTACTTAATTGCGCTAAATTTTTAACATAATTATCCAAGAATGGCAGAAAAGAAATTTATAACTTACCTATTAGGTGCTGGTGCAAGTGCAAAAACAATACCCGTTGCTTCACAGTTGAAACTCAGGTTAAATGATTTAATAGTTTATTTACAAACAAATTTTGTTACAATAAATCAAGGAGCTTTAAGTCAACTTCACAATCAATTACGAGAGCATCAAGCCGTATTAGAAAAATTTATCTCAGATATTGATTGGTTATTAACAGAAACAGAAGAATATGATACTATAGATGTTTTTGCAAAGAATTTATACGATAACGGTAGCCGATCATTAAATAGATTAAAGATGGTATTGACTTTTTACTTCTATTTTGAACAAATTGTAACCTTCCCTTCAATAACAAGTCCAGAGGATACCGAAAAGTATAAAAAAAAGATAGATTCAAGATATGACAATCTTTTATCTCAAATTGCAGATGGTCAAAGCGGGAACATAGTATTTGGCGATAAGATTAAAATTCTGACATGGAATTATGATATGCAAATTGACATGGCAATCAAAAAGTATACTAACAAAAATATAGTTTCAGTAAAAAAAGATTACAATATATATCCAAATATCAATTCATATAATGACAATGAAAAATTCAAAGTAGATGTAGATAATTTTTGTACAATCAAATTAAATGGCAATGCATTTTTTGATGATCTTGGTTATGATGATTCTAGTTTATCTCATCATTTATATGACGAGACAGATGATAATTTACAGTCTAAAATTGCAAATGCTTTATTAGTTTATGTTTCGATGTTTTCAAGAAGCGGTAATTACAATTCAGATAATTTTAAGTTTTTCAATTTTTCTTGGGAAAAAAATGGAAGGTATACAGGATTTAATAGAACATTTGATTATGTGAAAGAAATTGCAAGCCAAACTAAGGTTCTTGTAATATCTGGTTACTCATTTCCAACTTTTAATAATATAACAGATATTCAAATCTTGAATGAAATGTGGCCACTTGAAATATATATTCAAGATGAAAATCCTTCTAAAATTGAAAATAGAATAAGAGAGTTGATGCCAAAGTTCAATCACACAGGTGACAAATCGTATCCTGAAATTAAATTTAAACATGTTGGAATTGATGAACATTTTCCATTCCCAACTCGCCATTATTTTGAAGTTTAATCATTCTTCCTAAACACCCTAACCTCCATAGCAGCTTTTTCAACCGCTGACATGATTTTAGGGTCGATGTAATGGTTCTTTAATGCATTCATGTCAGCGCTATTGGAAACAAAACCTGTGTCAACACCCAATACTTGGTTGCGCCAAGAGATATATGTCTTGCGAAGGTTACTCAAGCTGATGTCTTTGTTAATTCCAGCAGCTTACTTGTAGTAGGTGAAACTCTTGCTCAAAATATCCATGATACTCTTTGAATTAATATCCCTTTCAGGGTATAGGATGTATTCATCTTTACCTAACATGTGTTCCATTCCCATTTGATTGAGGTAATCTTCAAGGTCTATGTTGATAGGGAAGTATTTAAAATACTCCTTCGCATTCTTTTTTATTCTTTTCACGTTTAGGTTTTCAAAGACGAAGGGTTTTACACAGCTTTCCAAAGTATAAATGACAGGCTACTTCAGGTCGCCAACATATGAGCCAGTTTAGAAGAATTTGCAGTTGATGTTAGGACTATTTTAGATACCAAGCTTAAGAACCAGTAAATGCAATAACCGACCCTATTGGATAAGTTATTTATTATTTCTAAAACTATTTTTATAGAAAATAATTCGTTTGCACTAATTTGCGTCCATGAAAAACATACTCATTCTTATTACTTTTTTATCGATTTTCAATTCTGCCAACTCGCAAATAGAGAAAGAAAACTATAAACAAGTGTCTACAAGATTTGTCTCATTTTATAATGTTGATAAAAATGACAGTATTGTAGCAATGTTTTCCCCGGAAATGAATGCTGCTTTACCACTTGATAAATTTTCTCAGGTAACGGCAGGGCTAAAAGCTCAATTTGGAGTAATTATGAAAATAAGGTTTGTCAGACTGCAAAGTGCGTCAGCATTATATGAAACTACTTTTGATAAAGCTGTCTTAGGTATGACAATAACATTGAACCCTAAGAATGAAATTGCAGGTTTATTATTTAAACCTTATACTGAAGCAAAAGAAATTGTACGAAATACTACAAAAATGAAATTGCCATTTAAAGGGGAGTGGTCGGTAACATGGGGAGGAGATACGAAGGAGCAAAACTATCATGTAGAAAGTGTTGCTCAAAAAAATGCATTTGATATCTTGATTAAAGATGAGCAAGGTTCTACCCACAAAGGTAGCGGGGAGTCTAATGAGGACTATTATGCTTTTGGTAAGGAATTATATGCCCCATGTGATGGTGAAGTTGTTTTGGTGGTGGATGGCGTAAAGGACAATATTCCAGGAGTTCTAAATCCTATTTATATACCAGGAAACACTGTTATTATAAAAACCGCTACTGGTGAATATGCTTTCTTTGCTCATTTCAAACAACATTCAATTGTTGTAAAGCAGGGACAAAAAGTAACTACAGGAGCTTTATTAGGGTTGTGCGGTAATTCTGGAAATTCTTCGGAACCACACTTGCATTTTCATCTACAAAACACAGAAGACATGACTAAAGCTACTGGTGCTAAATGCTTCTTTGATCAACTTAAAGTAAATGGAGTTTTTAAATCAGATTATTCTCCTGTGAAAGGCGATAAGATATCACATAATTAAAACACATTGCGTGTGGTTCTTATTGTAGTTATGTAAGAGTATTATAAAACAAGTATTTATGAGGCTCTTTTGCTTTAAGGTACATTTTGGGATATACTTTCTATTACCAAGTACATTTAAAAGAACTATCGCAAATAAAGGTCCTAAAAGCAAATTCTATGTAAAATCTTATAACTGCTTTTATCCTATTACAAAACGATAACCAACTCCTTTTATAGTAATAATTTGTATAGAAGGGTCATTTTTTAGATATCCGCGTAATTTGGTAATATAGACATCTAGGTTTCTGCTATTAAAAAAGGAGTCATTTCCCCAGATATGGTTCATCAAATCCTTGCGCTGAATTATAGAATGATTACTAAGAAATAAATATTGCAGCAATTCTGTTTCTCTAAATGAAAGCTTAAGCGTTTCATTACTAATAGTCAACAATTGATTATTAGGATCAAAGATAAACTTGCCTATATTAAGAATAGCATCTTTACGAGGGAAAAAATCAACCGCAGGTAGTTTAAAAATACTTTCAATTCTTACAATCAACTCTTCCATACTGAAAGGTTTTCTGATATAATCATTAGCCCCTAATTTAAATCCTTTCACCACATCATCTGTTTGAGTTTTTGCAGTTAAGAAGACGATTGGAATTTTTTGATTTTTCTTTCGAATTTCCGTGGCCAACTCAAAACCATTTTTATTGGGAAGCATTATATCCAGTACACAAATATCAGGCGCAAATTTTTCAAAAGCATTTAATACCAGATTGCCATCTGTTTCCATTTGTACATGAAATCCTCTGGAGATGAGTGTTTCAAAAACAATTTTTCCTAAAAAGATTTCGTCTTCTACATATAAAATTTTTATAGCCATAATTTATAGTGCAAATAATATTTAGAATTTATGTCGATTTAAATATTAAACTGGTTTGTAGGATGAGTAGAAAGCCTAATTGTAAAAGTACTCCCTTTCCCTAAAATACTTTCGACTTCAATTTCCCCCTCATGTTGTTTAACAATATGACTTACATAACTCAGGCCTAATCCATATCCTTTAACATTGTGCGTATCACCTGTTGGGACTCTAAAAAATTTTTCGAAGATTTTTTTCTGAAATGTGTTTTCGATGCCTATCCCATTGTCTTTGATTTTTAGTTCAATGATATTGTTTAGAGGAGTTGACAATGCAATATCAATTATGGCATTTGATCCACTATATTTTAAAGCGTTGTCTAATAAATTATAAATAACACTGGATATATGCAATTTATCTGCAAAAATAGAGACCGAACCTTCATTATTTGTAAATTGTATTTTTGCATTTTTCTTATCAAAGAGCGGTTGCATGGAGTGAATTGTTTCTGTAATCAATCGATCAAAACTAAACCACTCTTTTTCCAATACAATTCTATCAGACTCAAACATAGAGAGTTTAAGTACTTTATCTACCAATAAACTAAGCCTTTGTAATTCTACTGATGATATATGTAAATATTCCTTAGACCTTTTTGAATCTTCTAACACATTAAAACTTTGTAATGCTTCTATAGCAACATTTACAGTAGCGATAGGCGTTTTTAGTTCATGAGTCATATTGCTAATAAAATCATTTTTAAATGCGGCTAATTTTTGCTGGGTTAATAGATTTCTGTACAGAAAAACAAAAGCAATTGTAGTAAAAACAATCAAGAGTAAAGAAAATAGTATTTGAGGGGAAATCTTTTTATACAAATAATTAGTAGGAGACTTAAATTCAATTTGATACCATTTTGGGCTAATGAATCCAACAGTAGCAATAGTGGTTTTAAATGCTTTGTTAGATACTGTATCCTTTAAGTGAATAGAATCATAAAGACCATTTTTTATTTGATAAGACAATAAAATACCGGCTTTCTTTAAATCTGATTGAAAGCTGGAGTCTAACTCTTTTAAAGACAATGAATCGGCAATTGGTTTACTACTTGTAAGAATACTAGTGAAGTTTCTTTTAAAACTAATCTTAGCAGCATTTTCTGCTTTTATAGTTTGACTATCTATTCGATTAAAGGTTTCGATTTCTGGATTCGACTTAAATACAAGTATTGACGGCTTATTTTTCGCAGCTATTTTTTCTATCATTGAATTGTTAGAAGAATCTAATTTCGACTGATTCGAAAAAACAGCATTAATTACAACACGTGCCCCATTTTCATTAGGCTTTTGTTGAATACTACTATCAAAAAAGAGTTTGATGCTTTTGGTATCATTCGGAATTTTGCCTGTAACGGTTAAAGACTTAATCATTGTATCTTTTGCCATTTTCATAATTAGGTTCTCTAATTTTCTAGGAACTGCTACTTTCGCTCTTATGCTATCTCTATCATTTAAATAAGAGTTCACTGCTTCTAATGCAAATAGATTATTTCCCTTACCGGTATTATAGATTAATGTATCCCTTTTAAATCTGTTTAATTGTAATTTGTATACCAATTCTTTGAAAAGCACATCGGTCTGTTTTTGTAGCCGTTCCTTTTCTTCGCTAAATAACCGATTTATCCAATATATCTGAAATACCACAATCATACAGATTGCGCTAATCATCACTAGCCTCGAAATAAATAGTTTTTTCATGATTCCTGATATTCCATGATTTGCAACAAATATAAAGCTAGTAATGTTTATACTTGGTTTCATTAACCTTAATTAACCTTTGAGTAAGGATCCTTAATATTCCTTCCTCTAAATTTGTAGTCTAAAAATTAAATAAAATGAAAATTTGGTTTACTTCATTAGCCTTAATGGCTATTAGCTCTCTTTGCGCCCAGCAAAAAGAAGGAACAGTTCTTTATGAAAAAAAACAGAATATGCACAAGAACTTACCCAATGAACAAATGAAAGCATTTATTCCTGAGTTCAGAACAAGCAATCATATGTTGTTGTTTAGTGATAGTATATCTGTTTACCGTTTAATTCCCGAAGTAGAGGCCCCTGACCCGTTTGCTGGTGGCGTAGGGGGAGGCGTAACAGTTAGATTTAGCGGAGGAGGAGATGGCGGTGATTTATATAAGAATTTTGCACAACAGAAAGGCTTACAATCGAACGAATTAGCTGGCAAATATTTTTTAATTGTAGATACATTAAACCCACAGCCTTGGAAGTTAACAGAAGAAACCAAGAAGATATTGGGTTATACCTGTTATAAAGCTACTAGAAAAACAACAGCTCCAAGAATGATGATGAGAACTATGAGTATAGGTGGACCTAATTCGGGAGAGACTGTAAAATCTAATTCGCCAGCACCAGCACCCAGAGAAATAGAGACAGTAGCCTGGTATACGAATGATATTCTTACGCCCGCAGGTCCTGAAAACTATGGCTTATTACCTGGATTAATTTTAGAAATAGATGTAGATAATGGAATAACTGTTTTTAAAGCAACAGAAGTAAAGGCTTCGCTCAATAAAAAAGAATTAAAAGAACCCACAAAAGGTAAAGTAATTGGACGTCAAGAATTTCAAAAATTGCAAATGGACATGATGCAACAAGAAATGCCAGGAATGATGCAAATGAGAAGAGGGAATAACTAGTTGAACCGTTTATACATCATTAAATAACTTAAAAAAGAACCGCAATAAATGCGGTTCTTTTTTTTAAAAGGCTTTAATCATTACCCTTGCTCCGCTATTACTAGCTGCTGAACGGTTTAAGCGATATGTGAAACTAAATAAGAAATAGCGTCGTAACACATTATATCTAGTGTCTTGAATAAAGTTTTGATTAGCGGTTCTATTGATTCCTTGATTTTGATTCAGTAGATCAAATACAGAGATTTTAAATTCCCCTCTTTTATATTTCAAGAAACTTTTTGCTAATGAAACATTCCACAATGGCACTGTTGCATTGAAACCGTCTGATCTTCCTGAATTAATGTTTATATCTAAATTATTGTTTAGTGCAAATCCTCCAAGAAAATAATTGTTTATATCAATTCCATATACTTGCTGTAAAAACTTATTATTCAACTGAGGTTGTAAAGAGTATTTTGCTGTATTAAAATTGATTCTGGCCGATAAAGAGATGTCAAAACTAGTATCAAGCACAAATTGGTATCCAAAATTTGGTGTAATACTATAATTTAAAATGGCATTTGGGTCTCCATTTACAAAACTCATATTTCTAGAAACATTTGCACTAAAGCCTATATCTAAATTTGATTTTATTTTTTTAACTGGAAAACCAGCGCTTAGATTACCTGTTAAAAAAAAGTTTCCGTTTGCATTAACAGGTTTAGATACCCTAGCTCCATTTTGTTTGATAACGTCAGATGTAACAATAGCATCATTTACTTGATTATAAGAGATAAATGCAAAAAGATTATTTTGAGTATAGATGTCTATTGAAGACATATTGACCGATAAACTATGACTATAACTACGTTTTAAATTAGGATTACCAATATAGGTATTTAGTGGGTCGCTAATATCTGCTATTGGCTGTAATTGAAAAGTTGACGGTTGTGAAGTAGAGGTGTTGTAATTCAATCCAATTGAACTTGTATTTTTCCGCTTGTATTGAATATTTATTAGTGGCAATAAATCGGTGAATTTTTGATTAATTATAAATCCATTGGTATTATTGATACTTTCCAATTCAGAAAACTGAAGATTTGTACCAGCTGTTAAACTAAGCTTCTTAAAATTAGCTCTAACACTTGCGCCCCCGCCTCCATAATTATAGATGCTCCTAAAATCATTGCTTAAAGCAGTATTCTTAAGGTCAAACTTGCCACTGCTTCCATTATAATCATAAGTATCTCTTTTGCTTTCGCCATTATTGGTATTGTAAAATCCATTAACCTCTAACAAAGATTTTAAACCAATAGGTTCAGTATATATTAAATTGCTTCCGATACTTCTGGTAGTTGCATCTCTTAAATTGCTTTGATTTACTATGGAATCAGGCAAAGGAATGCCTGCAATAAAAAATCGATTGGTTGTTTTTAAATTACCATCCTGTTTACTAGAATTATATGCTAAGCTGGTTGTAGATGATATGGTTCTGCCTTTCTTTTTAAATTTATGCCTGAACAATAAATTACTATTAAAATTAGTTGCATCCGATATACTGGATGATTTAGAGGTGCCTTCATTTATTTTAAAACCCTTATCATTTGTAGAAACATAATCACTAATCGTTCGATTATTATTGTTTTGAAAAGTTAATTGTGGAGTAAATCGAAATGAAGTAAAACTGTCTATTTTTTGATCTAAAATAGCATTGACTCTTTGTTGTTGATTATGCTTTGCATTTCTAGACTTAGAAACATAGTCAAAATTATTTCCTGGCAATACATTTTTACGATTAATGTCTCGATCTGTAATTAAATTAACATCGGAGAACATGCCATTCATATTTAGATCGGTTTTTTTCTTCCAAATATTATTGTAGTTTAATCCTCCTGCATATGTATCAGCAACCCCTTGCTGGTTGGGCCCCATGCCAGAAATAGGCAGGCCTCCATTATCATCTCCCCCAAGTTTAATATTTACGCCGCCCCCGTTTCGCATTCCACGTGCCAAGTCTCCCGTAAAATTTAGTATATCATTAATGGAAAAACCTTGCTTATTGGTATTGTTACCCATTCCGATAAAAGTGAGTTGCTTATCTCCCTTGAAATTATTAAGATTTGCTTGAGCGTCGAATCTTTTATTGGTTCCCTGACCTGCACTTACTCTACCAAATGTTGCATTATCTCGATCTTTTTTCAGTTTAAGGTTGATGGTTTTTTCAGATTGCCCATCTTCCATACCGGTAAACT
Source organism: Bacteroidota bacterium (assembly GCA_947464275.1). Taxonomy (GTDB): domain Bacteria; phylum Bacteroidota; class Bacteroidia; order UKL13-3; family UKL13-3; genus JAAFJM01. Next base: position 10,212 of record CANHVU010000047.1, read on the forward strand.
CAGCTCTGTCAGATTTTTTATCAAAAACCTGTACTTTATCAACTGCATCTGCATCTAAATTCTTAGTAACCATTTTAAGATCACCGGTAAAAATCTCTCTCCCATTTACTAAAATCCTATTTACTTTTTGGCCATTTACTTTAACAGTTCCATCCTTATCAACTGTAACACCGGGTAATTTTTTCAATAAATCCTCTACTACTGCATTAGGCTGGGTTTTAAAATTTTCTGTGTTAAAATCTATTGTATCATTATTAATAGTTACAGGAGGCCTTCTTGCTGTAACTGTAACATTATTTGCATTCAATAAATCATTAAGGGCTACTTTTCCTAGATCTAACTGTTCTGCTAAAGTTAGTTTAACAGGAAGCCATTTAGGAACATAGCCTACATAAGAAAAGTTAATTATGTAATCGCCTTTGGGTAGTCCTGATAGCTTGAATTTTCCAGTCGAGTCTGCTCTTGTAAAACTCACAAGAGAAGAATCTTTTTCATGGACAACAGAAACGGTAGAATAAGCTAATCCTTTCTTACTTATAGTGTCAAATACGATACCTGTTACAGATGCAGTGGACTGGGCGGATAGATTACCTATTCCTATAATTACCATCAAAATAAGGCCAGCTATTTTCATATTATCAATTTAGGCACGAAAATACTAGGCAAATTTCAAAAACCCTGTTAACCAAGATGAGTCAAAAGTTAATCAAGGTTAATGAATTATTTTTCTTCAACACCCATAATTATATATCAAAAATTAAAGTGAAACCAAGTGATATAATATCAACGTTGCACTTTTGCTTGTCTTAGCTGCAATGAATAACCTAACCATCTAGCACATTATTATGTTCCAGAACAATAGAGATTGTTCAAGATCGTTCCGGGCTTTCCCCAAACGTTATAGAATGTTCCAGAACGATAAAAAGTGTTCCGGAACACCTATTTTATTCTATTTCGTCTATATTTTTTCGATATTAGTAGGAGCTGCGTTATTGTATTCTGTATTCACTTGTGCGATTAATGCTCTCTTTTCGTTGGTTAATGAGTCTATAATCAATTCTTTTTGCTCTATGTCGTTTTCGAGCCAACATAGGAGCCAGTTTGGAAGAATTTGCTGGGGATGTTAGGGCGATTTTGGAGCTGACAATTAATAATAAGTAATGAGGAACCATTGTTATTGAGGTAAGCTAACATTATCAGGATTCATAACCCTGAGGTCCCGGGTTCAAATCCTGGTCTCGCTACATGAAAATCAAGGACTTACGTTAAATCGTGGGTCCTTTGTTTTTCATGCATGAGTTTTTTGATTTTTTACCAAAAACAAAGTATGATCAACCATAAAGTTCACGTTTAGGTATTAGTGAACATTGTATTAATTTAATTCTTTTAAAAAAGAAAGAATACTATTACAAACAACGAAACCCTCTACAACCAAAAGTCTACATTGGTTTGAAGACGGACAAAGCCAGATTTACGAAGAATGAAGTTTGAGCATCATTCACCAAGCAATTTTGTTGCAACAAATTGAAAAAACTCTACCTAAACACTAGTAGTAATATACTTTTTGGTTAAAATGCCGTAATAGTAATTTATTGAAAATCAGATACTTAAAATTTTAAATTAGCAATAATCGCCTACTTTATACCTCTACCACAGTTCTAATGGGTTGCATATAAATTAATTTAGGGTTTACAAATATGCTTCAACCAAAAACTATGGATTATGATTAAAACGAATTGCTTCAAGCGAAAAATGAGCAAAAGCCTTCTGCTAATGGCTCTCTCTCAGTTATTTTTCTTTACAATCATTTTTGCCCAAGATGTTGTACAGGTAAAGGGTAAGGTTAGCGACAGAACTTCTGGACTTCCAATTGCCGGGGCAACTTTAAGTGTGAAAGGGAAATTAGAAAAAACAACTACTGATTCTGACGGTAGTTTCAAAATCAGTTTACAATCAAATAGTATTTTGATAGTAACAAATGTAGGTTATTCCCCCGTTGAAGCTCAAGCTAATCAAGCTTACCTAAATATTACAATGGAGCCTAAAAACGAACAGTTGAATGAAGTTGTTGTAATTGGTTATGGGCAAAGCAAAAAAAGTGATGTTACTGGTGCCGTTACCACTGTAAAACTTGACCCATTAAATAAAGGGTTGGTTCTTACTGCTCAGGATGCTCTAGTTGGTAAAGTTGCGGGAGTAAATGTAGTGCCTGGAACGGGCGCACCTGGTAGCGAAGGCATTATTAGGATACGTATGGGTGCATCACTCTCTGCATCAAACGACCCTCTAATTGTAATTGATGGTGTACCAATTTCGGGAAGTGCCCCTTTAAGTACAATTAATCCTAACGATATTGAGTCTTTTACAGTTCTTAAGGATGCCTCTGCCACTGCGATTTATGGGTCTCGTTCTTCAAACGGTGTTGTTATCATTACTACCAAAAAAGGTGCGTCGGGTAAAACAAAGCCACAAGTTAGCTATACCACTAATTTCATGACAAATTCGCCTTATAGTTACTATGATGTAGTATCTGCCGATGAGTACCGTTCAGTATTTAGAGATAAGGCTAATGCACCAGCTACCTTTCAGTTAGGGTCTGCTTCAACAAATTGGCAAAAAGAAATTTATAGAACTAGTTTAGGAACGGACCATAACATATCAGTAAACGGAAACCCAGGTAAATTACCCTATCGTTTATCAGTTGGTTATACCAACCAAAATGGTATTATAAAAGAAAATAATTACCAAAGGAGCAATGTAAGTTTTGGAGTTTCTCCAAAGTTTCTTGATAGGCATTTATCAGTTGATTTTAATATTAAAGGAATGTGGGAAAATGAAAGGCCAGTTTCTACTAGTGTTGTGGGTAGTGCTATATCCTTTGATCCAACTCGTCCAGTCAATGAAAATCTACCTAATGATGTTGGATTAGGTTACTTTTTATGGCGAAGCGGTGGCAATCCTATGTCTTTAGCACCGAGTAATCCTGTTGCAGAGCTTTTGCTTTCAGATAGATTAAATAAGGAGTCCAGAGCTTTGGGGAATATGGCTTTAGACTATAAGGTTCACGGCCTTGAAGACTTAAAGTTTAATATTAATTTCGGTTACGACATAAGAAACCGCAATTTTTCTGAAATTATTCCTGACAAAGCACCTGCAACTTATACAGGAATTAGAAACGATGGAAGGGGGCGTACA
>CANHVU010000048.1 GCA_947464275.1 Bacteroidota bacterium
CTCATGCACACGGAACTCATAGATCAATTAACAACTTTTAATTACGGCCCACATAAAATCACCAATTTCGAAATGGAAACAAGTGCTATTTATGGACTAGGAAAATTACAAGGACATCAATGTTTAAGTTTAAGTGCGATTGTAGCCAATAGAGTTTCGCAAACTTTTAGCAAAGATGGTAATGCGGCTGTAGAAAATTTAATTAAACAATCACTAGAGATTATTTCAACAATTTAATTATGTTGTTACAATTTTACAAATACCAAGGTACTGGAAACGATTTTGTTATTCTAGATAACAGAGAAGGAAATATTCAATTATCTAAGGAGCAAGTTGCTTTAATTTGTGATCGACATTTTGGTATTGGGTCAGATGGTCTAATGCTTTTAAACAAGCATGAAAGCTATGATTTTGAAATGGTCTACTATAATGCAGATGGAGCCCCAGGCACCATGTGTGGCAATGGAGGCAGGTGTTTAACCAAATTTGCATTTGATAAAGGCATACAAGTAGGTTCTTACAATTTTATAGCTTCTGATGGTGAACATCAGGCAGTTATTGATGAAAATGGCTGGATACATTTAAAAATGATTGATGTAAGGGAAGTATCGCTAATACATGAAGCAACTGTTTTAAATACGGGATCACCACATTATATTAAGCCTGTTTCAGGCCTTTCAAATTATGACGTTTTTACAGAAGGTAAAAACATACGCTACAATGAAACCTATAATCAAATAGGCATCAATGTAAATTTTGTAGAATGGAATGAGAACGAACTTTTTGTAAGAACATACGAGCGTGGTGTAGAAAATGAAACTTTTAGTTGCGGAACTGGTGTAACAGCTGCTGCTATTGCAATGAGTACAGATACGATTGGTGCACAAGAAACAAAAATTAGAACACTGGGAGGAAGTCTCCTAATTAAATTTACTAAAGTAGATGCACAGCATTATAACAATGTATGGCTTTGTGGCCCTGCATCATTTGTATATAAGGGTCAAATAATAATTTAATAATTAACGGTGCTATCATGATTCAATATTTTAAAAATATAGAAGGTCAAACGGTTGAAATTGACAGGCCAGATACCGGTGCTTGGGTTAACCTAGTCCCTCCTTTTAAAGAAGAGGAATTTATTGAAATAAGTGAATCTTTAGATATCCCTATTGAATTTTTAAGAGACTCTTTAGACATAGATGAAAGACCCCGCTATGAAATTGAAAACAATGTAAAATTTGTGGTTATTAAAACACCCACTGAAAATAATTCTTTTAATGATAGTGACGCCTTTTATATCACCATTCCTATATGTATTATTTTAACGCATACGCAAATCATTACCGTTAACTCTTTTGACAACGGTGCTATTAATAAGTTCTTAAACTCATTTCAAAAAAGACATCCTGATAAAAAAAATATGATGATTCTTAAAGTATTTGAAAAAGTGGTTCAAAACTTTATGGAATGTTTAAAGGAAATTAATATTAGACGCAATCAATATGAGTCTAGTATGTATCAAAGTAATAGTAACGTTGATTTATTTAATTTAATGCGTATTCAAAAAAGCTTGGTATATTTTGTAACTGCATTAAAAAGTAATGAAATGCTCATGATGAAGTTGGAGCGTACTAATTTTTTAGGCTTAAATGAAGAAGAAAGAGAATTTTTAAATGACCTTATTGTAGACACCAGCCAAGCCCTTGAGATGGCCAATATTTATACAAATATATTAACGAGTACCCTTGATACATTTTCAAGTATTATTAGCAATAACCTAAATAATGTGATGAAACGCTTAACGTCCATTACCATTATATTATCACTTCCTGTAATGGTGGCAAGTTTGTATGGTATGAACGTAGATCACATTCCGGGTGCCCATAACCCCTACTCTTTTTATATACCCATTGGATTGTCTCTAGCAATTGCAGGTATTATTAGTTGGTATTTTATGAAAAAGAAATGGTTTTAAAATGTCACACATAACAGTTCGTGTATACGGCGTTTTAATTGATCCTATTCATGGACTTTTAGTAAGTGATGAATTTATTAGAGGCGATTTTTTTACCAAACTACCAGGTGGTGGCCTCGAATTTGGAGAAGGTACCCGTGATTGTTTGGTAAGGGAATTTCAAGAAGAAACTGGACTTGATGTTACCGTTGGCGATCATATCTATACCACAGACTTTTACCAACCCTCTGCATTTAGAGCAGGGGATCAGATACTATCTATTTACTATTATGTAACTCCAATAAGTTTATCCCCGCTTAAAACCAGGGCCACAGCTTTTGATTTTAGACCAGATGAAATTGCGGATAAAAATGGACAGGCAGAACATACTAGGTGGATTCCGCTCAATACCTTATCTGAAGATGCTATGAGCCTTCCTATCGATAAAATTGTTGTTGCTAGACTATTGAAATCCTTTTAAAACTATTCATTTTCGATACCCATGGCAGCACGTTTCATTTTTTGTGCAGTTTCATGCCCAAGGTAATTATCAATTTGTTTCTCGATAATGTAAATTAGTGGGGTTAACACAATTGCCATGGTAAATTTATAGGCATAATTTACTAGACAAATAGCAAGTACCAGTTGCCATGTCCACCCATTTCCAATTTTAAATGCAATAAACAAAACAATAAAACTATCTACTAGTTGTGATACAACAGTAGAGCCAGTGGCCCTGAGCCATACCCACTTCTCTCCCGTCAGTTTTTTAATTTTATGAAACACAGTAACATCAATAAGTTGGCTTACTAAAAAGGCCGTAATACTTCCCAAAATAATCCACATGCCCTGACCAAAAATGCCGCCAAAAGCGGTTTGCATATTATCAATGCCTTCCGTTTGTTTAGAGCCAATCCAAAAATCTGCGGGTGCAACATGAATGGCGCCATAAAACATTATAAAAGCATAAATAATCAATACCACTGCTGTATAGCTGATTCTTTTAACTGCTTTAGGGCCATAATACTCGTTTACAATATCTGTAACTATAAATTCCAGTGGCCAAAGTAAGACACCACAGGTTAAATTAAATGCCAAACCAGATTGTCCAAAAATGGTAAAATTAGAGGGCGACATGCCAAATACTTTTTCTAGAGAAAATATTTTACCTCCAATACATTCAGCAATGAGCGCATTGGCTACAAAAAAAGCAGCAATACTTATAAAGAGTTTTGTTGGTTTGTCTTTTAAAATAGAATGAATCATGCAGGCATTATAAAATGAACAAATATTTGAGCAGTTAAAAAGATTACGGATGCCACTATTCGCCAAGCAGGCATTCCCGAATCATGTTTTCGTATAAACAACCAAAACAAGTAAATGTTTTCAATCAATGTGAGTATAGGAGCAACAAACCATCCTAAAATAATTATGGCTGAACTAAAAGGCATTAACATATCATTAGATACAGTTCCTATTTTTACACTTTTAACATATAAACAGATACAAAACAATATATTACAAATAAATGTAATTTTTGAGTAAAAATGATATTTCTTCATGTTTTGAATAATACTATAAAAATACATGTAAGTTGTTTATTTTGAATGGTTGAAAGGATATTTTGAAGTAAAATTTTGTTAGGTTTGTAGCACCTGATAAAAACACCATATATGAAGCAGTTGAACCTAAAATCAATAATTCCACATCTTATTGCAGTTGCCATATTTGCCATTGTTGCAATTATTTATGCAAAACCTGCATTGGAAGGCAAAGTGCTGCAACAAACTGATATTACCCAGTGGAAAGGCATGGCACAGGATGCGTTTTTATTCAAAGAAAAATATGGAAATTTCCCACTTTGGAGTAATAGTATGTTTGGGGGAATGCCCGGATATCAAATTACAGGTGTGCCTGGGTTTGAATATTCAATTGGCATGTTCGATACCATATTCACATTAGGTTTCCCCGAACCAATTGGCTTGTTCTTCTTGGCAAGTATTTGTTTTTATTTTCTTGCACAAGTTTTAGGATTTAATGTCATCATAAGTATAATTGGCGCACTCGCTTATAGCTACGCAACTTATAATCCAATTATTGTAATGGTAGGCCATATCACCAAAATGCATACGTTAGCCTATTTACCATTTTTTATTGGATCACTTATGTTACTATTCCAAAGGAAATATCTAATTGGTACGACTTTGACAGCCTTAGCAACAGCACTTTTTGTACAAGGAAACCATGTTCAGATAAACTATTACGGATTAATTATAGCTGTATTCATGAGTGTCTATTATTTAATTGTTTGTATTAAAGCGAAAGAATTTAAACGTATTTATCAAACCGCTTTTTTAGCAATTATTGCTGGTTTAATTGGTGTGGCGTCTAATGCTCCTCTTTTAGTTAGCACATATGAATATGGCAAACAATCCATTAGAGGCGGAAGTGCATTAATCACAAAGGATAGTAAGACCACTGCAACTGGGCTAAACAAGGACTATGCACTTAGTTATAGCATTTTTAAATCTGAGGCTTTGGTAATGATGTTCCCCAATATTTATGGTGGTGCAAGCGACCCAAATGTAATTGATCCAACAAAATCAAAAGCCATAGAAGTACTTCAACAAATGCAGCCGCAAGTTGCTCAACAACTTCAATCCTTTGTTCAGTTTTATTGGGGTGGTATTGGATACACATCAGGACCTCCTTATGTAGGTATTGTAATTTGCTTTCTAGCCATTTTGGGATTTTCAGCAAAAAACAATGGGCACAAATGGTGGATTATTGCTACTATTTTGTTTACGCTAATGCTTGCGTCTGGATCCTACTTAGAATCATTCAATGTATTCATGTTAAAAGTACTTCCACTTTACAATAAATTTAGAGCCCCAAGTATGATACTAGTAGTACCTACTTTTTTAATAGGAATTATGGCATTGTATGGACTTGACGCTATTAGCGTGGAAAAAAGTATAAAAGACATTTGGACTAATTACAAGCCAAGTTTTGTTATTTTAGGATTGGTATTTGGAATGGTTTTATTTATTTATTTTAATAGTGATTTTAAAAGTGAAAACGAAAAGCAATTAATTTCACAAATTGCTCAAATGACTGACCCAAATCAGAAAGCTGCTTTTGAACTCCCAGTTAATGATTTAGTGAATGCTATTGCAACAGACCGTCAAACTTTTATTGAAGGAGATTTAACTAAGGCTGTAATATATATATTTATTGTTTTTGCTTTATTATTCTTATCATTCAAAAAGGTAATTAATCAAACAATTTTATTAGTAAGTATTGGTTGCATAGCCATTTTTGACTTATTTCAATTAGATCTAAAATACTTAAAACATGATAGTTTTATAGAATCAGCTGAAAACGAAAATGCATTTACTCCTTCTGCAATTGATATGGCAATTAAACGTGACACATCGCATTACAGGGTTTTGGATATGCGTTATGGTATACAAAATGCATTTAATGGAGGGGCGCTGATTGCCTACCACCATAAAACAGTAGGCGGCTATAATGCAGCAAAACTTAGCATATATCAGGACCTTATCGAAAATCAGTGGTATAAATTTCCCAATTGTTTACCTACTGTAAACATGATGAATACAAAGTATGTTATTACTGGCAACATGGCAACAGATACACTTCCTAACCCTGATGCATTAGGTAATGCTTGGTTTGTGAAAACAATTAAATTTGAAAAAGGGCCTGCTGAAGTAATGAAGCAATTGGATAATTTTGATCCAAAAAGTACAGCCATTATTGAAGAAAAGGATAAGATTAAAAATTTATCAAATTTACAATATGATAGCTTAGCTTCCATTTTACTTGTGTCCAATTACAATGACGAGGTAAATTATCAAGCAAAAAGTAGCAAAAAGCAATTTGCAGTGTTTAGTGATATATATTACAATTTAGGTTGGAAAGCTTATGTTGACGGCGTTGAAACACCAATTGTTAAAGTTAACTATGTATTACGAGGGTTAGTTGTACCAGCTGGACAACATGCTATTAAATTCGAGTTTAAACCAACTTCAATTAAAAGTTCAGTAATTGCTGCTGGTATAGCTAGTAGCATTGTTTGGTTATTACTTGCTATAATTGCAATTTTAGGATTCAAGAAAATGCGCAATAATAAAAAGCAGTAATCAATAAGTAAATGAAAAAAATAGCCCTTATAGTAATTACTTATAATCGACCAGCTGACATGCTGGAATTGGCTAAAAATATTTCATTACTTAATGGCGTGGCTGATTTATTGGAAGAAGTAATTATAGTAAATAATAAATCTACCGAATCCTATCAGGAATTAGTTGAATTTATTGCAGCGCATCCTGAAATACCCTTTAAATACATTGAATCATCCGAGAACCTCGGCGTATCAAGAGGGCGTAATTATGCGATTCAGCAATCCAAAGCCCCAATATTCGTTTTAATTGATGACGATGCTGAATTCAAGGATATGGATGTGTTAAGTCGGATTCAGAAAGCTGTATTCCTTAACCCATCTGCTGGCGTAATTGCTATGAAAGTATTGTATTACCATAATGGTAGTATTCAACAAACAGCATTCCCGCATAAATCATTCGAAGAGAGAAAAACACAAAACGGGTTTGACACTTATTATTTCGCTGGTTGTGGAAATATAATTTTACGAACAGCTTTTGAAAAAGCAGGCCCATTCCCTACCGATTTTTTTTATGGTATGGAAGAATATGATTTAAGCTACCGTATATTAGATGCAGGTTATACAATACGATACTCATCTGATGTTATTCTGTTACATAAAGAATCTCCCAAGGGTCGCCAAACAAAATCGGAAAAATTAATAGGTATGTGGGTGAATAAAAGTAAAGTGGCTTGGAAGTATTTACCCGTTGTTTACTTCTTCACTACGGCCATAATGTGGTCGGTATTCTTCCTTATAAAATCGAAGTTTAACCTGCTGGGTTTTGTAATTGGATGGGCTAAGGTATTCGTTATTCCATTTATGGAAACCAGAAAGCCAGTGAATGCTAGTACAGTAACTTATTTAAAACGAACCAATGCAAGACTATCCTATTAATTTTTTCGAAAAGCATATAACATGCCGCTATTGAGCTTTTCATTAGGCACATGAAAATATTGAAATCCATTAACTTGTAAAATAGAGGAAAGTTGTTCAAAACCTTTTTCATGCCATTCAAGTAAAATACAATCAACCTGATCTAAGTATTTAGTATTTTTAATTGAGTCAAAAATTGCATATTCTTCGCCCTCACAATCAATTTTAAGTAGTATTCTGTTATTAGCATGAACAGAAATAACATTATTTAACAAATCAATTATTGAAACCAACTGAACTTCAATTTTTTTGTTAGGTACTTTTCCATAATCCCCAATCGTTTCTACTGTTGAAGCAGAGAGTAGACCACTGTCAAAAAGTGAAATATTTCTTACACAACTAATGTCACTTACTCCTTGATTGAATGGTTTTATTTTTTCTGATAGTTTGGGATTTAAAGAAATATTAAACAATGTTTCTTTAAAAGTATCCGGGAAAGGTTCATAACCATAAACACACTCTACAGAGTTGAAATTGGCAAAATATAGGGATGCTACTCCAACATTCATTCCAATATCAATAACAATGAATTTGTCGGTAGTTAGGAATATTTCGTAAATTCTTTGGATGAATACTTCATATACAACTGCCATATTTGAAAGTGAAGCTACTTTTAATTGAATACCGTTAATAGTAACCAAAAAATAGTTTTCATGAGATTCATTTACTATGACCAAATTACTATCTAAGATTGAAAAAAGTTGGTTTATAGAGAAATTAAAATTTGATAATAATTTAATTGCAACTATATTTTTTGTATTTAAAAACTTTACAAAATTCCCTTCTTTTGAAATCAAGGAAAGATTACTTAATGAAATGTTGTAAAAAGATAATGTATAAGCAAGTTTTACCGATCTAAACCTTATTAAAATATAAACAAATAAGATTATTTTAAGTACCTGTCTTGTAATTTTCATTTTTTACCCATTTTATTTCTAAGAAAGTCGATAATCCCAACTATTGTAAATTGATAAATTTTAAATAATTGCGGATGATAAATATAATTATTTTTTAAGATTTTCATTCCTCTCAATATTTCGTAACGTGCATCTTTAGATATATTTTTAGCTTTAAACATTATATAAAGTCCATTTCGAACAATGTAATAAACCCTTATAGGAGAATGAATTATTCTATCAGTAACTTTAAAAGTTTTAAATGACCTACCCGAAACCCTATCCCCTATTTGATGATTTAGTAAAATATTTGTAAACTGCACTACTTTATATCCATTAGCATTAACCCTAAACGAAAAATCGGCATCCACAAAATCAATGAACAAGTCTTCATTATAATCTCCTACTTGAAGAAAATAGTTTAAGCTGATTATTGATCCAGATGTAATTAAACTTCGCACTTTTATTGCCGAAGTTTGAATTGGCAAGAATTGAGGTTGAAAATTAACCCCAAACTGTCCTACTTTATCTATAGAACAATTCTCAATTTCGTTTAAATACTTTTTAAATACACCTTCAGGAAAACTGGAATCCTGGTCCATAGTTAATAAAAAATCATAGCCTTCTTCAATTGCTTTATGTGCAGCAATATTTAGCCGTTTTGATATCCCTTCATTCAATCCATACTTTATATATTCGACATGATTCCCTATTTGTTTAGATAAAAATTCCCATTCGATTTCCTCATCTTCAGAATTATCCAAGATATACAATTTCTTTAAACCTGAAGAATAACTTAGGATATTCTCAAGCGTTTTATGTGATTCCGGATTGTATAAAATAACTACACCAGCTAATTTATTTAATATTGAGCCACTCATGATAGCGAAAGTAATATAAATGCCAAAAAAATACTAATTTCATTAACATAAATACTATTTTTTTGCCATGACGAGCCCTTTTATCTCAATTTGTATTCCAGCTTATAAAAGAGTTAACTTCTTAAAAAGGCTTCTTAATTCCATCGAAATACAGTCATTTGCAAACTTCGAAGTCATTATTTCCGACGACAGTGGTGATAATTCAGTTGAAGCGCTTATACAGGAGTTTAACCACAAATTTACTATTTGCTATTTCAAAAATGAAAAGCCATTAGGCACTCCAGCTAATTGGAACCATGCTATTTCACAGGCAAGAGGTGAATGGATTAAATTAATTCATGATGACGATTGGTTTGCAGAAACTGACAGCCTAGAGAAATTCGCAAATCTCACCAAAACAAATTGTAAATTTATCATCTCCGCTTACACAAATAAAAATGAAGATTCAATAAATAATGAGGTAGTTTTATTTCCCTCCAAATCAAAAAACAGAATACTAAAAAATCCTCTATTATTATTAGCTAAAAATATAATTGGACCACCAAGTGTAACCCTTTTTCATAGAAGCATTAACGATAAATATGACGAAAGATTAAAATGGAGAGTTGATATGGAATATTATATTAGGATATTAAATCAGGAAAAGGATTGTATAGTCATTAATGAGCCACTTATATGTGTTGGCATTAGCGAGAGCCAGGTAACCAATAGTTGTTTAAATATACCTTCTGTAGAAATTCCGGAAATTTTTATTCTTTTATCGAAATATGGAACGAAGCCATTAATGAATATATTTGTTTTTGATGCATATTGGAGAATACTTAGAAATACAAATATAAAATCCAAAGAACAGCTTGAGTCATTTGGTCAGATAGCTTGGCCAACAATCATCTTAAACATGGTAATGATTCAATCTAACTTTACTTACTCATTTCTAAAAATTGGCTTTGTCTCAAAACTATTAATGATATTGAGTTATACGTATAATTTAATTAAATCAAATTTTTAGTATTGTTACTTTCTATAATCATAGTAAACTACAAATCGGCACAATTGATTAGTGAATGTTTACAAAGCGCGCGGCGGTTTGAATCATTTATTGATTTTGAATGGATAATAGTTGATAATCAATCAAATGATAATAGTAAATCAATTATTACAACTGAATTCCCTAACGTTATTTGGGTTGACATGGGATACAACGCTGGATTTTCGAGAGCGAATAATGAGGGGATGCGGATTGCAAAGGGTGAAGTATTTTTATTATTAAATCCAGATACCATAATACTTGAAGACGCCATAAACAAATGCCTACATAAGTTTATTCCATCTACACATATTGCTTGTGGAGTTCAGATTTTTAATAAGGATTTAAGCAATCAAATTTCTGGAAGCTATTTCATGAAAGGAGGCTTAAATCATCTTTTACCTTTACCTTATTATGGATTTATACTTAAACAAATATCCACTCTTTTAAATGTAAAAAAACCAAGTATTGAAAAAGCTAGTAGAGAACAATTTGTTGATTGGATCAGTGGAGCTTATTTAATGGTAAAGAAACAAATAGTAAAACAAACAGGTTTAATGGACGAAGACTTTTTTCTTTATGCAGAGGAAATTGAATGGTGCAGCCGACTTGCAAGTAATGGCACTCTTTGTATTTATGGCGACTTACATATTATACACTTAGTTGGAGAAACAATTACGGCCTCTACAAATTCAAATGACAAATCATACACTAATTTATTTGATAAAAAAGGCGGGCAGCTAATACTTAGCAATCACCTACGTATTCGAAAACAATATGGGATTTTATGGTTCCTTTTTCAACTATTAAATTATACCTTGGCAACACTCCTTTTCTTTATAGGTAGCTTTACAAATCATCTTTTTCATTTCGAGAATCCATTCAAAGATTTTAATAAAGCAATAGGACTTGCAAGGAATGTAAAATTAGTATGGGCTCATTTATTCATTATTATCCTAAATAAGCCTCATTTCTATAAAGTATTATAAGCTTTTCATTTTTTGCAATATATTTGGAATATGGGCATTATTCAAAAACAAGGAATACGATCATCATTTTTTATAATGCTTGGCTTTGTTATTGGTGCAATAAATCTACTAATCTTATTCCCTTTATTTTTTGATAAAAATGACCAAGGATTAGTGAGGGCTTTAATTGATATTGGTGCAACTTTATCTGTTTTTTGCACTTTGGGTACTTTGCCAGTTATCTATAAATTCTATCCGTTTTACAATCACTATTTAGGGAATAAAAAAAGTGAACTACCTTTTATTACATTACTAATTAATTTAATAGGTTTTGGGCTTCTATTAATAATTGGTTGGCAACATCAAGATTTTATTATAAGAAAACTAGGTAAGTCTCCCAGTTTGGCTAAATATTTTAGTTATGTATATCCTTATACATTTTTTCTCTTACTATTTTATTGGTTAGAAGGTTTCGCTTGGGGATTAAAAAAAACTGTAATTACGAATTTTTTAAAAGAAACTTCAATTCGCATTTTAACTAGTATATTGATTTTACTTTTTGGATTTAATTTAATCAATCTAGACATATTCATACTTTTATTTAGTGGTATTTATGTGATTCCAGTATTAATATTATTTATTAATCTGAATTCATCAAATGATTGGAATTTCAGAAATTTTAAAATAAGCAGTGTCACAAAAAGATTAAAAGGAAAAATGTTGACCTTTGCTCTATTTGTGTTTGCAGGGCAATTTTTTAATTTGTTGGCTAGGACTAATGATACTTTTTTAATATTTGGATTGCGTGGCTTAAGCGATACTGCTATTTTTGCTATCGCAACGTATGTTTCTGCTATTTTAGAAATTCCTCAAAGAAGTATAACGTCAATTAGTATTCCAATATTAGCAGAGGCTTGGAAAAACAGGGACTATTTAAAAATTGAAAATATTTATAAAAAAAGTGTTTCTAATCTATTAGCAGTTGGGCTCTTACTATTTGGACTGATTTGGTTGAACATAGAGAATTTAGTTAATTTCCTTAATTGGGTCAGTAAAAGCCATAATAATTCAAATGGTTACAATCAAATTGTTCAACTAGTTTTTATTTTAGGGTTAGCAAAATTAATTGATTTAGCTACAGGAGTGAATGGTCAAATTATAGGTACTTCTAATTTTTGGAGATTTGATTTCTTTACTAATCTTTTTTACATTATTCTTTCATTGCCTTTAAACTACTTTCTAATAAAAAATTATGGCTTGGAAGGCTTAGCTTATTCAAATTTGATGGCACTAACAATTTATAACAGTGTACGTTTTGGCTTTTTATATAAGAAATTTAAATTACAACCTTATACTTGGCGACACGTCATTTTTGTGGTCGTATGTATTGCATTAATGATTCTAGTACATCAAATGCCCAATAGCATTAATATATTTACAAACATTGTAATTCGATCTACTCTTTATGCTATTGGATTCTTAGGTTTGTTAATTTGGATAAATCCTGCACCTGAGATTTTGAGCTATTTTACAACATTCTTTAAAAAGAGAATTCTAGGTCTATTTAGTAATCAATAAGTGATTTTAAAAATAACTCCATTCCATCTTTTTTTTCAATCGTAAAGAAATAGCTAATATTTTTTGTGAAGTACTTGTTCAAATCATATACATGCTTACTAAGCGGAATCTGCTTAATCACCTTTTCTAAATCACTTAATCCATATGCATTAGCTTCATTAAATGATTGAATAAAATCATGATCAAGCGTTTTGTTGGAAACCCATGTTGCAAATACAAATGGCTTTCCTGTGTAACTGACCCAAGCTTCTGCCAAATCATATTTGTATGGGTAACTCTCGTATTTTTCTAATGCCCTATCTCCTATAATTACAGCTGCTGTAGTACCGTCAATTAAATCTATAAAATTATCTGGGGCCTCTAACAACAAAACCTCCCTTTTCCAGTAATTTTTTAATAAAATTTGAGCTAATTTAATAGAGGTTCTGCTTTGATAGTCTAAATACACTGTTTTAATTTCCTCCATGGGAACTTTACTAAAAATACACACTGACGCAACAGGCCCAATAGCACCAATACAATAATCGGAAATGATATGTGCTTCAGGTAAACTAGGTATTATGGCAACAGGCACTAGTCCAATATCAATGGTATTATCTATTAGCCCTTTGGCCAAGTTAGCCGGATAATCTTGAATTAATTCGATGCTTTCAGATATGGCATGATGCTTTAAACCATAGAGTAATGGCTTTGTATTTAAATAACTTACAGCCCCAACACGTATTTTTTTGCTCAATTGAAGTAGATTTGCATGCAAAGAAACAATAATTACCCATTAATCGATACCAAATTATGGAATTAAGTCAATTAACTGCTATTTCGCCAATTGATGGCCGTTACAGA
>CANHVU010000049.1 GCA_947464275.1 Bacteroidota bacterium
AATAATTGAACCCGGCGCAATAGCCACAGATTTTGCAGGTCGTTCTTTTGATTTTAATAATGATGAAAAGTTGAGTGCCTATCAAAATATTGTAGGTAAAATTATGGCAGCCTTCCCACAAATGATTAAAAATGCATCATCAACAAATGTGGTTACTGAAGTTATTTATGAGGCAGCAACAGATGGAAAAAATAGATTAAGATATATGGCAGGAAAAGACGCCAAACTTTACAATCTATTGAATAAGTTATTGGGGAATGGCTTCATATTCAAAATGAATAAAAAGTTTTTCAAATTGTAAGATATGAATCCGATTGTTAAATATTTTACTGGTGAAAGGTTAGAGAGCTTTTTGTTTTTGGGTTTGGGAATTTTAGGATTTGCCATAGCGATATTTTTTTATTTTATTCTCAAAACATCTTTTCTAAAAGGAGTTGCCATTCCCTTTCTTTTAGTTTCTTTTTTAGAAATAGTTGTGGGGGTAACTCTGATATATCGAAGTCCAAAGGATATAATAAGAGTTGAGACTTACTTATCTGAAAAAAATGAAATGATACAAGAAGAAGAGATTCCAAGGATGGAAAGTGTAATGCGAAATTTTGTAATTTTCAGGTATACTGAAATCACTTTGATAATAGTTGGTATTATACTAATGTATGGGTTTAGGCAAAATTTGCTATTGAATGGAATTGGATTAGGACTCTTTATTCAATCAAGCGTAGTCTTACTTTTAGATTTCTTTGCAGAACGAAGAGGTGAAGTCTATCTGGCCTATTTAAGGTCTATAATTGAAAATTGAAATAATTTCAAGAAGTTCAACCCTTCAATTTCCTAATAGTCACATACTCAATCATCGCATTATAGTTGCATCTTTCGTCTGTAAGGGGAGCAAGTAAATAAAAAGCCTCACAGCAATGTGGGGCTTTTTTGTGTTTACATGCTTGGGGCAATTTCATATTCCGCCAAAACAAACTAAATTGATGAATTTTGGCGAATTATAAATACTAATCAATAAACAGAACATCCATTCCCAAATGACTATGAACTAATTCTTTACTGTATTCGTTTTCCTTGATTCCATAAGAAGTAATTAGCGTAACAAAAATATTTTTTCGGGTTTTGGTATGTTGTTGTAGCGCTGCGATTTTATTTTTTAGATTCAGATAATATGATTTATCAATTGTAAAAACAGCATTATAAAACTTCATTTCACACAATTGCATAACATTATCGCTTCGGTCAATCAATAGATCGACTTGGGCATTTTCATTAAACCAACTGCTGCTAGTTGTATAAATAGCATCTATTCTCAACGCCTTTTTGATTTGTTGAATATGTTTAAGGCAAATCGTTTCAAAAGCAAACCCAGACCATGAGAGATAGGATTGTGTTGTATATAGTTTTTGCCAAGTCCCATCTCCACCATTCTTATTATTGTCAATAAACTTTAGGTAAAATCTAGCATATTCATCGGATAAGCGATAAAGGGTGAGCTGTTTCTTATTCTGATAGTATGGATAATCCGTTACAAAGCCAGATTCAATTAACTCTTCAAGTTTTGAAGAAAAATCACCACTCGACGACATTTTACATTGATTTATTAATTCATTTCTCGTCAGTCCTTTATTTGATTTTGCCAACGTTTTTATAAGTTTCATGTGCCGTTCAGAGTCGTCAAATAGCGAAGCAAACAACTGGTTAAACTCATCGTTTAATACACCATCTTTACTAAAACATAACTTATCAATATTTTGAGATGCACTCAACCCTTTACTCAGTTTTTCTAAATAGTGTGGCACCCCACCTAAAGCCATATAAATCTGTATCACGTCATAACGAGTGAATTTTATACCATTCTTTAACAAAAACGCTTCCGTTTCATATAGATTAAATGGAAGCAAACGTATTTTTCTCGTGATTCTATTATGCAGCCCGCCTTTGTTTTTTATAATTTTCTGAACCATATAGGAAGCAGCTGAGCCACAAATAACCACAATCAAATCATTCCTTTTGGTGCAATAGGTATTCCAAAAGTTTTCAAAAGCCATTAAAAACTTCGATTTGGGAGTAGCTATCCAGGGAAATTCATCGATAAATATTACTTTCTTACTTCCTGATTTAAATTTATCCAAATACGATTCAAGCATCGTGAACGCTTGAAACCATGATTTTGCAGTCTCAAATTCTGTTCTCTTTGTTCTTTTGACGAGCTCCTTACTGAAAGTTTCAAGTTGATCTTTTAGTGAGCCACCATATAATCCTGACATTTCAAAAACAAGGCTAGCCTTAAAGTATTCACGTATCAGATATGTTTTGCCAATTCTTCTTCGTCCGTATAGGGCAATTAGTTCAGACTTATCATTTTCAATGGCTTCTTTCAGCAGAGCCTGCTCTAAATTTCTTCCAATAATTTTATTCATAAAAACAACTTATAACTCGCCAAAATTACAAAATAAAACCAATTTTGGCGAATTATAAAAGCACTTTACTTCATTCTGTAATCAAAACAAAACGATATTGTTCTTAAGCCATACGAAATTTTACGAATATGAATTAAGCTGCATTCATACCAAAGCTGCGTAAACCCTCAATTCATCCCAAAATTGCTTCGAGAATAGACCAGTTTGGGGAGCAACAGCAAAAAAGCCTTACAGCAATGTGAGGCTTTTTTTGTTTACAGGCTGGAAATTCCAAGTAAGTTGTTTAAATTTAATAGTTATCTTAAATTTTTTGAATCCTATGAAATTAGTAATTATTTCAATTTTTATATTAATAGCAGCAGCACAAATGTTTATAGCGAGAAGCACTCAGCAAACGGAACAACACGCATACAAGGTTATTAAGAAGTTTGAAAAATTTGAGATAAGAAAATATGAGGCGGCGTTGTTTTCGAGTGTAAGACTCAACAAAAAAGGTTACAAAGAAAGCTCAAGTGAAGGTTTTGGTATTTTGGCAGGGTATATTTTTGGAGCGAATGATTCGAACGAAAAAATAGCCATGACCTCACCGGTAGTTATGGAATTAGGAGATACCTCTAAAATGATGTTTATGGTTCCAAAAAAGTATAGTGTGAACGATTTACCGCATCCTGAAAATAGTAAAATAGTTTTCGAAAAACAGGAAGAAAAAATTATGGCCGCCATTCGCTTTGATGGATGGGCAGATGATGAAAAGATTGAAAAATACAAGTCTATTTTAATGGATGAATTAGTCAAAGAAAAATTAAATTTCAGCAGTAAATTTACTTTTCTAGGGTATAACCCACCGTATGAAGTGATGAATAGACGTAATGAAATTGTGGTGGAATTAATTAATTTTAAACTATAACTCAGCAGAAATCGTTTACCTGTGTTCAAGCTTCTGATGTATGTAAATACGGATAGTAAAAAACATAAAAAACTGCGTCAAACAGATAGATATATTTTTTGCGATATAGGTCGTCAAGTAAATTTTTCAAAAAGCAATACATAAATAAAATAAAGATTTTTTCATGTTCAAATCAAGGAATATTATCTCTATACTGCTTATTGAAGATGAGCCAGATGTAGTAGATTTTGTCAAAAAGGGTTTAGGCGAAGAATCTTTCGAGGTATCATCTGCATTAAATGGTTTTGATGGTCTTGAAATGGCTTTAAATAACCAGTATGATATAGTCTTGCTAGACATAATGATTCCTGAAAAAAACGGGATTGAGGTGTGTAAGGAAATTAGACGGCATGGAATTCAAACCCCAATACTTTTTTTAACTGCATTAAATACGCCAGATAATATAGCTTTAGGTTTGAATTCGGGAGCGGACGACTACCTGGTTAAGCCTTTTAAGTTCAACGAACTTATAGCGCGTATTGGGGCTATTTTAAGAAGATTAAATATGGAGAAAATGCCTACTCAAAAAACCAAAGCAAAATATTATATATCCAATTTAGTACTCGATGATGATGCAAAAAAGGTCAGTCGAAATGGTAAAGATATTATACTCACAGCCACAGAATATCGATTATTATTTGTTCTTCTCAAGAATAAAGGTAAAGTATTGTCAAGAATAGATCTGTTAGAAAGCGTATGGGATATCAACTTCAATGTGGGAACCAATGTTGTAGATGTATACATAAACTACCTGCGAAAAAAAGTCGATGCTGATTTTGATAAAAAATTAATTCATACGATGGTGGGCATGGGTTACATACTAAAAGAAGTATGAGTAGTATTCGTAAAATCACCTTATTGTTAGTGCTTTCAATCAGCCTGATTTTATGTTTTTTGGGGTCCAGCGTTTTTTACTTTTTATCAAATTATTCTTATGCGGACTTTTATAAACGACTGGAGTTAAGGGCAAGTGTCGCAGAAAAGCGCCATTTTGAATCCAATCAGAGAGATGCTCAAGTATTAAAAAACATTCGGGAAGAGCACTTAGAATTACTTAGTGACGAAAAAGAGTATATATTTTATTGTCCCAACGTCAGCGCAATTAAGCAGGTATCAGATACGAATTCACTTCCGATTGAACTCCTAAATTTAGTATACAATCGGGGCTTTGCTAATTACCAGAAAGATGATATTTTTTATTTTGGTAGGAAAAGAGAGACTCCCAATGGCTTTTATTTTATAATCATTTCGGCTAAAAACTACTATAACACGCATCACTTAATTTTGTTGAAAAAAGTATTGCTTGTTGGAGGGTTTATTTTTATTCTAATTATCATCTACCTTACTAATTTGTTTTCAAAAAGATTTTTTGACCCAATAGATAAAATAATTACGAAAGTTAATACCATAAGTACAGAGAATATACATTTACGGCTGGATGAGGTGAAAAATTCAGTTGAAATCAAAAGGCTTACCACCACATTCAATAATCTTTTAAATAGGATAGAGATTGCTTTTGAAACTAACAAAAACTTCATTAGTAATGCTTCGCACGAGTTTGGCACACCTCTTACAGCCATTATTGGCGAGGCAGATGTTGCTTTATTAAAAGATCGAACGCCGTCGGAGTATAAGGAGGCCTTGCAGAAAATCCTTAAGCAATCAGAAAGGCTCAATAAAATAAGCCAGTCCTTACTATTTTTAGCTCAAATAGGCTATAAGGATAATAAATTCAACTATGCTGTTTTAAGAACTGACGAGCTAATACTGCAAGCCAATGAAATTATGAATCAACTGATTCCTAAAAATAATATAAAAATTGACTTTGAGTTGTTACCCGAAAACCCCAAAAAACTGAAAATAATGGGTAATAAAGAATTATTAATCTTAGCTATTACAAACATTATTACAAATGCCTGTAAATATTCGAGTAATAAACCGGTAATTGTAAGTTTGGCCTCCACAAATAATGATATCGTAATCATAGTTAAAGATCAAGGAATTGGTATTCCCGAGTCGGAATTGCCATTTATATGTGATCCTTTCTTTAGGGCAAGCAACACTGCTGCATATGATGGCTATGGGATTGGTTTGCCCCTAACCCAAAACATAATCAAAATTCACAAAGGCGAACTTGTTATCAGTTCCCTCCTGCAAAAAGGAGTTACTGTCCAAGTAAAATTGCCTATCGCTAAATTCTAAGAGGCTTAAAGCTCCATCCGCCTTCCTGCTAGATCTAAGTCTAGGACTAAATTTTTGATAGTCGCAGACTCCAAAAGGCCTAGGTTATAATTCTAATCTAATTCTAATCTCAATCTTAAGTGGTTGTAATAGCGGCAGTCTACAATTACTTAATTATCTATCAATCAACAAAGGCATGGAAAAGACAATACTAATTCCTATTGACTTTAGAATAGAGTCTTTAAATACACTGAAATATGCGCTCGCAGAGCGTAAGCAGGAAAAGTCGACCATTATATTAATGTATTCACAATACATCAGCGATTCGATTACTGAATTATTGTTTTATAATCCTGCCAAAGTAATTAAAGCATTAGCAAGTTCAGATTTCAATGATGCGATAGCTATTATTAGTAACACACACGAATGTAGTCTTCATACCGTCAAGATAGAGCTATTTAATGGCTTAAATAAAAATGCATTTTTAAATTTTCATCAAGCACATGGAGTCGATCTCACCTATTTACCCAAAGATTATTGTTTGAAACCTCATAAAAACGGGTTTGATCCAATTCCCCTCATAAAAAAATCGAAGGTGGAATATAGAGAAGTAGCCTGGACAAGCGACCATCCTACCACGAACAAAGATGAATTAAACCAATTATTTAATTAAAAGAAGATGAGCGAAGCAAAATTTCCGACAACCCCATTAGGGCGCATAAAATTATTTTTTACTTTTTTCGATTCTAGGTGGGAGGATTTAACTAAAGAAAATTGGTTAAATGTAGCTTATAAAGATTTAAGTGCTGGTCTAATAGTGGCCATGACCGCCATTCCAATGGCAATGGGTTTCGCTATGGCAATGGGAATGCGGCCCGAACATGGTATTGTAGCAGGGGCTTTGGCGTGTGTAGTTGGTAGAACTTTTGGTGGTTCGAAATATCAGGTTTACGGCCCTACTGCTGCCTTTATTCCCGTTATTGCTGCACTAATCGCAAAGTATAGTGACCCTGCAAACGGAGGCACTTTTGAACAAGCGCATGGTTTCCTTGTTTTAGTATCAATTATATCAGGAATTATTCTGATGATAATGGGTATTTATGGAGTGGGTAAATATGCTAAACTTGTTCCTAATTCAATTATCGTGGGTTTTACTGTGGGTATTGCAGTAGCTATTGCTGCTACAAATTTCAAAGACATTTTGGGATTAGATAGTTTTAAAGTATTACTAGGGGATAGCTCCAGAAGCATAGGTGAGCGTATTAAATTTATGTCTGAGCACCTTCATCTAATTAATGGGTGGTCAATTTTTTTAGGCCTACTAACTTTTTTTTTAGCAAAATATCTCCTGAAAATATCTATTTATATACCAGGACCAGTAATTGCTATGGGCACAGCTACTTTATTGGCAGGAACTTTATTAGCCGACAAGAAGATAATACTCGTTCATGATTTATACGGATCAATTCCAAACAATTTCTTCAAATTGCAATTACCATTTTTGCCTCCAATGAATGGAAGTGTTATGCTTGACATCGTATATTTTGTGGTAGGGATCGTATTTGTATCTGGCGTAGAAAGCGTTTTATGTTCTTCGATGGCTGATCGATTAGCTAAAAATGATAGAACGCCCTTTAACGCAGACAAAGAATTTTTTGGTCAGGGTTTGGTTCAAATCATTACACCATTGGTGCAAGGTTTTCCATGCACAGGTGCATTGGCAAGAACGGCTACAAGTATAAAAGCCGGTGCCACAACTCCACTTGCAGGTTACTTTAAAGCTATCCTAAAGCTTACAATGGCATTTTACTTGGCTCTATATTTAGAGTTAATTCCTATGGCTTGTATTGGCGGAATTTTGGTTTGGGTGGCTAGCAATATGATAAAACCTTCTGAAATTAAAGAAATCAAACATTCAGGTAAATTCGAATTGGCGATGATGATTTACACTGCAATTATGGTACCAATGACGGATTTTTTGACAGGGGTACTTTCTGCATTGGTTATTTATTTTGTGCTTAGGTTTGTTTTCAAAAAAAGGGAAGAAAAGAAAGCCAGTTACTGATCTTTTATATTAAGTAGCAGGGCGAACCCTCAAGCTCAATATTAGGAAGTCAATTTATAATTTGAGCAAATATTAAATTATGCCTCTTATCAGTTGCAAACTATGTAAGCAATTAAACTAAAAATCACCTTCTGGGGTCAGAAATAGGATAATGTATGATTGCTCATACAAGATAAGCTTTGAATTCGAATCACTGTGAAGATTATCAACAATAATTAGATGACTCCGCCACAAAATCTTTGCAT
>CANHVU010000050.1 GCA_947464275.1 Bacteroidota bacterium
ATTCTCTAACAACTTCTTTAAACTAGTAGAAGGTAATGAATACATAAAGCCATTAAGCGCTATAGATAGTGCAGATGCAATAGTAGTGCTAAGTGGAATGATGGAAATAAATGAAGAGGGAGATTCAAACTATATAGAATGGGGAGACCCAGATAGGTTTTTTGGAGGGATCGCTTTGTTTAAAGCAAGTAAAGCTTAAAAGCTAATGTTCAAGAAAGTAAAATTAAGAATATTATTTAATTAGATTTAAATAAATTTATATTAATTGATTTATTCAGAACTAAATAAAAAATCGTGTACAGATAACTTTTCAATTAATTTATAATTATAGATTTTTAAATAAGAAGTAATAGTATCAATATTTCTCGATTCAATACACATATATTTAAAAGTATACTTTTGGAAATCTATCCCTTTTAAAACCTCTAACTCTGCTCCTTCAACATCTAAAGACAATAAATCAATGACTTTAGGTGCATTTGTTTCTTCTAGTATTGAGTTTAGCGTTTTTGCAATTGCCCCAAATCTGAATTCTACTTCACGGTTATTTAAAAGTTTAACACCTAATTCTACATGCGCGTTTAGATCAGAAATATCAGACTCTAATTCAACTGGAATAGTCATTAAATTGGTGTATATTAATTCTACAAATTTATTATTATATTCAAATGACACACAAGCGTTACAGAATATTTTAGTTTTATGCTTTCGATTATTTAAGCACTTCAAAAAAATGTTTGGAGAGGGTTCAATCAAAATTCCATTCCAATTTCTATAACGTTCGAAGTGTAATGTATTAGACTGTGTTTTGCCATCATTTGCTCCTAATTCAATAAAAAAACCATTATCATAATTTAGATATTTTTCAAGCTTTTTATCTAGTAGATTTACTCCGAAATATCTACGATTGAAAATTTTAAAATTTACTAAGTATATAATTAAAGATTGAGGAAGTAATTTTTTAATATATTTCTTAAGAAGCATTTTTATAAATATTGTTTATTAAATATTTTAACCATAGAGAACAGATTTGATAATATTATGTAATGAGTAAAGATTTTTGATTAATAGAAGGTATAATGTAAATTTTTTCGATATAAATCGAAATATTAACTCAAATCTTTTAAAATCATATTTTCCCAATAACTATATTTTAAGATATCAGTATTATATTTCTTTGTTTTAACAGTATGATACATGTCTTCTAAAAGTTTAATATTATGTAAGTCATCAATAGTCTCCATAATAATAACTGGTAGTTGGGAATATAATTCATATAAATTACAATCATTAATACGTAATATAATTGGAACTCTATTGCTATATAAAACCTCCCAAAGTCTATGTGTGTCAATACCATTACCGATAGGACACAGAATCATTTTGTAGTCTAATATTTTATTAAAAAATTCGGAAATTGTCAGAACTGGGTCTTCCAAATCAATATGTGGTATTTTTTTAACAAAATCATAAACTGTTTGCCTATAAGCAGTATTCGTTGAAATTGAAAAATTGGCATATATAAATTTAGTAGGAGTAATTGCTGATTCCCTATTTAGTAAATCAATTTTTTTTTCAACCCGGCTATATTTAATACCATGTCCTCTACGTAATGCAAAATCAAAGTTTTCAATTCCAAGAGGTATAGGTATAATTTTTTCGTTTACAAAGGTTGCATTTTGAGCATACCATTTATAAACATTCGCTGGTACTTTTGCAAAGCAATTACTATCAATAGGAAAATCGCTATTGCCAGTGACGAGTATTACGTTATTTGGAATTTGGGATATCATCTTAAAGTCAGCTAATAATAAATCAGTTTTACAAACAAAAATATTCACACCATCATGTAGTTTGAAAAACTTATTAAAATAGATGATTTCGCTATTGTCGTGTTTTTTTGTTATTTTATCAATTCTTAGTATTCTAGTTCCATAGTGAAAATACCATATTGCATTTGAAAAAATCCACTTAATTTGAAAAATAACTAACCGAATTATTATTTTTATAATTTTTAAAAAAAACATTTAAATAAAAATTCTTTTAAACCACATATAAATTGGTTTTGCAACTGCCCAAAAACTTAGTAGTACAATTTTAAGATTAAAATATAATGATTTATTTTCTAGATATTCTTTATCATATCTACATTTTGTTTGATTAATTAAATAGTCACGGCCGTTTACCTGAGCCCAACCTGTAAGTCCAGGTTTTATTGAATTTACTCCGGCTTGTTCTCTCATCTCAATTAATTCATACTCATTATACAATGCTGGCCTAGGTCCTATAAAATTCATTTCACCTTTTAAAATATTTACCAGATTTGGAAGTTCGTCAATGCTAAAATCGCGAATAAATGAACCGCATTTTAAATAAAACGAACTAGGATCTTGCAAAGATTGTTTTGATATATTAGGTGTATTTTTTTTCATAGACCTAAATTTATAGATCCAAAATAATTTTTTATTTATACCAACTCGTTGTTGTTTAAAAAAAATCGGATTCCCATCTTCGATCAATATAAGTAAAGAAGTAAGCATTAAAATTGGTGAAAAAATAATTAAAATTAAAAGAGCAAAAAATCTAGAAATCATTTAATTTATTTTTTATTGAGCGAACTCCATCTAAAGAAGAAAATGGAAGTGAATATCCTAGTACTTTTGTAATTTTTAAATTACTAATGACATAATCACTTGTTAGAGTTCTTAATGATCTAAAAAAAACGTTATTTCCCACTAGCTTATCGAATTTAAGTAATATCTTAAACAAAAATGCAGAAAAATTAGAGAAGTAACTAGGCTTTAATTTTTTTGAGGACAACTCAGTTATAATATTACTTGTAGATATTGTTTCATTATCTGATAAGAGATAAATACCAGAGGGAATGTCGTTTCGATTGATTATTTGTTCAATAACATATGAAAGATTTAAAATATTACAAAATGATCTTTGGTTGTTTATTGAAGAAAAAAGACAATTAAAAGGCTGATTGGAAAAGTTATATAATTTTAACATATTGCCCTTTACACCGGGTCCAGTAATTAAAGCAGGTCTTAAAATATAAAAAAACTTGTCTTTTGGTAGTTCATGAGAGAGGATATAGTTATCAGCTTCTAATTTACTTTTACCATAATTAGTTGAAGGACACTCAATGGTATCTTCGGTGATAATTGAATCAGACTCGTTTAGTACTGCTTTTACGCTACTCAGTAATATGAATTTTTTTGCATTAGAAACCAAAAAAGCATCAAAAGCTTTTTTGGTTAAAACTGTATTTATTGTATAGTAATCATTTGTTGACATGTTAGTGTCTAAATCATGTGCTAATCCGGCAAGATGTATAAAAATATCTGCATTGATTGTGTAAGGTTCAGCTAAAGTAATTTTTAAAGGGATAAAATGAGCTTTTATTAATTTTGTTATATTAGACCCGATAAAACCCGTAGCGCCTGTTAATTGAACTTTCATGATTGTTTAAACATAAATTTAGGAATAAACTGAAAAACTTTTATAAGATATCTAAGAGAAATTAATATACGATTTGTGTATATACCATTTAAATAACAAGCTTTCAATAATTCATTTGTAATTATAATTTGACTGTAGATGTTTTTTGTGCTTAACCCGCCTGGTTTCATTAAAACAATTATATTACTTATATATTTATAGTTTACTTTTTTAATTAATATGAAACGCAAAAGCAATTCAAAATCTGCAGCTATTTTAAAATCAGTTCTATAATTGCCATATTTTGTGAATAAATCTCTTCGACAATAAAAAGATGGATGCGGTGGCATAATACCAAAACGAAAAAATAATTTTGTCCAATATTTTGAAGAATAATATCTAAGAATTTTTTTATTGCCATTTATGAAAGCAATGTCACCAATTACTGAATTTATATTAGAATCATATTCAAAATGTTTAATAATTTTAGTCATAGTTGAACTGTCAAAAAATACATCGTCAGCATTTAGTATTCCTATAACTTCACCATCAGCTAATGCAATACCTTTATTTATTGCATCATAAAGTCCTTTATCAGACTCTGAAACAACTTTAGATATCTTATTTGCGTATTTATTTATAATTACCATAGTATCATCTGTTGAATTTCCATCAATGATTATATACTGAATATTGCTATAACTTTGATTTAAAACAGATAGAATAGTAGATTCAATAGTATCTGCTGCATTATAACAAACGGTTATAACAGAAACTCTAAGCATTAAAAGTAGTTATATTTATATTCCTGGTTTTATTAAATTCAAAAAGGAATTTAATAAAAAGTAAAATACAAAGGATGAATTCAACAAATAACGGCATAAAAATGTAGGTGCCTATTAATAAACCTAAACCCACGCCTATAATATAAGCAATTACAAAATAAATTAAATATAATCTTTCTTTTGAAAATTTTATTAGTAAAGTATAAAAAAGTGAATTTAGTGCGCCTGCTATAAAGCCAAATGCGTATAGATTTAATAAAAATCGATATTTGAAAACCACTCCTTTTAAAAAAATACCTAGAAGAAAATTTGGAATTAACATAAATAAAAGTGGAACACAGATCAATACTAAAACGAATAATTTGGTATATTTTTTATCAAAAAATTGAAAATTAAATCCTGGTCTTGATTGTTTATGAGTAGATAAAATGAGGAAAGGAAGTGGCCCAATTAAATTACGAAGGCCTCTTGTAACTCGATCAGCTAAACCATATAAACCAATCATATCTATTGTGAGGAAATTTGCAAGTAAAATTGGCCAACCCATTGTTAAAAAAGAAATTATAATACCATTGGAGAAAATTCCCCATCCACTTTTGATTGTTTTAAAAATTTCAAGTTTATGAAATTGTAAAGTAAGTTTCGAGTATTTTTTAATCCCTAAAAATAAAATAAGAAGAACATTGCTTAATAAGTATGGAGCAAAATTGATTATAAGTAAGTTATCTAGTTGTAATGGTAAAATAAATAGTATTAAAAATGAAATTATTCTAAGTACAATTAATATATAATTAAATTCTAAACTTTTATCTGTTGCATAAAAAAACCAGTTTAAATTTAATATTGAAAAAATAACACCAAAAAAAACATAACTTAAATCTGCAATAATAAATTGAGATAGGAATAATTTTGTATAACAAACAAATATCAACAAAATCAATAAACCAATTAAACACTTTGTTGCTATTAAGTTAAGAAAAAAATTAAACCGGTGTTGAGTAGAAGAAAAATTTGTTGAGAGTTCACGATAACTTCTTATTGCCGAGAAGTTAAAACCATAATCAACAAATAGTTGTACAGTCCCTATAACAGCCAAGGCTTTAAAAAAATAACCCATAAAAGTAAGGGTAGATTGATTATTCAAATATAAAATAAGAATAATAGGTAAAATTCCATTAAATATATGTAAGAAATAGTTTATGATGTTTTTTTTATTAAACATAATTGAATTTAATCAATTTCAAAAAATAGGATAGATAAATACTTGGTCTAACTCTTCCATAAATTAGACGGCTTAAATATTTTGGAATCATATTTATAAATGGTAGAGATAAAAGTTTGTCACTATATAAATGTAAAAAATCATTCTCTTTTGAGTTGGGATTCATATTACCTAAACTTTGCGCACCAATAAAATTGGAGTTATTGACTCTTGATAATCTGATTAGATTTTCATTAGAAAAATGAAAATAACTAGAATACACCTGTGTATCTGCAACTATAATATGATAAATATTTTCAGTAAGCCATTGTTGATCAAAACCATAATTTAATTTTGAATTGAGGCCAGAAAAGGTATTAATACAACTATTGGAGACAATATATTTTGCATTTTTTCTAAAACCAAACATTCCAGATAAAATTGGAGCAACATGAAGTGGGTTATCCCTAATTATCATATAATTAAATCTAGAGACTAACATCCAATGATTCATTATATACAATTCTCTTGCTGTAACTGTAGAATCTGAATCTTTAATAAAATAAAAATCAGCATCTAATTTTTCAACTACTAAAAATCTCAAAATTGTTTCAAGACCAGCATATTTATCAGATGGATATGTTACAATATGAATATATTCTAATTCTTGAGAAAAGTAATCTTTTATTGTATTTAAATATTGTTCGGTAGTTGAAATTATAATTTTAACCTTAATAGATTTAGCTAATCGTATATTTTCAAGCATTGGTTTGTAATACACTTCTGTATTTGAGCCAAATATTGAATATGACCAAACAATCATTTTAATTATATTTATTCTTTGGGGCAAATAAAAAAACCTTCTCTGAAATTTTTATCACCAAACATTTTCAATAAACTAGCATCTTCTTTTCTGTTGATCGTTTTAAATCGATAATGAAATAATAATTTTTCATGTATTAAATTTAAAAATTCTTTTTTTTGAAATTGTTGCCTTGTTTCTAAAGATACTGATAATCTTTCTGGTATTGAATTTATTAATGGACTTACATTTATTGTATAAGCTACCATAACATCATCAATTAAATTTAGATTAACCTTAGAAGAAATTATTGTGCGACAATGTTTTGAACCAAGAAAAAATCCGGCTCCACTTGCAAATTGGATTTTTTTTCCAAAATAAATTAAACTTGAAAAATAATACAATAAATTATACTTATATAAAAGCTCTTTAAGAATATAAGAGTTTCCAATCACGCCAGCATAAGTATCTTCACTAAAGTCATTTAATTCAGTAAATTTTAAAAATGTTTTTACATCGATATAGGATGACAAATTAGTACGGTAAATTAGTTGTGTTTCGGGGTATATTTCAAAAACAACTTTAAGTGCTTCTATTAACTTAAGTGAAACACTATACAAATCATCAGGACATTTAAGTTTAATATTATCTCCTTCGATTTTGTTTATATCTGAGCCACCTTCATAGAAAAAACACTTAATACCCAATTTTTTAAAATCATGTAGCCAAGTAGATTCAATAGCTGTTCGAAAACAATCATAGTCAGAATCTTTGGTTGAAAGTATGAGAACAATAATTTTTGAATAATCAAGCATGTTTAATTGAAATGTCTTTCAAAGCAGTAAAATGCCAAACTATATGTTGTTTTCTTCTGGAATATATGATATTCAATGTCGTTAAAATGATCAATTTAATAAATGAGAAATTCTTCACTTCCATTTCAAAATTTACTATTGAAACACGCTTTTTTAAAAAACTTCCTTTAAACCCATACATTTTAGCCCAATTATGGGGAGTAATAAAGTATTTATGCGTATTTATTGAAATAAAATTGACATGTGTAGGGTCAACAAATGCAGATTCCTTAGGATAAACTGGTGTTAATGCGTATAACTGTCCTCCAGGCTTTAACACCCTATATACCTCTGACATTAAGTCAATAAATGGAAATTTAGTTTTTTCATTTACAATATGAACTCTTAATATATGTTCAAAAAGATCATATGCTGAAACAGAATCAAAATAATTGTCATCAAAGGGTAATGGATCAATCGAAAGATTACATTTAGCGTAAGTGAAATTTATCTTTAAATTATTTGCATCTATAATATCAACTCCATATAATTGATCTGCGGAAAACGGATTTCTAGGATTTGAGCCAGAACCAAGATCCAAATGTTTAGTCATAATCATTTTGGTGCATATTTTTATTGAGGAAAAGATTGATACTAGAAAATATGTTTGAATATAATAAAATGAGTTGAACAGATGTAAGTGCCATTAATAACTTCATTTTAGATTTTAA
>CANHVU010000051.1 GCA_947464275.1 Bacteroidota bacterium
TACTCCTTTTCAAAGATTTGTAAGTTTACTAAAAGCCGAAAAAAGAGACATAAAATACATTTATTTCTTTGCTATTTTAATTGCAATTATCAATTTAGCATTGCCACTTGGTGTACAAGCTATAGTTGGATTAATATCCGGTGGATTGTTATTAGAATCAGTAATTATATTAATAGCATTGGTAATTGCCGCCACAGGGCTTTCTGGTTATTTACAAATTCAGCAATTAAAAATGGTTGAAATACTACAGCAGCGTGTATTTGCAAACGTAACTTTTGAATTTGCTTGGCGCTTGCCACGTATTAAAATAGAAAGTTTGTTAAAGCACTACACACCTGAAATGGTAAACCGTTTTTTTGATGTTTTAAACGTTCAAAAATCGTTGCCTAAAATTTTGATTGATTTGACAGCCGCTTTAATACAAATACTATTTGGCTTATTGTTACTTTCACTTTACCATCCTGTGTTTATTGGTTTTGGAATCTTCATTTTAGTTATCATCTTAATTATATTTTATACCACTGGAAAAAAAGCGCTTGAAACGAGTATTTATGAATCTAAATACAAATACAAAGTAGCCTATTGGTTGCAAGAAATTGGCAGAAGTATAACTTCCTTTAAACTAGCAGGAAACTCTAATTTACCTATTCATAAAGCAGATAATTTACTAGCTAATTATTTAAAATATAGAAACAAACATTTTAGTATTTTGGTAAAACAATATGCTGCTATTGTATCGTTTAAAACATTAATTACTGCTTCGTTATTAATTTTAGGTAGTTTTTTGGTGGTAAATAGGCAAATAAATTTAGGCCAATTTGTAGCTGCGGAATTAATTATTGTGTTAATCATCAATTCGGTTGAAAAACTTATTTCTACCCTAGAAGTTGCTTATGATTTACTAACTGCATTAGATAAAATTGGTCATGTAACCGATTTAGAAACCGAAAGCAATGCAGGCCGAGAATTACACGATTTAGAAATTGAACAAAAACTACTTTTAAAAACAAATAACCTAAGTTTTAAATATCCAAGCAGTAAAAAAAGCACCTTAACCAATATAAATTTTGAAATTAACAAAGGCGAAAGAATAGGAATAACAGGCCACAACGACAGTGGTAAAACTACCTTTATAAAAACACTTTCAGGTTTGTATTGCAATTTTGAAGGTTCATTTACATTAAATGGAGTTTCATTACGCGAACTAAATATTGACTCATACAGGGGAATAGTTGGCGATAATTTATCGCAAGACGATGTATTTGAAGGAACCATTGAAGAAAATATTGCAATGGGTAGAGCAGGAATTACTTTTAAAGATGTAATGGATGCAGTAGAAAAATCGTGTTTAACTGAATTTTTAGCACAATTAGAAGAAGGATTGCAAAGCAATGTAAATCCTGGTGGAACCAATTTCCCGAAAAGTATTATTCAAAAAATATTGTTAGCACGCAGTTTTGTTCAGAAACCTAAGTTATTAATTATTGACGACTTTTTTTATAATATGAACCAAAAAGAGAGTGCCACTTTGGTAAACAATATTTTTAACAATAAAAACTGGGCCATAGTCATTGTTTCATCGCAAGCAGGTATTTTACAAAAATGTGATCGTATTTATTTAATGCAAAATGGCACATTTACCCAAAACGATACCTACCAAAACTTGAGTCAAAACAATACATTAAGCTCATTTATAAACTAATATTCCACTCCAATTTAAAACAACAAAATGGATCAAAATCCTTATAATAATACACTGAACGAGTTTAAAAATAGCAAACTTTACACCGTTCAATTAGTAAATACTCCTAAAAAGTTCAAAACCATCAGAAATTGGCTCATTGGCATCTTTTCATTGGTGTTTTTAAGTTTGTTTTTGCCTTGGCAACAAAACATAAATGGAAAAGGAAAAGTTACTCCTTTTGCCCCCGAAGATAGACCACAAAATGTTCCATCCATAATTGGTGGAAGAATTGAAAAATGGAAAGTAGTAGAAGGTCAATTTGTAAAAAAAGGCGATACTTTAGTTATTATCAGTGAGGTAAAGGAAAAGTTTTTCGACCCAGAATTATTAGCAAGAACACAAAAGCAAATTGCAAATAAAGAAGAAGGTTTGGAAGCAAAAAACCGTAAAATTATTGCTTTAGAAAAACAAATAGATGCGCTTAAAAACAGCGTTGCCATTAAACTTAAAATGGCCAAAAACAAGATTTTGCAAGCACAGTTTAATGTAAAAGGAGAAAAAGGAAATTTTGATGCTGCAAAAACAAATGAAGAACTTTCGCGTAATCAGTTTGAACGTTTAAACGAACTTTATAAAAAAGGATTGGCTTCTTTAACTGAAATTCAGAATAGAACCAATAAAATGCAAGAAGCTAAATCGAAAGCGATAGAAAGTGAAAACAAATACGACAAAGCAGAAAACGAATTAATAAATGCGCGGATAGATTTAAATTTTATTGAGGCTGAGTATTTAGATAAAATTTCGAAAGCAGAAAGTATTTTAGAAGAAACAGCTGGCGAACTTTTTGAAAGTCAAGCCGAGTTAATCAAGTTAAGAATTGAATATAGCAATTTATTGTTAAGAAGTGGATTTTATGCCATTAAAGCTCCTCAAGATGGTTATTTAGTACAAGTGTTAAAAGCGGGTATTGGCGAAACCATTAAGGAAAATGAAAACTTAGCAACCATTGTTCCTGCTAATACCAAAACCGCGGTTGAAATGACTGTAAGAGCTTTGGATATGCCACTTTTATATAAAGGTTGTAAAGTTCGTATACAGTTTGACGGCTGGCCTGCTTTGGTATTTAGCGGATGGCCAAGTTCGAGTGTTGGAACATTTGGAGGATTGGTTCAAGCTATTGATAGAAATGCTGATGAAAAAGGAAATTTTAGAATTTTAGTGGTTCAAGACCCCAACGATGTACCTTGGCCAGAGTTAATACGCGCTGGTGGGGGCGTTTATGGTTGGGCTATGCTTAATAGAGTGCCAGTTTGGTACGAATTATGGCGTCAGTTTAATGCTTTCCCTCCCGATTTTATGGACGAAGCCAACCAAATGAAAAAAGATGCAGATACCAAAACCAAAAAGGACAAATAACCATGAAACTAAAATTGATTCCATTTGGGTTTTTATTTTGCATATGCAATGCAATATCAGCACAAGATTCCTCTGTATTTTCATTCCAAGATTTTTATAAACAAGTAGTCAATTACCATCCTGTTTCAAAACAAGCTAATTTGTTAACCCAAAGTGCCAAGGCTGAATTATTAGCTGCTCGCGGTGCTTTTGATCCGGTAATTAGTACCAATTATGAAAACAAAACTACTGATGGGAAAAACAGCTATACTTACTTTGAACCTCAAATAAAAATACCAACCTTAATTGGGGTAGATGTAAAAGCAGGTTACGACCAAAGCGATGGAATAGCAGTAAATAACGACCGCATAAAAATTATAGAAAATAATGGGCAATACCTTCCACAATATGGGCAATACGGAATGCTTTATGCTGGAGTAAATGTGCCCATTTTAAGAGGTTTACAAACTGATAGCCGCAGAGCTACATTGCGTCAAGCTCAATATTTACAAGGACTAAACGAGGCAGAGCGTGTTAAAGTAATTAATAAATTACTTTTAAGTGCTGCCAAAGATTATTGGGAATGGCAATTGGCTTATGAAAAACTGAAATTAATGCAGTTAAGTTATAATTTAGCCGAAAACCGATTTAACTTTATAAGTAGTCGTATAAAAGGTGGTGAAGATAAACCTATTGACAGTGTTGAAGCTTTGATTGAGCTAAAACGCAGAGAAACACTTTTGTTAGAAACAGAAGTTGAATTTAAAAATGCCAGTTTAAGTATCAGCAATTATTTATGGAGTAATAAAAATGAACCTTTGCAATTAAAAGCAACAGTTTATCCTTCGGCAATTGGAACTGAATTAAAAAAAATAAGTAGTGACTCATTGCAACGCATGGTAAATTATACTGAAAGTAATCATCCAGAATTAATGAAATTGCAGTTTAAAAATAAGCAATTACAAATTGATAGGAAACTAGCCATTGAAAACATTAAGCCTCAACTAAATATTGAATATTATCCTTTTCAAACTTACAGCAAAGGCAGTCAAAATGATGTAAACAATATTTTTAACAGACAGTATAAGTTTGGTGCAAGTTTTTACAGCAGTATATTTTTAAGAAAAGAAAGAGGAAAACTGCAACAAGCCAATTTAAAACTAAAAAATATTGATTTTGAAACACAATTAACCAAACGAGAATTGGTAAATGAAGTTTTTGCTAACTATAACAACTTGCTAAATCTTGAACAGCTAATTGGTATTCAAGATATTTTGGTAAAAAATGCCATTACGCTA
Source organism: Bacteroidota bacterium (assembly GCA_947464275.1). Lineage (GTDB taxonomy): Bacteria > Bacteroidota > Bacteroidia > UKL13-3 > UKL13-3 > JAAFJM01. Next base: position 4,378 of record CANHVU010000051.1, read on the forward strand.
CGCGATGCAGAACAAACTAGGTTTGAAAATGGTGAAAGCTCTTTATTTTTAGTAAATACGCGTGAACGCAGCCTAATTGATGCCCAAATAAAACAGGCTGAAATTAAAAGCAAATACGCAAAATCTAAAGTTCAATTACAGTGGGCAAGCGGTATTAGGCTTTTTTAGATTAATACTAATTATAATTTATTACAATTTTTTTATAGTAGCTTTCCTGATTACAATTTAATTTAACCAAATAAACACCTTTTTGTAAGAAAGATAAATCAAAACTAACATCATCAACGTTAAGTTTTGTTTCATTTATTACATTACCTCGCATACCGAAAATTGTAAGATTTTTGGGTTTATCTACCATGTCTTCAAATATTAGTTTTCTTTGTTCCGAATTCCATAAAACTAAATTCGACAAATCCGTTTTTGCATTTACTACCAGTTTTTTCGAATATTCAAATGCCCCATTAAAATCAACCTGTTTTAACCTAAAATATACCTTATTGTTTACTGGATAATTGTACATAAAAATGTAATTTTTAACTGTGTTAGAATTACCAAATCCTTTAACCTTTCCAACATTCAACCATGTTTCACCATCAATGCTTTGTTCTACCTCAAAATGGCTATTATTGATTTCCGAAGCAGTTTTCCACTTCAAATTAATTTCGCTACCAAACCTTTGAGCTGTAAAATCTAACCATTTAACAGGAAGAACAGTAGCAGAAAAAGTTTTAGTATAAGGTTGATCCCCACTTGTTGAGTTATCGTTATCGGTTGAGTTAATTGAAACATAAAACTTAACAGGTGTTGAACTAATAGTAGATGGAGCGGTCCAATCAAAGGTCCATGATTTTGTATTTGATGGTGCAGAAGTCCCACTTGCAGTATGAGCCACACATGAACGGCCAAGCATATAGCCATTGTGTTCTTGCACCTCCGTATTTGAAGCTGGCACAGAGAAAGTTCCTAATGTTGGACTTGATGAAGTAGCTGTGGTGGAAACAGCTGTTACCTGAAAACCATATTTAACACTACTTGGATCCGAAAATGTAAGTGTCATTGTATAGGTATCTCCCCCTACAAAAGAATTAAACGGAACTGTTGATGTAAGGGTTATATTATTCCATACACTGCCACTAGTTATTGGCGAAGCATGGCAATTTCCACAATTAGCCTCACCTGGGGCATCGGTATAACCTCCACCTGGTGATGAAGTGTTTGTAAAAATATTTGAACTATAAAATAATAAATAAACAAGTATAACTATCGTAAATATTTTTTTCATAATAAATTAATTAAAAAAGCATTACAAAGGTTACAGTTTAATATTTAATAAAACAAATTTTCTTTTGTCACCCTTATTACGAAATTTAAAACTTGGAGTAAACAAAAAAAGCAGGCAACTAATTGCCTGCTTTTTTTGTTTAAACCATTTAATATTAATAAATGTTTGCATTGTTTCTGTATCCTGAAGTATTTTTATACCAATCAGTATTAGATGTTCCACCTGACTGAGCCCAATTTACAAAGAAATTGTATGCATTGATAATTTGAACTCTTTCTTTTGGATATTTAAAGCTTTCAGGGATATTTATTGCATAAGGCAAATTGTTTTTAGTTTTATAATAAACTGTTGGCGGATTTGTGTTATCTGATGATGTCCCAAAAATAGACTTGTTAGCTAAAGTTGTTGGCGCTTTTCCAGCTAAATGAACTTCAAAGCCTCTTCCTTTTCCTACTTCATCTACATAAATAAATGGATTATAAGAACCTAATGTGAATGTAGTTAATGCTATTGGTGTTGTTAAGTCAAAACTTATGGCTATGGTATCTACATTTTGGAAAGGTTCAGTATTTACAGTGTTAAATGCATTATTGAATTTAGTTCTAGAATTGTTAAATAATATTGCTACTCCGTTTGTTTGTCCGGCCTCTAAAGTTGCACCGGTCATATTTTTAATATTAGAGCTTAATGTAGGGAATTCAATTCCAAAACCATTTTTATAAACACCTCCTGCTGCTCTTGGTTTAAATTTACCCTCAACTCTTACAACTCTATTTGCTGCATTAGTAACTACCTTATAATTGTAATCAACTACTAAATCATTTAAATCGTAATCACCTTTACTTGGCCATTGGTCTTCAAAAGCAACACTAGCAGAACCTGTTTTTGAAGGATAGTAATTATTAAATGCTTTATCAGGATCAGTTGGGTATTCATCATCTGTATCGTTTACACCATCATTATCTGCGTCAACAGCTGGTTTTAAAGGTAACACATTGTCTTGTGAAATTGCAGTTACAGGATTTGCTTTTGCAAAAAACAATGCATCGTTAAAGTCATTATCACTTCCACCATTACTTCTAGGTAAATCTTCAAATCCAAACAAAAATCTATTAGATGTGTTGTCATAAAATAATACAGAGTGTTCTCTTTTTGTAACGTCAGATTCAAGTGTATTTAAATTTTTATCTGAAAAATAAATTGGGCTTTTAGCAATTGTTGAACCTTGGTAACCATTTGCTACTAAAGCAAAAGCAATTACAGTATCCGCTCCAAAACGACCAATTTTAACTTTATCACCTGATGTCATTCCTCCTCCACTTCCAGAGAACGAAACATTTGGAAAAATAGCTATTAGAGAATCAATATCGTTCGGAGTAGCAGGTGGCGTATTCTTATTGTATGCATAATAAAATAATGAATTTTGATAACCAGCACCTTCGTGTACAAATGTTATCCAAACATCTGAAAGAGCAGTAATTTTTAAATTTCTTTCAACTGTATTACTTAAATACTGTGGATTATAAACTGGAACTGGTCTTTGTTCAGGCAAAGTTGCATTGATATCAGCCAAATAGCTGCTTGAAAGTATATCTCTTGGAGTTATTAAGTAACTTGGTACTCCACTAGAATTCCATTTACCAAGTCTAAATGAAAAATCTGTTGATTTTCCTAAACTTGTTACTTTTGGTGAACCTAACCTACTTGCTAATGTTTTAATTTTTTGTGGGGCAGAACCGCCTAATATTAAATTAGCTTTAGCAGAATTTACATCTACCAAAACACCATTAGCCAATCCTAA
>CANHVU010000052.1 GCA_947464275.1 Bacteroidota bacterium
GATTAGCATGCTGCACGGTATCTAAACTACCTATGACTTGACTTAATCTTTATCCCTTCCTACTCTTTTATTTTTATTCAAATAAAATATTGTATTCTTGAATTTGATTAACAGATCACAAACATAGGATGACTTGGTTTTTGTTATAAAACAGAAGTAAATTTCTAAACTCTAGATTCCCATTCCGCAATTTTGTCATTCCGCATTTCGAATTCATTCAAAATTCATTCAAAATTCATAATTACTACGCTTCCCTATCCACCATTGGTAAACGCTTTAGTTCACTTACTTCTATGCTCATAAAATCGTATTCGTTTACCACTTTGCCGGTAATTAAGTAACAGCCCGGACCTGTAAATGGAAACTGTTTGGCACTTGGCGGAAAATGAACGGTGTCAATCCAATTGCCTTCTAAATCGGTAAAAGTACCAAAGTACATTTTATCGCCCTTGCTGGTGTAGGTACGTTTGGTATTTACCCAATAACCAACTATGCTAATGGTTTGGTTTATGTATTTAGGCATTTCGTTGGCAGTAAAATTATTTGGCAACGCATGTTTTAACAAACCAAATGGCGATGATAACGAAAAACCAAACAAGGCCATTTCATCAAAAGCTTCATCGGTTCCTGAATGGTTAAAAGCAGGTAATTCCCACTTGGGTAAGTTCACTTGAAACAACTCTTGTTTATTTGTTTTTTTGATGTGTGGCGATATGATGCTGTGTATTTCCCAAAGCAATTCGGTTTTATTGCGCCCTGTAAAATTAAATGTTCCTGCTTTTACCAAAAGCCGCATTTGCTCTAACGATAAAGGCACCCGGGCTATAAAATCGTGCATGTTTTTAAAGTTACCATTTTGCAAACGCTCTTGTAAAATAGCTTGCAAAGTATGTTCGGTTAACTCGGCTATTAAAGCCAAACCCAAATAAATGGTATTGCCTTCAATGGTACACAAAGCATCGCTATGATTGATGCAAGGCAAATGAATATTGGCTCCATGCATTCTAGCTTCGTGCAAGTACAATTCTTTGCGATAAAATCCGCCACCATTATTAAGTGTAGCCACCATGTATTCAAGCGGATAATATGCTTTTAAAAACAATGCTTGATAACTTTCAACCGCATAACTGGCCGAATGCCCTTTGGAAAAAGCAAAATTGGCAAAGCTTTCTATTTGGTTCCAAATATTGGTAATGGTGTGCAGTTGATGTCCTTTTTTTAAACAATTAGCAAAAAAGTTTTGCTTTACCATTTCAAACTCATTACGTTTTTTAAACTTCCAACTCATGCCTTTGCGCAGGTAATCAGCTTCGGCTAAAGTTAGGTCGGCAAATAAATGTGCAACTTTTATCACGTCTTCTTGATACACCATTACGCCATACGTTTCTTCTAAAATATCGTATAATTCAGGCAAAGCAGCACGTGCTTTTTCGCGCAATTCTGGATGACGGTAACGTATAATGTATTCGCGCATCATACCACTTTTGGCCACACCTGGCCTAATAATAGAACTAGCAGCCACCAAACGTAAATAATCATCGGCTCGCAGTTTAGCAAGTAGCATGCGCATGGCAGGAGATTCTACATAAAAACACCCAATGGTATGTCCTTTGCGAAGCAAAACTTTTACTTTTTCATCGGTTTTAAAAGCAGCCACATTGTGTACATCTATATCAATGCCTTTGTTTTGCTTTACGATGTCAATGGTATCTTTAATTTTACCCAATCCACGCTGACTTAAAATATCAAATTTATATAAACCAATATCTTCCGCTTCTAGCATACTAAACTGTGTGGTGGCGTAACCTTTTGGTGGTAAACTTGTAGCAGTATAACAAGTAATTGGTTTTTCAGAAATAATAATTCCGCTAGAATGAATGCTTAAATGGCTTGGAAAACCTTTAATTAAATGGCTATATCGTATTACCAAACGGCTTATTTCATCCAAACTATTGATGTCGGTGGTGCGTTGTAATTTATCAATATCGTTAGGTGGCAAACCAAATACTTTTCCTAACTCACGTGTAACAGCATCGTGCTGAAAAGTATTGTAAGCACCCAATAAAGCTGTGCGTTCAGTGCCAAATCTTTTAAAAATATAAGCCGTTATATCGTCTCTATCTGTCCATGAAAAATCCATGTCAAAATCGGGTGCATTGCTTCTATGCAAATTGATAAATCGTTCAAAATATAAGTCTAATTCTATTGGATCTACATCGGTAATGCGAAGTAAATAAGCCACAATGCTGTTAGCACCACTACCTCGGCCTACATAAAAATAGTTTTTATGTTGCGCATATTTTACAATATCATAATTAATCAAAAAATAAGAAGCAAAATTTAGTTGACCAATTACTTCTAATTCTTTTTCTATGCGTTGCAATACCTGCGCTGATGGATTTGGATAACGATAAGGCAAACCTTTCATACATTCATTGCGCAGCAAACTAATATCGGTGGCAATACTATCGGTATAATGTGCTAAATTTTTATTGGTTAATTTTCCATAATCAAAATGTATGTGGCAGCTATTTAAAATGTGTTCGGTATTGGCTATAATATGCGGATAGGCTGCATAAGCAGTATACATTTCTTGCTTACTCAGCATCATTTCGGTGCCTTTTGCTTGCTGGGTGATGGGTAGTTTGCTTAATAAATTATTGGTATCAATAGCACGCAATAACCTATGCGCATTAAACGCTTGTTTGTTAGCAAACGAAACCGTTTGTAATGCCACTAATTTGTTTGTTTTTTGTTTAATAGATAAAAAATTTAAGTTACTTAACTCTTTTATACTAATGCCTACAAACTCATTATTGCGCAGCGGCCAACCTTTGTAATTACTTAATGGATATACCACAAAAGCATGGTTAAATTCAGGTGCTATTTCGTTAAAATTTGTATTGTTATGCAAATGCAATGAAAGATGTTCGTTCAGTTCTTTAAAACCTTCGTTATTATTGGCAATGCCAATGTATTGTTGTTGCGCATTGTTTCTAAAATCAATGCCAACAATTGGTTTTAAACCATAGTTTGGTGCAAGTCTTATTACATCTAAACAAGCCGAAGTATTGTTAATATCAGAAAGTACAAACGTATCGTATCCGTTTTGTTGCACTTGTTGCAATAAGGTTTCGATGGCAAAAGTACCATAGCAAAAACTATAATAGGTATGGCAGTTTAATAGCATTTTTTTATCTATATTTTTAAATGATTTTAAAAATCATCGATGTTTTATATTCATAAGTTCGCCCTTACAGGGCTTAACCTTGTACTTAATTATTTCTACCATAAGTAAATCCCTATGGGATTATTTAACTCTGTCAGACGCATTGGTTGGCATTGCTAGGCAAGCGTCAGACGGAGATTTTAGCTTGAATCATTTCCACCATAAGTACATCCCTATGGGATTATTATTTGGATACATTTCTCAACAAATAATTATTATAAACAGCCTCGTAGAGGCGATCTTATGGTAGCAATAAATCAAATAATTTAATAAAGTTCCGTAGGAACGGCCCTATGGTAGCGAAGGATTTCAACCATTTGGAGAAAGATGCTAACCCAACCCGAACATTATATTTATTCATATTACCATCAGTTTCACTGGTGGCTATTCATATTAAACCTATTTAGCTTTGTTACCGACATTCAATTTTTTACCACTAAACGAGTTAAAATCATGGCTTTTAAAATCCATGCCTCCAGCTCTGTTTACAGCATCTTTTCCATAACGCTTGCGTATTTTATCCATAGCTTGGTACAGCTGTATTTGCTGCAATGTTTGCTCAAATAAATTATACTGGTGTCCGCCCTGCACCAAATGGCTAAACCTAATTCCAATTAATCGAATAAGCATACGTTTTTGATATAATTTTTCAAATAAATCATTTACTTTTTCAATTAAAATATGGTCTAAAGAAGAATAAGGAATGCGGGCTTGCATGGTATAAGTATTAAAATCAGAATACCTAATTTTTACAGTTACACAAGCTGTTAATTTTTGTTCGCTGCGCAATTGAAACGCCAATTTTTCGGTCATGCCAATTAACAAGCCTTTTAAAGCTTTTACATCAATGGTATCTTTATCAAAAGTTTGCTCGGTAGATATAGATTTGCGTTCGGTATAAGGCACCACCAACGAGTTATCAATACCATTGGCTTTTTTCCAAATTACACCTCCATTTTCGCCAAGTACTTGTTGTAATAAAACCATGGGCATTTGCTGTAAAGTATTAATATACATAATGCCCATATCGCGCAATACTTGGTACGTTTTATCGCCCACCATGGGTATTTTTTTTACAGATAAAGGTGCTAAAAAAGTTTTTTCAGTTCCTAAAGGAATTTCCTTTTGTCCGTTTGGTTTGGCCTCGCCTGTGCCAACCTTCGATACGGTTTTATTGCCCGAAAGGGCAAACGAAATAGGCAAATTGGTTTCGCGGGTAATTTTTTGCCTAAGCTCGGTAGCTAATTTATAACAACCAAAAAATTTGTCCATGCCCGTTAAATCAATATAAAATTCATCAATGGATGACTTTTCGTATAAAGGCACATCGCCTGCTATAATTTCAGTTACCATGTTTGAATAATAGCTGTATTGGCTACTATCGCCTCGCACCAAAATGGCATCGGGACAAAGCTGCCTAGCTTGTTTCATGGGCATAGCCGAATGAATACCAAAGGCACGAGCTTCGTAGCTACAAGCAGCCACCACTCCCCTATCGCTAGCACCACCAACAAGTACAGGTTTGCCATACAAAGCAGGGTTGTTCAATCTTTCAACCGAAACAAAAAAAGAATCCAAATCAATATGTACTATTTGCCTTTCCATTTTGCCTAATTATTGTGATTGTTTGATTACAAAAAGATTGTTCAGCTAACTTATTTTGTCATTGTAAAAGTGGAGATTGAACTATTTAAAGGGTGTAATCAAATTAAATAATTAACCAATCTCCACTTAGTAATACAATGAAAAAATGTTTGTTGAAAACAGTATGCAATATTACCAATAATTTTAGTATTATTGTGCTAAATATTTTAGCATGAGTAAAATTTCTAGTAACATCAAGCATTTAAGGCAATTAAAAAAATGGTCGCAGGAGCAATTGGCTACAGCCCTAGATAGTACGCGCTCTCGCATAGGTTCATACGAGGAAGAACGTTGCGATCCGCCAGTTGAGACCTTAATTAAGATTTCGAATTTGTTTCATATTTCGATTGATGCATTGGTAAAATGCGATTTGCGAACAGTAGAAACTGAACAACTGATTAAGGTGGGCGAAAACCGAATTTTATTCCCCATTATGGTTGATAAAAACAATAACGATTTGGTGGAAGTAGTAACCGTAAAAGCTTCGGCTGGTTATTTAAATGGTTATTCCGACCCTGAGTTTATTGAAAGTTTACCTTTAATGAATTTGCCTTTTAGGGTAATTGGTAAACACCGAGCTTTTCCTATTAAAGGCGATTCGATGCCACCGCTTAAAGATGGTAGTTATGTAATTGGAAAGTTTGTGGAATCAATAAAAGACATTAGAAATGGAAGCACTTATGTGCTCATTACCCGCGATGAGGGTGTGGTTTATAAACGTGTGTTTAGAACAGATAATAACTTACAATTGGTTTCGGATAATAAAAACTACGAGCCATATACCATTCATGCCTCTACTGTAATTGAAATTTGGGAGTTTGTATGTAACCTAAACATGAGCGATACCAAAGAAGAAGAGTTGAATTTGGATAGCATTATGGCGATGCTGCGCAGTATGAGGGTAGAGATAGAAAGTTTGAAAAAGAATTAGGCGGATTGTTTTTTCTTGTTACTTTTTCCATTGCTGAAAAAGATTTACTTTAAATAAAAATAATTTTTCGTGTTTTATTCTTTAGTTATTATGTTTATTTGAATACTAAAAAATATATGATTGATTGGTTAGAAAATTGGTATAGTGAAAATTGTGATGGAAATTGGGAGCACGATTTTGGAATAAAAATTAACACATTAGATAATCCCGGTTGGGAAGTAATTATTGACTTAACTGATACAGGGAAAATACTTCCTGATGAAGAATGGAGAATGTTTGAAATAAATAGTAATGATTGGTATGGTTATAAAATAAAAAATAATACTTTTAACGCTGCTGGTGACCCTAAAAAACTTAATCTTTTATTGAACTTATTCAGAGAAAAAGTTTCGTTATTATAAATTTTATTGATCTCCTATGTACCACAAAATGTGTGGATAATTTTAAACAACCAATGCAAATATTCGATGCTATCAATAAACATATAACTATACAACGTATAACTACCAAAATATTCGAACTGTTTGAGGATAATTTCTTTGAAACATATATTGAAGAGAATGAATGAAACAAAAATAGTAGATTGTTGGGAAGGTGATTTATGTGCTATCGGTCTAAAAAAAGACAATAAAGTGGTCTATATTTCAACATATAATTTTAGATTTTATAAACCAAATAAAGTGAAATATTATGTTGATTTTGAAACGATAGACATAAACACACTAGAAACATTAGAAGTAATAAAAACTTTAGATAAAATAGATGAAGAAAATCTGTTGAATGAAGTTGTATCTTTCTTTAAAAATTAAAACTACTAAGTTGATTTATAAACCAAATTTAACTACAACAAACAATCCTGAAAGGATTGAATATGAATAGCCACGCATATAATGCGTGGAAAGAAATGAGCCAAACAAAACAACTTTGGGAGGGTTGAATATTTATGCTGTTATTTAACCCTTTTAGGGTTAGTTTATATTTAAATAAATAACCGTGGGTAGCAACCCACGGCTATTCAAATTCAATTCTTTCAGAGTTGAGGAACAATGTAATTTAGTTTTTTACTTTAACAATGAATATTGTTTATTGGGAAAATCATCAAATAAAAACAACTTATGCAACTATTTGCTCCTTGATAGAGCACCTCGAACAATAGGCTACCTCTCACATTTGGCGTTTAGCTCCAACAAAACAGCGAATCGCATTCTGCCTATAATTGATGTTGCATAAAGTAGAAGTAGGATTTCGCTGCGCTTAAACAAAAATGGCTTAAAGATCAAAAATTAGTCATGCAGCGCATCTCCTTTATTGGGCAACCAATACTCCATTAGCCATCTTGGTTTCCATGAAAAGGAGTTTCCTTTGCAAATAAGTTGTTGGTGCCGCTTCGCTTAAACACCTAACAACGGCTGGTTGGGCAATGATTGGGCAATGGGCAATGGGCAATGGGCAATGGGCAATGGGCAATGGGCAATGGGCAATGGGCAATGGGCAATGGGCAATGGGCAATGGGCAATGGGCAATGGGCAA
>CANHVU010000053.1 GCA_947464275.1 Bacteroidota bacterium
AACTTTGACAAAGTTTTTTACAATCATCTAATAAAGTTTGTTCTTACGCCAAGGCCTGAGAACAATGATGAAATTCTCTTCTTTTTACTTCTCAATCAACATTCCGAACTTCGCACTTTTTTTAATTGGTTAAAGCCAGTATTTTTTACAATTGAATGTAACATATTATTTTGAGTTAAAATTTATATTATTGCTTTTAAAAAAACCATTTAATGTTAGCCAATTTACCCTATTATATTTCAATAGTTTTTGCATTAACTACTTTTGCTACTTTGCTGCTGTTTGTTAATGCCATTAAAAATTCGAGCAAGGAAAAGACTAGAAAAAAAGCCAATTTGATAGCTTTAGGTTTAATTGGTTGGTTAATTATTCATGCCATTTTTAGCTTACTAAATGTGTATAATACCAATACTTATTCATTTCCACCTAAAATAATTTTATTAGGAATATTACCTACTTTTTTAGCAATATTACTCTTGTTTATTACTAAAAAAGGTAAGCAGTTTATAGCTAGTTTACCTTTAAAAAACTTAACGTATTTAAATATAGTAAGAGTGCCAGTTGAGGTGGTTTTATTTTGGTTGTTTATTAACAAAACCATTCCAGAATTGATGACTTTTGAAGGCAGAAATTTTGATATATTAGCAGGCATAACCGCCCCCATAATAGCCTATTTAGCATTTAAAAAAACAAGCATAAACCGACCTTTGGTTTTAATTTGGAATTTTGTTTGCCTTGGGCTTTTAATCAATATTGTGTTAAGCGCTTTGTTTTCGGCACCAACTCCTGTTCAAAAATTTGCTTTCGACCAACCTAATATAGCTATTTTATATTTTCCATTCAGTTGGTTGCCTACCTTTATTGTACCCATTGTGCTATTGGGGCACATAATTTCTATCAAACAATTATTGAACCTAAAACAACAAAATAATACATGAAAGCTACCGGAAAAACTGTAGACGAGATTTTAATTAGCCTACCAGAAGACAGGGCCGAACCATTTAATAAACTGCACGATGTTATAGTAAATAATTTACCAAAAGGTTTTGAAGCAGGCATCAGTTATGGTGGATTGGGATATGTAGTTCCTCATTCTATATATCCTGCAGGTTATCATTGTAAACCCATTGAACCGCTTCCTTTTGCGGGTTTAGCTTCACAAAAAAACTCCATTAATTTTTACCACATGGGCATATATAGTAAACCCGAACTATATGATTGGTTTGTGGCTGAATACCCTAAACATAGCAAGCAAAAACTCGATATTGGCAAAAGTTGTATCCGATTTAAAAAGATGGACGATATACCTTATGAATTAATTGGAGAACTGATGACTAAAATGAGCATGGAAGAGTGGATAAGCATTTATGAAAATAATTTAAAGAAATAAAATTGTTAAAGGCATATACCTAATATTACCAAGCATTAGACGTGACAAGTTTTTAAAACTTGTCACGTTTTTTTACAATAAACCATATAAAAACAATATTCCCTATTTTGCTTTTCAAAAAATTATTATTGCTCCAAAACAAAATATCAACTTAAGTTTGAAAGAAACTACCAAACTAAAGCTTGAAGCTTACTTAAAAGAAAATATTTAAACGACCGAAAACTATTTTTATAAAGTAATAAATAACCTAAGGCAATAGTAAGAAGTAATGCTTTATGCCAATGTACTTAATATTAATAAGGAAGAATAATAAAAGACGACCATTTTATTTAATTTACTTTGTAATAAATTATTACTAATTCCGAGCGTCTTCCTTAATAATTTTACTTGTTTAAGAATAGTTTATTTCCATTTTTGCATTAACAAAATTTACTCAAACTCACTCATTATGTCAAATTCAATTTATCCATGCTTATGGTTTGATGGTCAAGCTAAAGAAGCAGCTAGTTTTTACTGTTCCGTATTTAACAATTCAAGTATAACATCCGAAAACCCAATGGTGGTTATATTTGATTTAGAAGGACAAAAAACAATGGCTTTAAATGGCGGACCTATGTTTAAAATAAATCCATCTATTTCATTTTTTGTAAACTGTACTTCAATTGAAGAAATAGATAACTTATGGAATAAGTTAAGCGATGGTGGAAGTGCATTAATGGAGCTTAATACTTATCCTTGGAGTCCTAAATATGGGTGGGTTAAAGATAAATTTGGTTTAACTTGGCAACTAATGCTTGGCGAATTTCCTGCAGGAATGCCAAAAATTATCCCTTCGTTTTTATTCTCAAACAATCAGTTTGGAAAAGCAAAAGCAGCCATTGAATATTATACTTCCATATTCCCAAACTCAAAAATAAACCCATTACAATTGTATGCTGAAAACGAAGTTCAACCAGCAGGTAATGTGAAATTTGGTCATTTTGAGCTCAACAATAAACTATTTGCAGCCATGGATGGTCCCGGAAACCATGAATTTGATTTTAACGAAGGATTTTCGTTAGTGGTTGTTTGTGCTAACCAAGAGGAAATAGATTTTTACTGGGAAAAGTTAACCTTAGGTGGACAAGAAAGTATGTGTGGATGGTTAAAAGATCAATTTGGAGTTTCGTGGCAAATTGTTCCTCAAATTTTAGGTTCGCTTATGAATAATCCTGAAAAAGCAAATAAGGTAATGCAAGCGTTTTTTAAAATGAAAAAGTTCGATATTCAAGCGCTTTTAGATGCATAATCAATTAAAACATAATTATACAAAATGAAAAACTTATTGATTGTTTTTGTAAGTACTTTGTTAATGGGTAGTTGCAATAGTTCTGTTAGCAATAGTAATTCAGTTGCTAAATCAGATTCAGCCCACATAGTTGGTAACGATGCAGATGCACATGCCTGTAAAGGCAGTGCAGGATATACTTGGTCGGTTATTAAAAATGAGTGCATTAGACCATGGGAAAATACCCTTCAATTATTACCCATTAACCATGAAGACTCATCGGCAATCATTACTGCTTCTGTAATATTTAGCACTGATAGTTCAAAAGCTGAATTATTTATGGCCAATGAAACCGAAAATTTGGTTTTGGATAAAATAGAAAATGGTTATGCAACAATGACAGATTTGAATACATTTGATTTAACTGTAAAAGATAATATTTGGACCATAACCAAATCTGGAAAAGCTATTTACAAAAGCAAATAGTTAATACCAACTTCAAAAGTTTTTTCTTCTTTCTTTTTCGCATTCGCTCGTATCCTGCGAGTGGATGTATTGGTAAGCCTCCGGCTGATTTCATAAATTCAAAAAATGGCGAGACGCCTTTTAAACTCACGCTCGCAAGATGCGAGCGAGTGCTGAAAAAGAAAGAATAAAGACTTTTTGAGGGTTTACTAGTTAAAGCAGTTCAAATTCTAATCTTCCTATCTCATTGCCATTTGCTGTAATGGCAATCAAATGTTTTCCTGCATAATGTTTTCGAGTAGATAAGTTAGCAAAACTATGTTTTTTAGTTACCTCAAAAGGTTCATTTGGCTTTAACTGATAAGTGCCTATTTGAAATATTTTAGGTAACTGTTTCCCATTTGCTTTCATATAATAAATTTGGTATTCAAGCCTAATATTAGTAACCTCTTTCTCTAATAGAGCCACACTAAAATTAAAGTTGAAACTTTCGCCAATTGCTAATTTTATTTTATCTATACTAAATTTTACAAGATTAACTTTATGCTCGTTATTTAACCCAAATGCCTTTAAAACCGTGGCATTTCCTTTTTTCAATAATCCACGACTTGCGTGTTTTAATATCCAATTAGTTTCGTCAGAATGGTCTTTCCATTGGTTTATTAATGCTATTACCGTATCAGGATTATCTTTCGAAATATCGTTGATACAATTAGCCACACTTCGCCTTACATATTCCGATTCATCAGTCATTAAATTATTTAGAATACCTAAAATAGGAGTGGGGTTACTTTTAAACATGGGTAATGCCATAGCCCAAGGTAATCGTGGCCTAATGCCTTCGCTAGCCAAACGCCTAACATGATGGTTTTTATGTTTACTCCAAACCAAATGTTGTTTCAGCATTTCATTAGGGTATTTAATTATAAACGGCCTAACTGCAAATTCACTACTCGAAAATTGGGTAAAATGTTCCAATGCTCTAACCGAAGTTTTTAAATCATCTTGACCATAAACTTCAATAAAATCAGGGAAAAACATGGCAGTAAAACCACCAAAATGTGGTGCAGTTTTCATTAAAACGTTAACTTGTTCCTTATAACTTAATGGCAAAGTTTGGTGCATACATTCTGAAATATGCCTCATGCGTTGTTTCAATTCTTTTTGTTCCCAATCTTTATCCAAAACCAATTTTGTAAATAAATCAATATCAAAAGCTGCATGATTTTTAGCTATTTGATGAGCCAAATTTGTTATAAAAGTTTGGTTGTATAAATTTTTTAAAGGTTCAGCCATGTATAAATGAGTATTGAAGTTTGTAGTACTTTATATATAAAAAAACGATGTCAAAGTTATGAACTTCAACATCGTTTTTATGCTAAAAATTTTGGTAATTAGTGAATTACTCTTTTATAATTTTGATACTTTGTTTTTCGTTGGCTAATCCCGAAAGCTTTCGGGAGAACGGTAATGGATTTCAAAACAAAACAAATTCATTTATTGCAGTTGATTTTAAGCAACTAAATAAATCTACTCCTTTATCACTTTTATACTTTGCTTACTCAAACCATCAATACTTAAAAAATACATACCGCTTTGAAGGGTTTCTAGATTTACTATTGTTTCGTCCAAGTTAAGTTTGCCACTTAATACATTCTGACCAACTAAATTTTCAATGATGTAATTTTTACCTACTAAATTTGTTTTATTAGTAATAGTAATATTATTTTTAGTAGGGTTTGGATAAACATTTAAATCGTATTCTAAATTGAGGTTATTGATACCAACACTTGTAATATTTAAAGATAAATTAGTTGAATCAACACAGCCATTATTATGGGTAATTTTAGCTTTTAAACTTCCAGTTCCTATTGTCGGCCAAACTACATTTATAGTATTAGTTCCTTGACCGCTTTGAATTGTTCCGTTCAAAGTAGTCCAATTATAAATAACATTTAGTTGACTTAAAACTGAATACCTAAATGGTAAAGTGCTAGAATTTGGAGCTGTATCTCCTATAATTTTTCCAATGATAGGACTAGCATTTACAGTTATAGTTTTACTTAATTTTTCCGCACAACTCTGATCGGTTAAACTCAATAATTTTATTTCAAAGTTACCTGCATTTTTAAATTGTTTTATAACTTGAGTTCCAATAAAAGTATCAGTTTCACCAAGCACCCATTGATACTGTGCGGTGCCAACATATATATTTGAAGTATTTGTAAAAACAAATTTATTTTCATTCAAACATTGCGTTGTGTTATTTATATTGAAATATAAATTTGTGCTTGGAACAACCTTTATGGTTTTGGCAATAGTATCAAAACAATTGTTTGATTTTTTACAATTAATTTCACATGATAATTACCTATTAATGTATAACTTTTAGTTGGATTAGCTAAGGTAGAAGTTGAACCATTGCCAAAATCCCAATTTTGACTTGTAGTATTTGTTGTGGTATTTGTAAAACTAAAACTATTTCCTTTAAAGCATTGTGAAGAATCGTTTACTGAAAATGAGGCAATTGGATTAGCATTGATAAACACATTTTTGGTAATGGAATCAATGCAAGCAGAGTTTGAATTAACAACCAATGTAATAGTGTAGCTTCCATCATTTAAATATTTTTTGGTTGGCGATACATCAGTTGAACTATCGCCATCTCCAAATTTCCATAAATACTGAAGTGTGTTACTATTTGGTAAGCTTTGATTGGTAAATACATAGTTGTTGTTTTTTAAACATTGTACTGCATTGTTTATACTGAAGTTAACCATGTTTGGTTTATCAAAAATGGTTATTTGTCTTGAAAAAGAATCTATACAACCATTTATAGAAATAGCTTTTAGTTTTATTATATAATTGCCTGCATTGGTATAACTAACTATTTGAGTGTTGTAATTAGTATCTAAATTATTTCCTGTTCCTAAATTCCATACATATTGAATAGGCAGTTCCTCAGAATCAGAAGAATTGGTAAACACAAAGGAATTGCCATTGATACATTGTGTTGAATCGTTTATGGTAAAAAATGCTTTGGGTGCTTTTTGAAAATTGATGGTTTTAGAAATAGAATCTGTGCAACTATTATTGCTGGTAGCCACTAATTTTATAATGTAGTTACCTGAATCGGTTACTATTAAATTGGGATTTGTAACTGTAGTATTTAAATTGTTACTAAACAACCAATTATAACTCATCCTATGTTTGTGATCTGTTAATCAAATTCAAGAATACAATATTTTATTTGAATAAAAATAAAAGAGTAGGAAGGGATAAAGATTAAGTCAAGTCATAGGTAGTTTAGATACCGTGCAGCATGCTA
>CANHVU010000054.1 GCA_947464275.1 Bacteroidota bacterium
CAACTACGTTTCTAAAATAAACACCTGCAGCTGTAGTTCCTGAATATGATGTATAACCTAAATCTCCAGCTGTATTTGAACAACCGTAAGTAATAGTATTACCAGTACTTAATGAAGTACCTCCTATATCATTACCTGATTCAAAAACAGTAGCTGTTTGAGCAGGACTTACAAAATAAATACCTGTGGCAACTCCAGAAATAGTGTTACCATAAATCATGTTAAATGAATTGGTACCTGCTATTGAAGCTGCTGCTTGTGTTGCGTTTGTTTCAGATGAAGCTGTACTAGAAAAAATACCAATAGCATTCTGATACTTGGTAGCAGAACTTAAAGTAATGGTATTGTTTTTAATGGTATTATATTGAGCACCATTAGTAGTAGATGAAGCAAATAATGCTACACCAAACTCAGTCATTTTTTGTACACCAATTGCACCACCTGTAGTGTTGGCAGCATTTTCTGTCATTGTAAAATTTTGGATAGTAACATAATCACTACCTACAATTTCAAAAATGGCATCTGATCTAACACCTGCAGTAGTTGCTGATAAGTTAGCAGCTATTACTGTTGTAGAAGAACCATCAATAATTACATTGTTAGTTCCTGTAGTAGTTCCTGTAAAGGCTATTCTAAAACCACCAACGGGTGCTGTTTCAGAAGTACCAGAACAAGTTAAAATCACTGGCCCACTAAATGCGGTTGAAGAATTCAACGCAGTAATAGCAGAAGCAAGTGAAGAGTAGGATGATGATAATGCAGGTGTAGCATTGCCGGGATTAGTTACACTAACCGAGAGCTGTGCTTGAACTTGCGTTACTCCAAACAGTAGTAGGAAGAGCAAAAGCGTGACTTTTGCTGAACCTAAACACCTTTTCACAAAGGACTTTTGTTTTGTAGATTTGTTCATGTTGTTATTTGATTTATTTAATTGTTTCAATTTAAACCACATAAAAATGTGGTAATTTTACGGCCTCAATATGCATAGTTAAAAACATAAAAAAAAGTAGAATATTTACTACAACCCTAATAACTACAAGTGTTAAATTTATTTTATGTGATTAAACAATAATTATGAATGATTATTTTTTTTAGCAATCATTTTATTTTAAAACAACAAACTCAAAATGCTTATTTATATTTAAAAATGTAGTGTTTACTATGGTCTAATAAAAAAAACTGTTTACTATAATATACAATAGTCAATAATTACAAATCACTCATTTAGATTGATTTAAAAAATTGCAGCTATTAACTCTTTATTTAAAACTTTTTTTAAAAGCAGTTTTCTTTTTAAAAATTTTAACCTTAAATTTAAATAGATTACTGAACGTTAATTATAAGAAGAAGTTTAAATTCCCAAAAAATGAAGTTTTGACTTTTTTAATAATAAAAATTTTTAGTAACGTTAAACAAGTGTGATTTAAATAATAACTTATAATTATTATATTAAAGGCTAACCATAAACTCGGTAATTATTTAATTCAAACAAAATATAGATGAACTATAATTCAATTAATTTTTTTCGAATATTAGAGTATTGGAAATTGCCAATCAATTATTGATGTGAAAATCTAAATAAAGAGTGAATACAACAAAAAATAAAAGGCGTTTGATATTTAATTAATAATTATATTTTCGAAGCAATTAATTATGTATAATTTGAAAACACTTTTACTTTCTATTTCAATAATAATTATTGGTTTTAAAAGCGCCATTTCACAAACTACTTTAAATGGAAACGTAGTTGATACCAAAACAAATGAAAAACTAATTGGGGTTTCCGTTTTAGTAAAGGGTTCAACTAAAGGTTCACAAACCGATTATGATGGGCAATTTGTTTTAAAAACCACAACCGAATTACCATTGGTTTTGGTGTTAAAATATTTAGGTTACGAAACCAAAGAAATAAATGTAACTGATGCAAAAGCCAAAATAAATGTAAAACTTAGCAAATCGGAAAAAGCACTAAAGGAAGTAAATGTGCGCGATAGCCGTATAACAGAAAAAATTAAACAAAATCCATTAACGGTTGAAACCATGGATGCCATTGCCATTAAGACTACTCCAGCTGCTAACTTTTACGAAGGTTTAGCTCATCTAAAAGGAGTTGATATTACATCGGCAAGTATTGGATTTAAAATAATAAATACCCGTGGTTTTAACTCTACTTCACCTGTACGTTCCCTTCAGTTAATTGATGGAGTTGACAATCAATCGCCAGGACTAAACTTTAGTTTAGGTAATTTTTTAGGAGCATCCGAACTTGATATTCAAAAAGTAGATTTAGTAGTAGGTGCAAGTTCGGCTTATTATGGGCCAAACGCTTTTAATGGTGTTATAAATATGCAAACAAAAAGTCCGTTTTTATACCCTGGATTAAGTGCACAAATTAAAGTAGGTGAAAGAAGTTTAACCGAAACTGCAATACGTTGGGCCCAAATTATTAAAAATAAAAATGGAACAGAAAAATTTGCATATAAAATGAATGTATTTTATATGCAAGCTAACGATTGGAATGCTACCAATTTGGACGCAACTTCACAATCGCCTGTGGGTAGAAACAATGCTGGAAGTTATGATGCTGTTAATCGTTATGGTGATGAGTTTACAAGCAATATTTTTTACACACCACTTTCTTTAGCATCAAGCGTAGGAAAAGGGTATTATTTAAGAAATGGTTACGATGAAAAAGACTTGGTTGATTACAACTCAAAAAATTTAAAATTAAGTGGTGCTGCGCATTATAAAGTAACTAAAAATACTGAATTAATATATGCTACTAGTTTTGGAACAGGAACTACAGTTTACCAAGGTGAAAACCGTTTTAGCTTAAGAGATATTTTATTCTTCCAAAATAAATTAGAACTTAAAAAAGATAATCGTTTTTTTATACGCGCATATGCTACTAACGAAGATGCAGGCAATAGCTACGATGCTTACAATACTGCTTTATTATTACAAAAAGCTGCAAAAAGTGATGAAAACTGGGGCAAGGATTACAACAATTCGTTAACAGCCAACCTTTCACCAGTGGTAAACAAATGGATTCAAGATAATTTAGGACAAGGGATTAGACTTGATACCATTCCTGGAGCAAACAACCAACGTTTGAACTTTATTGATAATTATTGGAGAACATATTTTACAGACTCTTTAAACAAATACCATAGTTTAGCTCGCGATATTGCCAATGCTGGGGGTGTTGGAAATGTAAATGGAATTGACCGTTTTGCACCAGGAACAGCGCGTTTTGATTCGGCTTTTAACGCCATAACATCACGCACTAACCAAAATGGAGGTTCACGCTTTTTTGACCAATCAGCTTTATACCATGTAGCTGCCGAGTTTAAATTTAATACTGACGAACTTTCAAAAAAGAATGCAAATAAAGCAAATGTAGATGTTACTTTGGGTGGAAATTACCGAATTTATGTGCCATATTCACAAGGAACAATTTTTAAAGATGGTGAAGAAACAAGGACCGTTTATGCTAGAGATGCACAAGGCAATATCTTAAAACAATTAAGCGATGGAAAAGACTCCATAATTGGTAAGGAAAGCGTTGGCTTTACTCAAATTACCAATCAAGAATTTGGTGCATACATTGGCTTTGAACGAAAGTTTATAGAAAACAAATTAAAAGTAAGTGTTACCAATAGGGTTGATAAAAACCAAAACTTTAACTTTTTATGGTCGCCAGCTGCTACATTGGTTTATACCCAAAAGAAAAATGTATTTCGTTTCTCACTATCATCGGCAGTTAGAAATCCAACTTTAACCGATCAGTATTTTAACTTAAACGTAGGAAGAGCAACACTCTTAGGGAATTTATCAGGCTATAAAGGACTTATTACCATTGATACCCTTCGTGATATTTTGGTTAATAATAACCGCTATAGAAATGGAGAAGACAGACTTAAAACATCATCTTTCGACATTGAGGCAATTAGACCAGAACGCTGCAAAACAGTTGAATTTGGATACAGAGGAAACATTACCGAAAAACTATTTGTAGATGCAAGTTATTACTTTAGTTGGTACGAAGATTTTTTAGGTTTTAAAATTGGTGCGCAAGTAGTTTGGGATTCTTTAAATCCTTTCCCAAGTTCGGTAAACGCGTTTAGGGTAACCACCAACTCAAAAGATGTAGTAACAACACAAGGCTTTACAATTGGATTAAATTATTTTTATAAAAACTACTTAGGATTTAGTGGAAATTATAGTTGGAATAAACTTGATAGAGGTGGCAGCAGTGATCCAATTATTCCAGCATTTAACACACCTGAACACAAGTTTAACCTAGGTGTAAATGGTCGCGATATTAGTTATTTAAAGAAAAAAGAAAAATGGGGTTATGGTGTGAACTTTAAATGGCAAGAAGGCTTTTTGTTTGAAGGTTCGCCACAATTTACTGGAGTTGTTCCTTCTTATGGAATGCTAGATGTACAATGGAATAGCACCATTTCAAAACTTAATGCTGTATTCAAATTAGGTGCAAGTAACTTGCTAAATAACACTGTTTATCAAGTTTATGGCGGACCTTTTGTAGGCCGTATGGCATACGCGTCTATTACATTTGAGCTAAATAAATGGAAATAAAAGTTTGTTTTATTGCTCAACTTTAACCCAAATAAGCTATGCTTTTGGATTAAAAATAATTTTTTAAGCATTTTTAAGCTTAAAATTATTAATATTATTTTAATTTAAGGTTTGGGTTTTCGATAATATTACTAATCTCTTACTTGCTTTCTTTCAACAAAATACGCTAAGTTCAATCTTAACAACACTTTGCACCATTAGTCATTTTAAATAAATGATATAAAATATTTTTGAATTAAAATTTTCAAAAATCAAAAGGTGGCTGTAAATTAGCGTACTTTTTAGTAAATAAATAATACAAAAAATGAAAGAAGAGAAAAGTGCCCCCAAGAAAGCCGTTAGCGAAAAAAAACCAGTAGCTAAGGCAAACAAAAATACCAGCACTGTGGATTTGAAGGAGGCCTTAAAAAAATATTTTGGCTTTGAGGGATTTAAAGACGAACAAGAACAAATTATTCAAACCTTATTAAATGGGGATGATGTATTTGTAATAATGCCTACAGGAGGCGGAAAATCGCTGTGCTATCAATTGCCAGCATTAATGAAAGAAGGAACAGCTATTATTATTTCACCATTAATAGCTTTAATGAAAAATCAAGTAGATGCTATACGCTCACTAGGAAGCGATAAAATTGCACATTTTTTAAATTCATCACTTAACAAAACTGAAATTACCGCTGTAAAACAAGATATAACAGATGGTAAAACCAAGCTACTGTATATTGCACCTGAAACCTTAAAAAAGGATGAAACAATAGACTTTTTAAAGTCAATCAATATATCATTTGTTGCGGTAGATGAAGCACATTGTATTTCGGAATGGGGACATGATTTTAGACCTGAGTACCGTAGAATCAAAGCCATGATAAAGGAAATAAAAGATGTTCCTGTTATGGCCTTAACAGCTACTGCTACACCTAAAGTTCAACAAGACATTCAAAAGAATTTACAAATGTTGGACGCTACGGTTTTCAAATCATCTTTCAATAGAGATAATTTATACTACGAAGTTCGTTCAAAAGGCAAAAAAGGCGAGGCAATGAAAGACATTGTATCGTATATTAAGCAAAGAATGAACGGCAAGTCGGGAATTATTTACTGTTTAAGCCGTAAAAAAGTAGAGGAAATTGCCAGTATCTTACAAGCCAATGGTGTTAAAGCGCTTCCATACCACGCAGGATTAGATGCCAAAATGCGTGCAGACCATCAAGATAAATTTTTGATGGAAGATGCGGATGTTATTGTAGCAACAATTGCCTTTGGAATGGGTATAGATAAACCAGATGTAAGATTTGTAATTCATTACGATATTCCAAAAAGTATTGAAGGTTATTACCAAGAAACAGGTAGAGCAGGTAGAGATGGATTAGATGGGGAATGCGTGATGTATTATAATCCTGCCGATGCTGAAAAATTAGAGAAGTTTTTAAAAGATAAACCTGTAGCCGAACG
>CANHVU010000055.1 GCA_947464275.1 Bacteroidota bacterium
ATCCATAGCAGTTGCTGTGTCTACATCAATATTTCTGTTAGCCACAATAACACCTCCAAAAGCCGAAACAGGATCGCCAGCTAATGCATCGGCCCAAGCTTGAGCAATGGTTGTTCTGCTTGCTAATCCACATGGATTGTTATGTTTAATTACCGCAACAGTTGGTTCTTCAAAATCTTCAATTAAATGCGTAGCAGCATCTACATCAAGTAAGTTGTTATACGACAACTCTTTACCGTGCAATTGAGTAAACATACCGTTTAAATCGCCATAAAAAACACCTTGCTGATGAGGATTTTCGCCATAACGTAATACTTGTGCAGGCATGGTGCTTAAAGCCGCAAACTGAGTTTGATTGAAATAATTTTGAATAATGGTATCGTAAGAAGCAGTGGTGGCAAAAGCTTTTGCTGCATACATTCTGCGTTGTTCAATGCTGGTACTGCCATTTTGAGCCAACAAAGTTTCGGCTAAAACAGCATAATCATTTTTATTACAAATAATGCAAGTATCGTTGTGGTTTTTTGCACCGGCTCTAATTAACGAAACACCACCAATATCAATTTTCTCAATAATTTTACTTTCATCGTTAGTACTAGCTAACGTTTCTTCAAATGGGTATAAATCAACCACTACTAAGTCAAAATAAGGCATATTAAACTCTGCCATTTCTTTTTGGTCTTGCTCATTGGCTCTGCGTGCTAAAATTCCACCAAATACTTTTGGATGTAAAGTTTTTACCCTTCCACCTAAAATACTTGGGTATTCAGTTAAATCCTCTACTCTATTAACCTTAATACCTAACTGCTCAATATAGTCTTGAGTACCGCCAGTACTATAAATATTAACACCTAATTGGTTTAAGGCTTTTGCTAAAACGTCTAAACCATCTTTGTAAAAAACTGAAATTAAAGCATTTTGCATGCTGCGAGGTTGATTCATAAAAAATATTTGCTTTTAAAAACGAGCCGCAAAAGTAATATTATATCCTTAAAAATTGATATGAAAAAAGACTGAATTAAACAAAAATAGAACCCTAAACAACTAATTTGCTTAAGTTGAATCCAAGATAATTGATTTTATAAAACCAATAACAAATTAATATTACTTTTTTCATTATGGCCATATCAATAACTTTTAGCCAACAATAAGAAGCTATAAGAAAGGTGAGGGACTTAATGCCCATTATTTTAATTAAAAATGGTTTTGCTGAACGCAAACTAAACGGGTAAAGTTTATATGTAACCAGCTAAAATGTATTTAAAGCCTGATCTAGTTAATGATGGATATTGAAAAAATAGAGAACTTATGGGCTTTCAGTAAAGCAGTTCCATTTGCCATAAACCTCAAAGAAGGTTTATGAAATTTTTTTAATTTCTTAAATATAGAATTTATGAATAGGAAGGCAATAATTGTTTGATCAATCATAAAAGCAAATAGTAAACTGTATGTTTACTATTTGCTAAAAAAATTATATGCTAAAGTTTGAAAGTTTTTTAAACTCAGCTATGCGAGCATTTAATTCGGCTTCGCTTAAATCAACCAATCTTTCAGTTCCAAAACGTTCTACACAGAAACTAGCCATTGCTGAACCATAAATTACTGCATTTTTCATGTTGTCAAAACTTAAATCGCCTGTTTTAGCCAAATACCCAATAAAACCTCCTGCAAAGGTATCACCCGCACCGGTTGGGTCAAACACTTCTTCTAAAGGTAATGCAGGCGCATAAAACATGTCTTTGCCGTGGAATAACAACGCACCATGTTCACCTTTTTTAATAATTAAATATTTTGGCCCCATAGTTTGAATTTTGGCAGCAGCCTTAACTAAAGAGTATTCGCCTGAAAGTTGACGAGCTTCTTCATCGTTAATGGTTAATACATCTACCATTTTTAAAGTTTCCTTTAAATCATCCATGGCTATCTCCATCCAAAAATTCATAGTATCCATAACTATTAATTTTGGACGATTTGTTAAACGTTCAATAACGGTTTGTTGGATTTTAGGAGTTAGGTTACCTAACATCAAATACTCACAATTTTGGTAAGAAGCAGGAATAATTGGATCAAAATCAGCCAATACATTTAGTTCAGTAACTAAAGTATCTCTACTATTCATATCATTATGGTATTTTCCACTCCAAAAAAACGATTTTTCACCAGCTTTAATTTGCAATCCGTCCGTATTTACGCCATTATTATTCAAATGACTGATAAACTCATTTGGGAAATCATCGCCAACAACTGCAACTAAATTTACACTTTTAGTAAAGTAAGAAGAACATAAAGCAATGTAAGAAGCAGCACCTCCAACTATCTTATCTGTCTTTCCAAAGGGGGTTTCTATAGCATCAAAAGCAACTGAACCAACAACTAATAAACTCATAAATAATTAATTAAATATTTTTTTTATTTTTTTTCGCTACAAATATTGCATAATTAATTTACATTTCCTATCATTGCACCGCGTTTGAGAGATATCAATAACGCAAAAATAACAAGTCAAACTCCTTGGTAGCTCAGTTGGTTAGAGCACATGACTGTTAATCATGGGGTCGCTGGTTCGAGCCCAGCCCGGGGAGCAAAAACAGACAAGGCGACAGAAATGTCGCCTTTTTCTTTTTGCAGCAAGCCTTAGAAGTGATTGCATGTTTAAAACTAAAAAAAATAACTACTAAAATATTATCATTTTAGATTTTTTTATAAATATTTTCAGTTCGACATTATGTGTCGTCCCTTAGTTACATTTTTGAAGAGTAAAAATAAAATTTTAAAAAGTAAACTTTAAATAAAATAGTGGATTTCAGAAATCAACTTAAAAAGATATATTTGATTTTTTAAACCTATTAATTTTTAAACTCAAATAAATTAGCTTTCAGATTAAACAAACCCAAATAAAAAATGAAGAAATATTTATTTATATCATTACTAATTATTCCTTTTTACTCATTTTCTCAAATTGATAAAATTGGTTATTCAAAAGCACAAATTTTGAGCACCATGGATGGAGAACCTTGTAAAAGCAGTTATGATGGAATTTGGTATTGTTTAGAGAATGGTAATTTTATTAATTATTCATTTAAAAATAATCTTGTAAGTTCTGTCTTGTATATGTGGGAATTCAAATCAAAATACGAAGCAGATAAGGACGTGAATAGTGAGATTGCTAAGGCTAAAATTGAATACGGCAGACCCGAAATGATGGGAGACAAAGCATTTTGGTTCTCAGGCAATCTTGTGATTATGGTAGCTTACGGTTACGCAAATGGGAAACATTATAGTTCTTGGAGGGTTTCCGAAAAATAATGAGTATTTTTATATAAAGAGCTAAAAAAAACATGATTAATTCAATGGGAAATTATAATACAAAACTAAAAGTATTTCTTTTTGCAATTTCTTTTCTTTTCGATACTAGCACTATATTTTGTCAAGATTTTTATATTAATGAAAAATCTGAGGCTGCATACCTAAATTATGTTATTTCTCCCAAATGGATAAATTTAAATATAAATGAAAGCTATGAATTTTTAAATAATTCAGGTTTTGCTAACATTAAAACAACTTCAAATAATGATAAAGAGATAGTTTCAGGTAGAATCCCAAATAAAGATTATATTTATACACGTAAACTTGTTTTTGAAAATAAAATTATTAAGGAATATTCAGATATAATTACGTTTTTTCAACCTTGTTTGCTATGCTTAGCAAATGAAATGAAAAGAAGTTTCAAAAATAATCCAATGATGCAAGAAATCAATGAGAAGAGTTATTTATCTGCAATAAAAGATGATAATGAGCTCAAAGAACTTTTTTATAAGAATCACATACAAAGCCTAAATTTGGATGGTATTAAATCTGAACTTGTAGGGGATATTAGTGATTTTGGTTTTAAATTCAGCAACTCTGTCAAAACAGATAATTTCAATATTACAAGAAATTGTCTCCTTGAATTGGATAAAGATAAAATTTATAATTTTATTTCTGAAAGAAGGATTTCTATAAACGAAAAAAAATATTTAGTAGGCGATTATAATTTGAATAATGTAAATCAGTATGATTTGAATTTAATGGTAAATATTTTTTTAATTGACTGTAAAAACCATAACATTTTGGTAAAAAAAGGAAAGATAGTTACTTCATTTGAAACTCTTGATGGAAAAACTCTTGGACTTAGTTATGGTATCAATAATGACAATAAAATTGAGTTGAAAATTGACCCTTTAAAATGGGAAAACTCTTCAATCCCCAAAAGATGGTATTTAATTTACCATGAACTTGGACATGATGTTTTGAATTTAAAACATGGAAATGGAGGTAAAATGATGTTCAATTTTGCTGATAAGGGTTATTCTTGGAAGGAATTTTGGGAAGACAAAAACTATATGTTTAATTCATACAAAAGAAGATAATAAATGAAAAAAAATATAATAATACTTTTGATTTTACTTCCAATTATATGTTTAAGCCAATCTAATAAACATAATGTTTTTGGTATTAATTTAGATTTGGATTGGTACTCATTAACTAATCAACAGACGTATTCATATTCAATCCAAGACCATGACATAAATACAAATTTCGTAATAACAGACTGTGATTATGTTTTAAATAAAATAGAAGCTAAATTTTTGAAACTTGGATTTAAAGAATTGCTTTTACTTTTTCCAAAGGGATTTAAAGGTAAACTTGATGACCTAAAACCTGAAATGTTTTTAGCAAGAATTAGATATATTGACAATGTGAATTATGCCAATAAATCAAATAATGACATTACTAAAATTCTTTCTATTTTAAATGAGGAATATGGAGAACCAAAACTAAATATGATAAGAGACAAATATTCTGTTTATAAATGGAAAGGTGTATATTATAAAATCGTGTTAACTTGTCGAGAAGATGAGTTAACGACTACTTTGATTTATAAGAAAGATTAAGCCAAGTATAAGTATGAAAACTAAAAGAGAAAATGATATTGGCCTTTATATTTCACCGATTGGAGTAAAAATTATATTATTTTAAAATTTTATTTAAGTTCAATAAAGAATATTCATAATTGTTAAAAGGTTATTTTGTTAAACAATTATAGAACTTAAAATTTTATATCGATTAGTTTAAGTGATTCAAGAGTTAATTACAATTGTAAACAAATAAACTCAAAAGTTTATAAAAAATTAAAACCACTTTTAATGATTTTATTATATTAAAAATAAAATAGATTTGTTAACATAAGTTCCTACAATATAATTTAAATTTATAGGTTTGCCTAACAAATAAAGATTTGTAAAAATGGTAGCAGATATTTTAAACAAAGAACAAAAATTATGAAGACAAAAATCAATTTAATCATTACGATACTTTTAACTATCAATTTGTTAACTTCATGTGCAAGCATGTTTTGGCCAAACGAGAGAAAATATGAAAAAGTATATAATGGAATGGCTACTAAAGAATTTAGAAGTATACATCCAAAAGCTATAAATGAATATATGGATTCCTTTACAACTATTTTTTCAATAACTTATTATGATACAGAAACTAAATTTGTAAACTCACTAGATGATGCTAAATACAAAAAATTTTACTATTTCGAAGATAATAAATTGGTGAAAGTTGATAAAGGAGAAAGAGTTGTTGATTATAGAATCAGGGTAAACTAATTACACAAAAAATTATTTAAGCATGCACAATAATTTGACTATTTAATAGTTCTAATTGATGAGCAAAAAAGCCAATCGTTCATTCGGTTGGCTTTTTTCATTTATATGTTTTTCGTTTATATACTTTTTTCAAAGAAACTTAATCGTTTTTATATCGGCTCTTCTGATAATTATTTAAAAAGATTAGAGGAACATAACGATATTAAATATGAAGAAGCCTTTACTGCTAGAGGTATTCCTTGGGAATTGTTCTTCGTAATTAATTGCAATTCAAGTACACAAGCATATCAAATTGAAAAGCA
>CANHVU010000056.1 GCA_947464275.1 Bacteroidota bacterium
AAGTGATAAATACAATTAAAATAATAGATACTTGAATTCTGGTTCTAATCAATACCACATCAGGATCTTTTATAAATAAAAACCTATTGATAAAATGTTTTACAAAACGGTAAGCCTTTGATTTGATTAACTTGTAGCCCTTTAAAAATCTTGAATTTACTACCGCGTAAATGGATAAAGAGAAAATAAGTAATAATGTGAAAAAGGTAAAAATAAGCGAGAACAAACCCAATGGTTCATAAAAAGTATCGTCTTTTTTACTCACTATTACCGTTAGTTGGTTATCGTTTTTGTATTGCAAATGTTCAAATCCATTTTCAATAAAATGAGTAAACTGTTCTTGTTCGGTGGTTTTACTATTGATAGTTCGGTAAGGATAGTTTCCACTTTGACTAACTAGGGCATTGTTTTTATAAATAGCATAACTGTAATCAAATTTTTTAAAACCAATGGTATTGCTGGTTCCTTCTATTTGTAGTTCCTCAAATCGGTTTTCATCTTGTATCAGTTTTGGCTGTAATTGAATAAATACATAGCCTAATTTTTCATTGCCATTTTTAACCAAAAACTTCGATAAGTAGCCTTTTAAAAAACTGTTTGTTTTTAAGTATTTAAAGTTTTTATCAATGGTTTCAATTGATTGGTTATAGTAAATTTCGTTGAGTTGATTAAACGAAATATTGTTACGTTCGTTCAAATGATTTCCTGCCGAATCAAAATCGTAAATGGCTACTTCGTATTTACTTAAATAGCCTGTAAAGTAAAGCTGGCGCAATGTTTTTTTAAATTGCGACTTAGATGCCATTTCATTTAAAAAGTAATATTTTACTTGTTTATCGTTCGAAATTTTCTTTTCAATATCACGTAGAAAATATTCGGTATTGATATCGTTTTGTGAGATAAGTTTACCGGCATACAGTTTTCTGTTTTCAATGTCTTTTAAGCTTGAAAAATAATTAACCGAATAACTGGTGGCAAACGAAATTAAGATTACTAAGATAAAAAAATGTTGGAAGCGATTGGCTTTTGAAACAAAGTAGTTAAAGGCTACAAAGGCTAAAATCAAACACGATGAACCTAAGTAAAAAATATGTTGTCGTCCAAAAACAAGATTGATAATGAGCGGATGTACTACAAAGTAAATTAGTAGTAAAATACCTAATAAAACCCATTTGTTAAATGCATTTTGCCTGATGTATAGAAAAGTATTTTTTATTGAAATATGAATAACTACAAATAAAATTACACCAATTAACAATCCATAAAAGCTAAATTGACTTAACAGGTACACATTTTTTAAACTGAACGAAATTTGTGAATCGAACACCAAGCTTTTAATACTGTCAATACCTGAATCTATTGAAATAATGGTAATAAGTAACAAAAATATCAGTTTAAAATATTTTAAGTAAATATTAATTTCTACCTTATTTAAAATGCGTTTGGTATCGATTAAAACCACAAACCACAAAGCCATAAGTGCCACAATTAAAAAATCGCCAAGCGAAGGAATGATATCGCTTGATGCATATATAATTGGACTGAAAAGAGGTTTGCTATATAAGTAAGAAGGTAATTGATAAATAAGCAACAGTTTTTTAGCTGCGAACATTACTGCAAAATAAAACAAGGTTCCAACAGCAATATTTAATTGCAATAAGTAATTGCAAAGCAAATGGAAACAAACACAAAATATAGTTAAAGTTACTATTGAAAGCAAAATAAGCCAGGAATTATCAAGCCAATCCTTACTAAATATTTCAACTGAAAAAAGGTATTTTCCGCTTACATCTTTTATATCAAAAAATCCTTTTAATGGTTGTGGGCTAATAATTCCATTATCTAAAAAGGTTAATTCATTATTGAATTTGTTACTTAAATATTGATTTTTGTAATTATAACCTTCATAAATATTGTAGAATATAATAAAATGAAAACTCCCACTAGCCTTGCTATAGGCAAGATAAGAACCATTATTATTTACAATAAAACTTAGGCCTTCCTTAAATTTATAATTGAACTTTTGAGCATTGATTATGTTACTTGTCCACGAGATAAGTGTATCATTTTTAAATAATTGAATAATACAATTTTCTTTTTGTGCCAATGAGTTCACATTGAGCCAATTTTTTTCATAATTGGTGGTATCAAGGAGCAGTTGCTGAAATGTTCTTACACATGTAAGTTCCTTTCCTCTTATAATTTGCTGTAATTGTTGATAGGTATCTTGCTGTTGTTGTGGGGTGTTTTTTAAATAACGCTGTTCCGCTAAAAATGACAACTGTAGTAGTACAATTGAAATTAGAAACTGTATAAAATTTTTTCTTAGTTTATAATCTTTAAACACTTTTTTTAGGGCTGCTTTAACATTTACAATAGTACATATTTTATTTTAACTAAAATATTTAGGCAATTTGTAAAGTAATTTAAAGTTTACAAACTGTTTTTATATTTAAGATTAAGTACTTTATTTGTATCAATAATTAATTTTGAACTACTTATCACATTACTTTATTGATAATAAGCAAGATAATAACTACTTCAATAGTGCGTTATTTTTACCCGATTTTGCGCGTAATGTTGCCCGAGGTTTTGATCAAGAAATAACAGACTTAAGTGCAAATGAAATTCAGTTACAATTAGGTTGTAAAGCACATTTGCAAGCCGATAAGTTGTTTCATCCATCCGCTTTTTTTAAAAAGTATAGCGATATAGTTAATCACGAATTGCAGCAATTTGAACCTTTGGCGCATATCAATAGGAAATGGTTTTTAGCTCATATTTTAATGGAAATGATGATAGATAGACTTTTGGTAAAATTTTTTCCTACCGTTTGCCATTCATTTTACCACGATTTAAACCAAATTGATACTAAAATATTGCATCAATTCGTTTTACGTTTTTCAAATAAAAGTATTGAACCATTTATTAAACAATTTGACCATTTTTGTGAAGTACGGTACTTGTTTGGATATGCTGTTGATGATAGTTTTGTATACTCAGTAGCAAGAGTTTTTAAATATGGTTCTGGCATTGAAATGACCATGAGTGATAAGTTATTTTTAAAAAAATTGGTAAATAATTTAGAACAAATTCATTTTAATGACCCAATGATTATATTAGCAGAATTAAAACAAGTGTTTAGTGGGTGATAAGTTAATTGGTTAATAAGTTAACAAGTTGATAGGTAAATTGGTTACAGGTGAAAAGAACTAAGTCTCTAAAAACTTGGAGAGCAAAATAATAACAAATGAAAAAAATAATATATTTAATAATTACTCTAGTTTTTTGCGAAGCTAGTTTTGCGCAGTTAAAATATAGTAATGAGTTTTTAAACATTGGAGTTGGCGCTCGTAATTTAGGTTTGGCAGGCGCTTCAGTTGCAGCTGTTAGCGATGTTACAGCTGGTTATTACAATCCTGCGGCTTTGTTAAATATGAAAGATAAATTTCAATTAATTGGAATGCGCAACAGCCAATTTGCGGGTATTTTAACCCACGATTATTTGGCAGGCGCTTTTAGGTTAAGTGAAAAATCGGTTGCTGCTATTTCTATCATTCGCTCCGGAGTTGATAATATTCCTAATACCTTATACTTGGTAAATAGCAATGGACAAGTTGATTATACCAAAATATCGAGCTTTTCGGCTGTTGATTACGCTTTTATTGGCAGTTATGCCACCGAAACTAAGTTTATTGAAAATTTGCAATTAGGTGGTAATGTTAAAATTATACGTAGGGTTATAGGTGAATTTGCCAATGCTTGGGGCTTTGGAATTGATGCAAGTGCCATGTATAAGTTAAAACGATTTAGGTTTGGAGTTATGTTGCGCGATGTTACCACCACATTTAATGCATGGAATTATACTTTTAGCGAAGCAGATAAAGCTCAATTATTGAGCACAGGCAATGCATTACCAACTAATAATTTAGAATTAACTTTACCCAAATTAACTTTAGGAACCAGTTATAGTTATGTGAAAAATTGGTTTTCGGTTTTAGGTAGTTTGGAGTTTGATGTAAATACTGATGGTCAAAGAAATACATTCATTTCCAGCAAATATTTAAACCTTGATCCACGTTTTGGAACAGAATTAGGTTATAAGCAAGTAATTTTTGTAAGAGGTGGTTTAAATAATTTTCAAAAAGTGAAAAATGTAGATGGAAGTAATTCTTATAATATGTCGCCAGCATTAGGTGTTGGTTTAAAATTGAATAAAATACAAATTGATTATGCCTTAGGCAATGCATTTAACTCAGGACTTATTGGTGCCAGCAATATAGTTTCGCTTAAGTTAATGATTAGATAAAAATACTATATGAAAATACGTAATAGCAGGAAACCAAAGCTCATAGAACGCAATGCTGAAAAAAGTGATTTTGACGAAATCATTGCGCTATCAAAAATATGTTTTCCTGATAACGACCCTTGGTCGTATGAAATGCTAGAAAGCCAATACAAAATTTTTCCTGAAGGCATGCAGGTAATTACCTTTGAAGGAAAAATAGTTGGTTCGGCAACCAGTTTAATAGTAAGTTGGGATGAATACGATGATGACCATGCTTGGAAAGAAATTTGTGACAATGGTTTTATAACCAATCACGATGAAGAAGGCGATACCCTTTATGGAATTGAGGTAATGGTTCATCCAAACTACCAAGGTTTAAAAATTGGTAGAAGGCTATATGAAATGCGCAGGAATTTATGTGAAGATAAAAATCTGATGCGCATTTTGATAGGAGGTAGGGTTCCTAATTACAATAAGCACTCCGAAGAGTTTGGAATAAGAGCGTACGTAAAACGTGTAGTTGAAAAGAAAATTAAAGATCCTGTAGTAACTTTTCAGTTAGCGCAAGGTTATACCATTCAACGTATTATTAAAGATTATTTGCCAGAAGATAAAGAAAGTGAAGGATACGGACTTTTATTTGAATGGGTAAATTTAGATTACCAAGCCGAAACACGCGAGCGAAGTGTGTTGATGAAAAAAGTGCGAATTTGCTGTATTCAATATGAATTGCGTAAAATAACTTCGTTTAAACAATTTGCTCAACAATGCGAATATTTTACAGATGTTGCTAGTAATTACAAATCGGATTTTGCATTGTTTCCTGAGCTATTTACCACACAACTTTTATCGCTACACGAGTATAAAAGTATGAGTCCGGAAGACAGTATTAGAAAGCTAGATGATTATACCGAAGATTATATAAACCTGTTTTCACGCTTGGCTTTAGAGTACAATATTAACATTATTGCAGGTACACACTTACAAGTAGAAAACGACCATTTATACAATATTTCGTACTTGTTTAAGCGTGATGGAACCTACGAAAAACAGTACAAAATTCATATTACTTCAAACGAAGCTAAATGGTGGGGAGTAAGACCAGGAAATGAAATAAAAGTATTTAATACCGATTGTGGTAAAGTAGCTATTAATGTTTGTTACGATGTGGAGTTTCCTGAAATGGCTCGCATAGCTTGTAATAAAGGAGCTAAAATACTTTTTGTACCTTTCAGT
>CANHVU010000057.1 GCA_947464275.1 Bacteroidota bacterium
ATATATAATAGATCAACCCTTATTATGAAATTATTTTACATATTAAAATATGATATCCAAAAGTATTTTTATAATAAATCAAATATTTTATTTGTTGAACATTCACATGTTAGAGACGAACTTTCAAAAATTAATATTTTTAAAAAAAAGAATATTAAAATTATCCAAAATTCTATTTCAAATATTTTTTTACAAAAAAATGATTGGTTAGATATAAATGAAGAAAAACTAAATTCTACCAAATTTAAAATAGGTTTTTTGGGTCGTAATTATCAACATAAAAATACTTCAATCTTAATAGCAGTTAAAAGTATTTTATTGACTAAATATAATATTGATGCGTTATTTTTTGTTACATTTGATAATGATGAATGGAATAAATGTAGTCAAGATTTTAAAAATGAAATAAATAATTTAGGGAAATTAACATTAGCACAATGCCCTACCTTTTATAATAAAATTAATGCAGTAATATTTCCAAGTTTATTAGAATGCTTTTCTGTAACACCAATTGAGGCATTATTTATGGGGAAACCATTATTTGCATCTAATAGAAATTATATTTCCAATATTTGTTTAAAATATGCATTTTATTTTAATCCATTAGATCCTTTTGATATTGCAAAAATTATTTCTAATTATATATTAAATAATAAAAATTTTGATGATAACAAATTACATGCAAAAGAGTATGTTTTAAAGAATTTCAATAGTACAAACAGAACTAATCAATATTTAGATTTATTAAAAGATTAACATATGAATGGTAAATTATTAATTACAGGTGGAACTGGATCATTTGGAAGTGCTGTCTTAAATCGATTTTTAAATATAAATTATTTTTCAGAAATTAGAATTTTAAGTAGAGATGAAAAAAAACAGGATGATTTACGTAAAAGAATGAACAATAAAAATGTAAAGTTTTATATTGGTGATGTTCGTGATCGTGATAGTTTAATTCCAGCAATTAAAGGAGTTGATTATATCTTTCATGCAGCAGCATTAAAGCAGGTTCCATCTTGTGAATTTTTTCCATTAGAAGCAGTTAAAACCAATATTATTGGAACGGATAATGTCTTAACAGTAGCACAAGAATATGACGTAAAAAAAGTAGTAGTTCTTAGTACAGATAAGGCTGCATATCCAATTAATGCTATGGGTATGTCAAAGGCCCTAATGGAAAAAGTTATGGTAGCAAAATCAAGAATATTAGATAGTAATAAAACAATATTTTGCGGAACAAGGTATGGTAATGTTATGGCTTCGAGAGGTTCGGTTATACCTTTGTTTATTGATCAAATTAAAGAAAATAAATTTTTAACTCTAACTGATCCAAATATGACGCGCTTTATGATGACATTAGAAGACGCAGTTGATTTAGTAATCTATGCTTTTGAGAATGCTAATCAAGGTGATTTGTTTGTTCAAAAAGCCCCATCTGCAACAGTTGGCACTTTGGCTCAGGCTTTAATTGAATTATACAAATCCTCGATTGAAATTAAAGTGATTGGAACTAGACATGGTGAAAAATTATACGAAACACTTGTTAACAGAGAAGACATGATAAAGGCTGAAGATCTTGGAGAGTACTATAGAATTCCAGCAGATAATAGGGATTTAAACTATGAACAGTATTTTTCTGAAGGCATGCCTGATATCGTAAATCTTAAGGAGTATCACTCTCACAATACTTCAATTTTAGATGTAGAAGGAATGAAAGAATTATTATTAAAGCTTCCAATCATTCGAAAAGATATTTTAGGAGAAGCAGACGCTATTCAATATCCATATTGATTATGATTAAAGTTGGAGTAACAGGTTCAAATGGTTTTATAGGATGGCATTTGTGCCGCACAATAGAACTAAATACTTATAAATTTGAATTAATTAAATTCAAAAGAGATTGGTTTAATGAAAACTCTAATCTTGATTCATTTGTTTCAAAATGTGATATTATAGTTCATTTAGCGGGGCTTAATCGCCATAGTGAAGAAAGTATTATTTATGACACAAATGTTGATTTAGCAGTTAAATTAGTTGACTCTTTTATAAGAAAAGGGTTTAAAGGTCATGTTATATATTCTTCATCTATTCAAGAAGAGAGAAATAACACATTTGGAAATTCAAAAAAAGTGTCCAGAGAATTATTTGCAAATTGGGCTAACCAATATAATGCCACTTTTCATGGAGTAATAATACCAAATGTATTTGGTGCTTTTGGAGTACCATATTATAATTCAGTTGTTTCTACCTTTTGCCATCAGTTAGTTAATAATGAAATCCCGCAAATAGAAACTGATGTAACACTTAATCTTATTTATATAAATGATCTTATAAAAAATATTATTGATTTATTTAACACAGAATCTAAAAACAATTTTATTATTGGATATTCAGACATATATAAGGTTTCTGAAATACTAGAACTTTTAACTAAGTTTAAAAATAAGTATTTTGAAAATGGACAAATTCCAAGTTTCAAAAACCAGTTTGAAATAAATTTATTTAATACTTTCAGATCATATTTTAATTTGAACACTCATTTCCCAATAAAGTATAAAAATAACATTGATGAAAGGGGAAATTTTGTTGAAATAATAAGATTAGAAATAGGAGGCCAGGTTTCATTTTCTACTACAAAAAAAGAGATCACAAGAGGTAATCATTTTCATACAAGAAAGATTGAGAGATTTTCGATAATAAAAGGTAAAGCACTAATTCAATTAAGAAAAATTGGCACAAGTGAAGTGTTTAATTATTATTTGTCGGGGGAAGAGCCTGCATATGTAGATATGCCAATTTGGTATACACATAATATTAAGAATATAGGTGAAGAAGAATTATATACAATGTTTTGGATTAATGAGTTTTATGATGCAAATGATCCAGACACTTACTTTGAAAAAGTATAAAAAAGATTAAACAATGAATAAGCGTTTAAAAGTAATGACAGTTGTAGGCACTAGGCCTGAAATTATTCGTTTAGCAAGGGTAATTAGTGCCTTAGATAATTCAAAAGCTATTGAGCATATAATAGTTCATACGGGACAAAATTATGATTATGAATTAAATCAAATATTTTTTGATGATCTACAAATCCGTAAACCTGACTATTTCTTAAATGCTGCAGGAGCAACTGCAACAGAAACTATTGGTAAAATATTAATTAATATTGACCCCTTATTAGAAGAAGTAAAGCCTGATGCATTTTTGGTGTTGGGTGATACGAATAGTTGCCTTTGTGCAATACCCGCTAAAAAAAGACATATACCTATTTTCCACATGGAAGCTGGCAATAGGTGTTTTGATCAACGTGTTCCAGAAGAGACTAATCGTAAAATTGTTGACCATATTTCCGACATAAACATGACATATAGTGACATTGCCCGTGAATATCTTTTACGAGAAGGCTTATCTGCAGATAGAATAATCAAAACAGGCTCTCCTATGTTTGAAGTTTTAAATCACTATTTGCCATCAATTAAATCCTCTAATATATTAAAGAGTTTGCAGTTAGAACGAAACAAATATTTTGTTGTATCGGCGCATAGAGAAGAGAATATAAGTATTGACTTGAATTTTATGGGTTTAATTTCTAGTTTAAACTTTGTAGCAGAAAAATATAGTTTACCCATAATTGTTAGTACTCATCCTAGAACTAGAAAAATGATCGATGAAAAAGAAATTGTTTTACATAAAAACATTCAGTTATTAAAGCCATTGGGTTTTAATGATTATAATGCACTGCAACTAAATTCCAAAGCAGTTCTATCTGATAGTGGAACAATTTCTGAAGAATCTTCAATTTTGAATTTTCCAGCTTTAAATATTAGACAAGCACACGAACGACCAGAAGCGATGGAAGAAGCTTCTGTAATGATGGTTGGGCTAAATCCTGAGAGAATATCACAAGGATTAATACAGCTTGAATCACAAAAGAACGGAGATGAAAGAACATTTAGAAAAGTATCAGATTATTCAATGCCAAACGTTTCTGATAAGGTGGTAAGAATAATCATAAGTTATGTCGATTACATTAAAAGAACAGTTTGGGGCGAATGATCATAAAGAAAATTTTAATTCATTCTATAGTATTCAGCCCAGATGGCGTTTCTACAGCATACTTATATAATGACATCGTATTAGGTTTTAAAGATGCTGGATTTGAGGTTGTGGTGCTAACAACTACTCCCCATTATAATTTAATTGAAACAGCATTACAAAAGCAACCTTTAAACAGAAAACTATTTGGATTATTCTATGAAAGTGATTTTGATGGGATACGTGTAATTCATGTTCCTTTAAAGAAATATAAGAGTACTATTATTAGAATATTATCTTTTATATACTGGCATTTTTTATCTCTTATTATAGGACTTACGATCAAAAAAATTGATTTTATTTTAAGCCCTTCACCGCCATTAAGTATCGGACTAATTTCAATATTAATTGCAAAAAAGAATAGAGCCAAGTTTATATATAATGTTCAAGAAATATATCCAGACTTATTAATTAAAAACGGAGCACTTAAGTCAAACATACTTATCAAATCACTAAAGTGGTTAGAAAAATATGTTTATAACCAAGCATCTGCAGTAATTACGATTGATCAAAAGTTCTATGATCAGATTGTTGATAGATTTAATGAAAAAGATAAGCTGAAAATTGTCCCAAATTTTGTTGATACAGAATTGTTCAAGCCTATATCTAAAGAGGTTGAACTACCTAATCCATTTAAAAAAGATCCACATAAAGTTCGATTATTATATGCTGGCAACATTGGATTTTATCAAGATTGGGAACCAATATTATTTGCGGCAAAAAAACTTAGAGACACAAATATTGAATTTTGGATCATAGGAGAAGGGGTAAAAAAAGAATATTTAATCAAAGAAGTAGAAAAACATAACCTCACTAATATTAAAATTTTGCCATATCAAGAT
Organism: Bacteroidota bacterium; assembly: GCA_947464275.1. Taxonomy (GTDB): domain Bacteria; phylum Bacteroidota; class Bacteroidia; order UKL13-3; family UKL13-3; genus JAAFJM01. Next base: position 4,944 of record CANHVU010000057.1, read on the forward strand.
AGAGAATTAATGCCTCTGATTAATTCATTTGCTGATATACACTTTATCTCTATTAGTAAAGAAATGGAACAAGAAGGTTTCCCATCAAAGGTTTATACTATAATGGCTTGTTCAAAACCAATGATTGTTATTACAG
>CANHVU010000058.1 GCA_947464275.1 Bacteroidota bacterium
ATGCAAAGAAATTTGAATAAACGCTACTTTGATATACCTCGGCAAATGTGCTTATTATATTTTCAATTGCAGAACTCTCCTTAGCTTCTCTTAATGTTAGCGTTTCTAACAATATATTTTGATTGGGAATGCTTGTAATTACTCCTTTAAATTCTGCTAGACGCTGATGAGCAGCAGCTAATTTTTTTAAAACAGTCTTTGTTTCAACATCAATTTTTAATGGTAAAAAGGGTATCATTTTGACTCATTTAAGCCAAATATAAGTCAAATATTGCATTTTTTGACTTATGTTTTAGAAATAGGTGTCAAAAATCTTACTTTTTGAATCATAAGCAATTATTGAAGGCATAAAGTATGAATAACCGGTAGGAGCCTTCTCATTTCTTCCTGACACATATTTTAAAAGCTGGATCTTACTAATGTTATTTTAGCAAAGGATAATTTAGCTTAAAAGGCTTTGAGTAAGGTGCCCACCGAGGAAGTCGTTCGAGCTTTGCGAGAACAACAGTCCCGTAACTGCCAGTCCCACAATCCCTATCCCACACACCCTATTATTTTTAGTATAAATACATCATTGAATTGCACCCGATCCTTGGTAATTTTAAAAATTGCACGAAAAATAAATTAGAACATTTTTCCATTATTCAGAATTTTATTCTAATTTTATAAAACACGCTCTATGATCATTATTTCTAAATCTATACTTAATGATTATTGTGCAAAACATCCTGACACTTACGAACCTATATTTAATTGGTACCAAAAATCAAGAAAATCAAATTGGAGGAATTTTAGCGATTTAAAAAAGAGCTTTAATTCTGCGGATAATGTTGGTAATGATAAAAATGGAAATTAACATAAAATCTAAAAAAGAATATCACCAAATGATGGTGACTATTTATACGCTAATGAATAAAGGGGAAAAGAAACTAACAAAGCTAGAATTAACTAAACTTTCCCAACTAACAAAAGCAGCAGCGCTTTATGAAGAAAAAAACATGAGCCTAACTCCTATCAAGGAACCCGAAACCTTGAGCGAAATAATTGAACTCAAATTGTTTCAGCACAAAATGACACAAGCTAAACTAGCAGACCAAATAGGATTAGCAAAATCAAAGGTTTCTGAAATACTTAATGGAAAACGCAAGGCAGATATCCCTTTCCTAAAAGGGGTTCATAAGGTATTAAATATAGATGCTAGCTTACTACTTGAGAAGACCGAATAAATAGAGGTACAATTTAAACTAAGTGCTTACCTTTAACGTAAGTATCGCGATACATTAGTATACGATTTAACACTAACCCCCATCAATGAAAAAATTGAAAAATATTCACCCAGGAAAAGTTTTAAAAGAAGAGTTTTTAAACCCGCATAACATCAGTGCTTACAGGCTTTGCATGGATATTAATGTACCACAAACTAGAATTTCAGAAATAATCAAAGGCAATAGAAGTATCACTGCAGACACAGCACTTAGGCTTTCAAAATACTTTGGTAATACCCCAAATTTTTGGCTAGGCCTTCAAAATGACTTTGACATTGAAGAGGAAATCACACAAAAAGGTGACGAGATTAAGCTTATCAAAAGATATTCAGCGAATAAGTGAGTCTTATTATTCTACAATAAGTTTCTGTTGCTCCACTATAAAATCGAATGAAAGTTCTGCCAGTTTTTTCCCATTTACAAGAGCATCCCATGGCTCGTGTCCTCTATTTACAAGCGTGTGTAATTTATAGGTAGCACCTGTTGATATGTATATGTCCCTTAATTCAGTTGCACTCGTATATTTTACTGTAGAATCTGCTGTACCATGAGCAATCATAATAGGAGCATCTGAGCGGTCAAAACGTTGATAGCTATAAATATTGTTTGTTGAAGTTACAGCGACACCGCTACCCCAGAAATCAAAGACCGTTTTTATGGTGTACGTCTTATTTAAATTGGTAGTTGCCAAGGTAGGATCAGTATCCAAAGATATTTCGTTTGTAAAATCTGTTGTATTTGTTATACCTAGCGTAGTGGCTACAATTGCGCCAGCCGAACCACCACCCACTGTGACGCAACTTGTATCTATGTTGTAATTGTTTGCATTTGCTATCAGCCATCTAATTGCAGTCTTTGCATCTCTATGTGCCGGATACATAGCTTGGAATTGAGATTGGTTAGCAGATGGCACACTGTTTTGTGCATATTGAATCCATTGTGTAGGTACAGTACCCTTATCTCCCAGTAATCGATAGTTTATAGAAAAAGCTACCCAACCTCTTGAAGCGAAGTAATTTGCAAGATTTACGATGTTAACGTCACTTTTATCGCCGGCGTAAAATCCTCCTCCATGAATTAATAATATAGCTGGGCGTTTTTTAGAATTATCTGCAGGTTTATAAACATCTAATTTTAAATCCATTATTGAATAAGAAGCACTATTTAATGTCTGATGACTGAGCCCTTGAGAATAGATGATATTTTTTTCAACTATTACCGTATATGTTGATGCCGATTTAACAGACATCGGATTCAAAAAATTAGTTTCCGTACTTTTATCTTTACTACAGGAAGACAGCGTAACCAGTACTAATACTATTTTTAATAATTGCTTCACAGATTTTTTATTTATCTCCATTACGCTCCAACCAACTATCCAAGCTAGCAATCGTGGGAGGCCTAAGGATAATTTTATTATTACTATCTAGCAAGAAAATAGTTGGCGAACTGGATACATAATAGTCTTTAGCAGCTTGCGTATCCCATTTTTTATAATCGCAGGCACTGTAAAAAGGAAAAGAGGCAGTAAAATTTTCAAATTCTTTTTTGTCTGTATCTAAAGAAATAAATACAACTTCCAGCCCTTTTGATTTCCAAAAATTATAGCGGGGTAGCAATTGGATCATTTCTGCTCTACACTGGCTACACCAGCTTCCTCCAAAAATGACTAATTTATATTTTGTATTTATATCAGCTAAACGAATAGTCTTTTTTACTACTACTCCATTTTTAAATACATCTCCTATTAATTCGAAATTGGGTGCAATATTGCCTACTCGCATTTTACGGTAAGACTCTAATTTATTCACTAAAGCACTATTTAAAATAACTTCCTTTTGATTCAAAGCTTTAAGTGCTATATATTCAGAAGCGGTAAATAAACTATATTTTTCAAAATATTGAAAGAGGTATTTGGCTAAATCATTATAAAACTTTTCATTTTTTTTGACACTATCTAAAATAATATCAACAGATGAATTCAACTCTTTTAACTTAGTGGCATCATCCAAACCGCTTTTTTGTAATGCCCAAAATTGTCTTTCAATTATACTAAATATTAACCCACTTGAATAAAGTTGCGGGTCTGAGAAATTAATATTTTTAAAAATATTTGTTGAAGATTGTATTTGAGCTGGTGTCTTATTTGTAATCGTATTTGCATTGGTGTTTTGTGCTGTTGTTTTAACAAATACAAAACACAAAACTGGTATGAGATATATAAATTTATTTTTCATACTAATCTTTTATACAACGTACAGACATGCCGACACCATTAAAATCGTTACCGATAGATGTAGTTACACCATTTCTTATATTTAAAGACACTGGTTTATCCCCGTTTGCTACACTACTTGTCCAATAAAACCCCCGATCACCTGCATATTGTTGGGAAGTACCATTAGGATACCTTCTCCCGCCATATGTTAGATTTAAGACATAGAGACTACTTATTTCATTTCTGAATTCTTGTTCGGTTGGCAGTCTAAAGCCGCTTGGGCACGGATTATTAGTTCCACTCACACCCTGCCATAAACCAAAATTACCTGTCCAATAAGTTAGATTGATAAATTTACCGCCATTGTTTGGTTGATCGTTTCCATTCGTTGAACTAGTTCCTGCTGATGAAGGGTTTTCATGACCATCTTTTAAACGACCCCATTGATATAAACTTCCATATGCTGCAGTGTGTGTCATGCTTGTTGGAAAAGCAGTTGCCCCTAAATTTGCTGCCAACCAAGTTTTACCGGTATTTTCATTATATACAGTTCCATGAATGTAAGTGCGTACTTCACTATATGATGTGCCAGCTTCGTTTGTAGCGTAAGAAACAATATAATAAGTTCCACCTATTGCTAATCCGGTCATTTGATGCGTATAATCACTTCCAGTAATATCACCATTTGTGGTTATTCCTGTATAGGAGGAAATTGTTGGAACACTAAAACCCCATAATATGCCACTTGTAGTTACTGGTTTGATGCCATTATTTAATATACGTGCTGTTACATTTGCGCTAGTAAAATTCAAAGATGAAACACTTAATGTAAAAGACTGCGCGAGTGGACTTTTATAAATAAAACCAAGTGTTCCCGGAACTTGCGCATTTGCAAAGTCAACTGCAAACAAGAATAAATTGATGGTTAAGAATTTCATCATTTTAATTTTGCACGCATCTAACAGCTGCTCCGTATGTGGGCCAAAAAGCATCACTTGCTATACCAGAGTTATGATGCCAAGCCCAACGTGGATTTAAAGCATCCCCAGACCAATATATATTATTTGTATTATTAAGCTTTATTTCACCAGTGCCTCTGTCTCTACCCATTTGTTCTGGTAATTTTATAGGATTTGAAAATGCACTTCCTTTATTTGTTATTGTTGGCGAGGTACTTAATAAAGTTTGCCACTCATTTTTGGTTGGTAATCGCCAACCTGATGGACAAGGATTATTTATACCACTCACTCCACTCCATAAGTTATCATTTCTATAATTGTCATTTTGCCAATAAATAATATTATTATTACAACAGGTAAAAATTCCTGGTGTTGGCGTATCTGAATCAAATTTAGTAGCATTACTCGGTGAATTGCTAAATTGGTGTCCATCAGTTGGTTTACCCCAGTTATAATACCAACCATATGAATCTGTATCTGTTGAGGATTCAGCAACTCTTAATGCACCTAAGTTCGCTTTCACCCATGTTTTACCAGCTTGTGATTGTGTAGGC
>CANHVU010000059.1 GCA_947464275.1 Bacteroidota bacterium
CCAAATAATTTCGCCATTGGTTAAAACCACTTGTATGTTCAACACATAATCGCGTGTGGTGCCATACTTTAAAGCTCTTGGACCACCACTGCTGTGAGCCAAATTTCCACCTAAAAAACAGCTTCCTTTGCTTGCCGGATCAGGCGGATAAAACAAACCTTTTTCTTTAACTGCTTGCTGAAAAGCCTCGTTAATTACACCTGGTTCAACAGTAGCTTGAAAGTTACGTTCATCAATTGCTATGATTTTATTGAAACGTTCCATAGCCAAAACCACTCCCCCATTTACTGCCAAAGCACCGCCACTTAAGCCTGTTCCGGCTCCGCGAGGTGTAACAATAATTTTTTGCTCATTGCAATATTTTAAAATAGCCGAAACCTCATTTTCATTGGTAGGTTTTATTACCACATCAGGCATAAAACTTAAGTCTTCGGTATAATCGTGGGTATAATCTTGTTTATCATCGTTTTGAACCAAAACAAAATTTTTTCCTACTATGTTTTCAAAATATTGAATATCGGTTGAGGTGATGGTTTTATAGGACATTTAGAGATTTGTTGATTTTTTGATTTAGTGATTTGGAGATTGTTGTCACGCATAGCGTGATTGATTGTTTAATTGTTGGATGGTTAAATGGTTAAATTGTCAATTGTTTATTGTCAATTGCCTATTGCTTATTGTCTATTGTTTTTGCCAATTGCTTATTGTCAATTGCTTATTGTCAATTGCCCATTGGCTATTTAGTTACTTGTAAAATTCTAATAGGAGCTTTAGCCGGAACCAAACCTGCTTTTAAAATAATACGTTGACCTTGATCGCCATTGATAAAATTAACAAAATCGTTGCCCAAACTTAAAGTAGCTTGCCTTCCAATAATGTAAATCTCTCTGCAAAATGGATATTGCCTAATAGCCACATTGGCTTGAATAGGCTTGTAGGTTAACGATTCGTAACTGATTTTACGCGGGATAATTTCAGCTACTTTTATGCGGTCTAAAAAGCCTTTCATTTTGCTATCGTCTTTATCGCTTATCCAGTTTAATCCAATAACGCCAATGGCATTTTTATTTTTTTCAACATAGTCAATAACTTCAGGATTTGAGTTAACCGCAAAACAATGTTTGCCTACTTCTTTTCCATCTAACAATGAATCTTTAAAATATTGCGTAGCACCTGATGCAGGATTATCAAACACTACCTGAATTTTACCCATTTTGTTTTTAGCAAATACTTGACTCCAATCGGAAGCTGTTCCATCCATTAATTGTTTAATTTGATTTACTGTAAACACTGTATCAGGATTAGCGTTATTGGTTATCAATGCCAAAGCATCAATGGCTATTTTGGCTTGAACAAATTTAAATGCATCTTTATCTATTACTGCTTGTTCTTCTTTGGTAGCTTTACGAGGTATAATGGCTAACTTGACACTATCGATAAGCATTAAACGCATGGCTTCTGCCGGACTTGTATAAATAAAATCCAAGTGTTTTTTATCGTTAATAGATTCAAAAACCATTTCCTCAGCCTCTATTACTGGACGCAAACTTTCATCTACCGCTATTTTTATGCGGGTATTATCTACCGTTTCTTTTGGTGCATTATTGCCATTGCCACAAGCCCAAAAGGTAAGGGCTGCAAATACTAAAATACTTATTCTTTTCATGGTTATTATAAAATTAAAAGATTATAAAATTGAAAGATTACAAAAATTATGAGAATGTAACATGACAAAGATTTACTGTTACAAATTTATAAAGTTAAGTGGTTTAATAAAGATGGTTTTTGTTAATTAATTTTACTTACAAGTAGTATTTAAAACAACCAATTTTATTTTACTTAATAGTTTCGTTGGACAAAAACAAAAACAACAACCGAAATAAGGTAAATCACTTCTTTTTATTTTACGGTTTTATTAAGGTCCAATTAGTATTATTTACTTTATCTTGGATATGAAATAACCCAAATTCTTCACAGTAATAACCTTTTCCTATATTTGAATGGTTGAATTCATAATATTCAAAAAGTGAATTTTTAAATAAATTTCCATTTATTAAGGTATCACCAATATAATTTACATATTTAATATCATTTAAAACAAATGTGCTAAAAATTAAATGTAAATCATTGAAATTAAATTCAATCATGTTGTTAAATTCATTATCAATACGTGAACGAATATTAAAGTGAATATACAAAGTCTCCCCATGTTTAAATTCAAAACTACCATTTCCTTTAATGCAAGTATATTTTGCTCCATAGGTTTCGTAGCAGTTGTAATTTGGCAAACAATCTTTGTTGCTATAATAATCTTTGCAATACCAGCTGCTGTCTTTAGCTTGGCGAACAAATACAAGGGTATCGCCTTTATTGCTGGCATAGCTTATGGTGTCAAACTGGGTTTTTAAGTAGGGCACTTTACTTTTTGAAGTACTATCTATAGTTTGGTAGCTGTAGGTTTGTGCACCACAAGGATTGTTGCTTTTGTCTTTAAAGCAGCTTTGCGTTAGTAATATTAAAATTATTATGCTAAAAAGTTTCTTAGTTTTCAAGTTGTTTGGTTCTTAAATAAAGTAATTATTAAAATACTGATAATATTAAAATAATTTACTCAAACTTAAAGTGTTTTATTGGTAAAATAAAATTTTTGCTATCATAGCATCAAAACAAAACACCCACCAACTTATCAACCCATACTCAAAAAACAAAAAAATAGTTTTTCTTTGTACGTTCAAATCATGAGTAAAGATAAAGCTTATAAGCGCATTAATATTGTAAATAAAAAAGCAAGTTTTGAGTTTCAATTATTAACCAAATACACAGCAGGAATGGTATTGGGTGGTACTGAAGTAAAATCTATCAAAGCCGGAAATGCCTCTATTACCGAAGCTTTTTGTTATTTTAGAGATAATGAGCTTTATGTTAGGAATATGAATATTGGTACTTTTAAACAAGGAACCATTTATAACCACGACCCTCTTGCGGTACGTAAACTTCTTTTGAAAAAAGTAGAATTAAAAAAACTGCAAAAACGTGGCGAAGAAAAAGGTTTTTCTATTGTACCGCTTAAATTATTTGAAGCCGAAAATGGTTTTATTAAAATAGAAATTGCGCTAGCACAAGGTAAAAAAGCTTTTGATAAACGCGAAACCATTAAAGAACGAGACATTGAACGAAATTTGAGACGAAAGGATGAATAATTTTGAATGTTGGATGTCGAATTTGAATTATAAATACTTCTAAAATAGTCAATTGCGGTTTAAGTTTGCTGAACGAACCAAAGCCAACGGAAAAATTAAATTAATTTACAAAAAGCTAGCTCCCAGAAGCTAGAATCAATAGCCGTTTTCCCGAAAGCTTTCGGGATTAGCCAACGGAAAAAAAAAGAAAAAAATGAATATAGATTTAACAAATAAAAATGCATTGGTTTGCGGTAGTACCAAAGGTATCGGTTATGCCATTGCTATGCAATTAGCAAAATGTGGAGCAAACGTTACTTTAATGGCCCGAAACGGTAATTTACTACAAAGTATTGTGCGCGATTTAGATACCAGTTTAGGACAAAAACATGATTTTTTAGTTGCCGATTTTAGTCAACCAAAACAAGTAAAAGAAGCAATAGAAATACAAGCTCAAAAACACCATATTTACCATATTTTGGTCAATAATAGTGGTGGCCCTGCGGCAGGTTTAGCAATTGATGCTAAAGAAGAAGATTTTTTAAATGCATTTAACTCGCATGTGTTAAGCAGCCATCATTTGGTGCAAAGCGTTTTCCCGGGCATGAAACAAGCAGGCTACGGACGCATTATCAATATTATTTCTACCAGTGTGAAAATTCCTTTAAAAGGTTTAGGAGTTAGCAATACTATTCGTGGTGCAATGGCTAATTATAGCAAAACATTGGCTAACGAATTAGCTCCTTTTAAAATTACAGTAAATAATATTTTACCTGGCGCTACTGCAACAGATAGGTTAAAACAAATTATTGACAATAAAGCTCAAAAACAACAACACAGTACTGACGAGGTGAGTAAAGAAATGTTAAGTGAAATTCCAATGGGTCGTTTTGGTGAACCCAATGAAATAGCTTATGCAGCCACCTTTTTAGCTTCGGAATATGCATCTTATATTACGGGAATTAATGTTCCGGTAGATGGAGGAAGAACTGGGAATTTGTAGTTTTTTAGTTTTTAGTTCTTAGTACATAGTTCTTTCAATTTAAGTAAAAACTAAGTACTAAGAACTGTTAACTACTTCTCATCCCTTCCAATCATTCTGTTTTCATTTAATAAACGTTGTTCTTCGGCAATTATTTGTTGCATTTCATCATCGGTTGGCTTGGTTTGTTTTTTATCTTTTACTAAATCGTTTAAGTTTGGTTGTCCCGCATCAACCCAAGCTGTGTACCACATATTAGCCACTGTTAAAATACTTGCTTTTAACCTGCGTTCTACTTGCCCAGCAAGCATTTGATGGTAGGCAGCAGCATACTCTTTGCTATATACTTTTATTTGATTAGCACCTTTGTATTCAATGCTGTATTTTTTACTTTCGTCAAACGAAGCATTTAATTTTCGTTCAAAACCCAAAACTGTATCAAGGCCTGCAAAACTGCCTTCGCTGGCTTGCCAAGCTATTTCTAATGGATTTTGTAAATAATAACATTTGCCAACAAATAAATCGTAATCGGTACTAAACAATTCGGGTAACCTACTTTCCCAAAAGCCATGAATACCATGTTGGTTGGTAAATTGACCGTTATAATTTTCGGATGCATGCAATGGTACATGTGCATCGGCTACATAATGACCTAATTCAGCTGAAATTCGCAATATTTTTTCTAAATCTTTTTC
>CANHVU010000060.1 GCA_947464275.1 Bacteroidota bacterium
CCAACTATAGCTTGTACACCAAGTGGCAATGCTAAATTGATAATTGCAATTAAAATAGCAAAGAAATAAATGTATTTTATGTCTCTTTTTTCGGCTTTTAGTAAACTTACAAATCTTTGAAAAGGAGTAATTCCTTTTTTATGTTCCGTGTTTAACATTGACCCAATATGGAAGCCAGTTATAAATATTATATTTTCGGTTTCTCCATTTTGATTTTGATAATCATTTTCTAAAATCAATTGGTTAATGGTTTTCGCTTCATTGGCTATTTCAATTATATCATTAAAATCAGTCACTTGTTCCTCAGCATCTTCAAATGCAATAGTTTGGTAACTTTGAGTTTGAAAATGCTTCAGTAAAACAGGTGTTAAGTCTTTATTTGATTTTTTAAAATAAATAACGGGGAAAGTATTTTTATTTAAAAATGTTTCAAATTCTGCTTTTGAAGCAGTTCTTATTTCAAAGGCAAATTTGGCAAAGGTCCCAATATTTATTAATTGCTCAAAAAACGTATCAAAATTATTAGACAAGCTTTGTTGGTATCTTGCCTTTGCTTTTTGAAGTTCTACGTGGTCTAAAACATGGTTTGATGCTTTTGAAAACTCTTCAATTAATCTAACAATTTGGTGGTTATGTTTCATTTAATGCTTAAAACAATATGGGTTTAAAATAGTTTTTAAAATTAAACTTTTAATGTAATCTTTAACTTAAATACAATTGTATAAATTTTGTTTAAGTACAAAAAGTACTATTTTTTGAGTTTGCTATATTTTGTGATAAGTGATTTTAGAAATAAATTGGTTAACTAAACCAAAAGCGAAATTCAAAATACCTTATTGAGATTTTACATTCAAGATAAAGTATTCGGAGAAATTACTTAATTGTCAGATTTTAAACTAATTGTTCCTAAAATTTCTTCTAAAATATCACGGTTATTACTTAATCGTGGTACTTTATGCTGACCACCTAATTTTTGTTTATTTTTCAACCAATTACTAAATGTTCCTTTTGGCAATGAATGAACTTTAGGTAATTGCATAGCCATGTCTTTAAATCGTTTGGCTTCATAATCGCTGTTGTTTTCTTTTAAAAAATTATCAAGGTAAACGGTAAATTGTTCTAGGTTATCTGGCATTTTTTCAAATTCTATTAACCATTCATGGCCTCCTTTTTGATTTTCTTCTATATAAATTGGAGCTGCGGTATAATCAACTATATGTGCTCCCAAGTTTTTACAAGCTTTACTGATGGCATTATCAGCATTTTCAATCATCAATTCCTCACCAAAGGCATTGATAAAGTGTTTAGTTCTACCAGTAATTTTAAAACGATAGGGTTTGGTGGATGTAAATTTAATGGTATCTCCCACTATGTAACGCCAAAGTCCTGCATTGGTACTAATTACTAAAGCATAGTTTTCGTCTTTTACTACTTCACCAATGCTTATTGTTTTAGGATTCTCTTTGCCATATTCGTTCATAGGCATAAACTCGTAAAAAACGCCATAATCTAACATCAACAGCATGTCATCGCGGTTTAAATCATCTTGAATTCCAAAAAAACCTTCGGAGGCATTATAAGTTTCCAAGTAATTAACTTGGTTCGATTTGATTAAGCGTCTAAAACGTTCGCGGTAAGGGGTAAAACTAACACCTCCATGAATATATAATTCCATGTTTGGCCAAATATCTGTCAAGCATTTTTTACCAGTTATTTCATACAACTTTTCTATTAAAACAGCTGTCCATGTTGGTACTCCCGACATATTGGTTACATTTTCACTTAAAGTAGCTTTTGCCATTTTCTCTACTTTTTCGTCCCAATTATTCATCAAGGCAATTGCCAATTCGGGTGTACGTAAATATTGTGCCCAAAAAGGCATATTCTGCATCATTACGGCTGATAAATCACCATAAAAACTTTCATCATTGAGTTTATTTACATTGTTGCTTCCGCCAATAACCAGACCTTTACCATCAAATAAATTGCTATCTGGGTTTTGTAATAAATAAAATAGCAATGCATCTTTTCCTCCTTGAAAATGACATTCATCTAAACTTTCATAAGTTACTGGAATAAATTTACTTTTATCGCTGGTAGTACCTGATGATTTTGCAAACCACCTGGTATCGCTGGGCCAAACTACATTTTGTTTACCTTGTAATATTTGATCTATGTAAGGTTTAAAACCATCATAGTTTGTTATTGGAACTTGTTTCTTGAAATCTTCGTAATTCCTAATTTTATTAAAATTAGCTTTAGTGCCAAAATAGGTAAGTTCAGCATGGCGCAAAAGTTTGATGAGTTGTTCTTCTTGAACAGCATGTGGTTCAAGCATTATTCTTTCAATAAACGGAACTCGCTTTTTAAGGTACCAACTTACTAGGGAGTTTACTATAGGCATGAGCAATTTTACTCATTTTTTTTGGTAAATAACAATATTGTACAAATTTTTTAATTATGGTCTCACTCCACAATATCTAAATAGTTAAAATAACATTGAATTATGTAAAATTTATTTACCATTGTAAAAAAAATAAACATTATGTATCTTATAATTGCCATTGTTATCATTGTATTAATAATTTTTACTGCGGTTCAAACTGTACAGCAAGGAACAGTAGTAGTAATCACTGTTTTTGGTAAATATAAACGTATTTTACAGCCAGGTTTAAACATGAAAATACCACTTATAGAGCAAGTTTATAAGCGTATTTCTATTCAAAATCGTTCTGTAGAATTGGAGTTTCAGGCTGTAACTATTGATCAAGCAAATGTTTATTTTAAATCTATGCTTCTTTTTAGTGTAATGGATCAAGATGATGAAACAATACAAAAAGTAGCATTTAAATTTTTTAGTGAAAAAGATTTAATGCAAGCCTTAATTCGCACCATTGAAGGTAGTATTCGTGCTTTTGTAGCCTCTAAAAAACAGGCTGAAGTATTGGCATCACGTAAAGAAATAGTTGATTTTGTGAAAGATCAAATTGACCATACGCTTTCTACTTGGGGTTATCATTTGCAAGACTTGCAAATTAATGATATTACCTTTGACCAAGCCATTATTGAAAGTATGAGTAAAGTGGTAGCATCAAATAATTTGAAGGCTGCTGCCGAAAACGAAGGACAAGCTTTATTAATAACCAAAACAAAAGCTGCAGAAGCGGAAGGAAATGCTATAAAAATATCGGCTGAGGCCGAAAAACAAGCAGCTTTATTACGTGGTGAAGGAGTGGCTTTATTCCGCCAAGCGGTTGCAAAAGGGATGTCGAATGCTGCTGAAGAAATGAAACAAGCGAACTTAGATACTAACGTAATTTTATTTAGTATGTGGACAGAAGCGGTTAAGAACTTTGCAGAATATGGCAAAGGAAATGTTATTTTCTTAGATGGTAGTCCTAATGGTATGGAAGCTACCATGAAGCAAATTCAAGCCATGATGATTAAGAAGGAAAGTGAAGCAAAGTAAAGGTATAAAAAAAGCAATAATCTAACACAAAATTTTAAAGTAAAAGTGGTTAATGTGGTTGTCCAAAAAATCATTTCAAATGCAATCAATTAATAGATAGATAAAGCATTACAGAAGAGATATAATAATACTTGGTGGGATATGAGTTAACATTTATTGAAATCTCAGAATTAAAACCTTTGCAAAAAATCTATGGTCTATCGTCCATTGACCATTCACTTTTAATTTTTTCCTTCATACAACTATCTTATAAATGCTGTTGACTTAGTAGTAAGAGCGCGCTATTTCCAACCATTTAAAATTTATTGTTATGAAAAATAGATACATCATTTGGATGCTGTTGATGCTATGTTCCAGTGCCATTTTTGCTCAAAAAGCTAATTATTCAGTTAATGGAAGTATATATGATGAAGATACATATAGTCCAGTTAAAAATGCTATTGTCACTATAAAAAACAAATCAAATACTTATCAAGTTTGCACTGATTTAAGAGGTAGTTTTGAAATTGACAATATGGAGGAAGGGATTTATACTTATGTTGTGGAAGCAAAAGATTATATGTTCATCAAGACTGGAAATTTTACGATTACTTCATCTCGAATGGTTAAATATTTAAACATTCATTTGATTAATTATAGCAATAGAAACATACATGGATATGTAATTAGAAACCCTATTATGTTAGCACCCAATCAAAATATCAACGCCATTGCTGCATATTTCCGTGGTGTAGATTCGCGCAATGGAGAAACTCCTAGTATAAAAGGTTCTCGCCCTGAAAATACTGCTTATTATATTGATGGCGTTAGGGTAAATTACAATACTGGTGAATTAATAATTGGTAAGCAATAATATCCCATTATTCTAAAAAATCAGTTACTGCCAAAAGCCATTCTTTTTTGTATTTATTTAAATAATTTTCGTGTGCTGCATTCGCAAAAGTTACCAATTTTTTAGGTCCGTTTAAATTGTTAAATATTTGATTGGTTTCATCTATCGAAACTTTATCATCCTTCAATCCATACATTAATAAAACTGGACATTTAACTTGGCTGGCATAGTTTTGGGGATTATGATTAAATGCGTTAAAACCATTAATAGTACCTCCCCAAAACACTAGCAAATAAGCCATAGGAAAACTTGGCACATGCATATTATTAAACCTAGC
>CANHVU010000061.1 GCA_947464275.1 Bacteroidota bacterium
CCCTATATACATTTGGGTTTTACCACGGTTCCGGTTTTTCATGATGCATTTATTTGGGAATACCCAAGCCATTACAATAAATATTGGCTTGGTTTATTTAAAACCTTTGGCGTATCCGCTGCAAAAAAAGCAAGTGCCGTAGTTACGGTTACAAGTTATGCTAAAGAACAAATTGCAAAATATTCAGGTATTAATGCGGCAAAAATAATTCCCATTCATATTGGGCCTAAATCGAGTATTGCGGAGTCGAATACTATTAAAACAGATGCTGTTCAATTAAATGTCGCTCAAATTAATAGCGCAACAAATAACTGGGAGCATCTACTCAATAAAAAATACATCCTACACGTTGGCACCATCGAAAAAAGAAAAAATCTTTCTACATTAATTACTGCGTTTGAACTGCTTTTACAAAACAACCCACAAGAAATTTACCTTGTTATTGTGGGACAAAAAAGTAATAAACCAACCCTGTTCGATGATGCTATTTTTGAAATGGTAGCGGCTTCAAAACTATTGAAAGAGCGCGTTATATTTACGGGTTATTTATCTGATAGTGAAACGGCCATACTTTATAAGCATGCAGCACTGTATGTTTTCCCATCTGTTAACGAAGGGTTTGGCATTCCCATTTTAGAAGCATTTGCGCACCAGGTGCCGGTGCTTGCCTCTAACAATAGTTGCTTACCAGAAGTTGCTGGTAATGCAGCCATTTGCTTTGACCCTTATAATGTAAGTGCTTTAAGTACATTAATGGCAGACACACTAAACGATCCGGCACTCCTACAATCATTACAACAAAAGGGTACCGAGCGTCTTGAGCATTTTTGTTGGAGGAAAACGCTTGATGAATTAGAGGCTGTGTTTGAGCGCCGTATCAATAATGTGAAAGCGCAATAAAGCTAGCTCATCTCCTTTATTAAAAGGTTTGCCTATATTTACTGCAAATTTTTAAGCATCAGTCTATTAGCACACATACAATCTAGATTTGAAGGTTCGTGGAAAAAGAGAGATCTTTTTATTACACTGCTGCGCCTATTTGTTTTTGCAGCAAAAGGTAGTTTCGAACGTTTAAGTTTTAAAAAATCAAGCGGGCTTGTGTTAGTAGGCAAAAATGCATCCATCAGATACGCGCATTATTTAACGGCCGGTAAAGATTTAATTATTGAAGACGGCGCCGAAATAAACTGCTTAAGCAAACAAGGTATTGTTTTAGGTAACCGCGTTACGGTAGGAAAAAACGCCATTATCAGACCTTCTAATATTTATGGTGGCGCCATTGGCGAAGGATTAATAGTTGGAGACAATTCTAATATTGGACCGGGTGCATATATTGGATGCTCTGGACTTATTACTATTGGAAACAATGTAATGATGTCGCCAGGGGTAAGCATTTTTGCAGAAAATCATAATTTTTCTGACACCAATATTCCAATGAAAGATCAGGGCGTTACTGTTTCTTATGTTGTAATTGAAGATAATTGTTGGATTGCATCTAACAGCACCATTTTAGCAGGTGTTACCATTGGAAAAGGATCGGTGGTGGCAGCAGGCTCTGTTGTTACTAAAAATGTGCCGCCGTATAGCGTGGTAGCGGGTTCTCCGGCTACTGTTATTAAATCAAGAATTTAATAAAGGAAATTCTTTTCTAGATTTTTCTAAATTTTGATGGGTTCCAATATCAATTAAGTAATCGTTTATTTTATAGCCACTCATTTTGTTTACGAGTAGAGGAAGTACATCAAAGCCAATATCGGCAGGGGTTTTAGCTGGGTCTATTAGACTAATTATTTCAGGAGAAGCAACATACAATCCAGCATTTGCTAAATTAGAAGTAGGATTAGCAGGCTTTTCTTCAAAACTCGTAATAGTAGCATCACTATTTAATGAAACAATACCGCAACCTGTTGGGTTATTGGTTTCAAATAAAGCCATGGTAAATGCATGCAGCTGCGCAACATGAAAATTGTACAAATTAGATAAGCTGGTATTGGTTAAATTATCGGCGTAAATTATAAAAAACGCTTTCTGACCCTGCACAAAATTTTTATTAGCACGTAATGTTCCTGCACTACCTAATAATTCAGGCTCGTATGCATAGGTTACTTTAATATTTGTATCAAGTGCATTTACATGCGCCATTACCATATCTGGGAGGTGGTGTAAATTAATAAGTACTTCTGTTACGCCTGCTTTTTGCATCGATTCAAACCACCAATTAATAAGTGGCTTACCCGCAATGGGCACTAAGCATTTAGGAAGCGTAAGGGTGATAGGATGTAAACGTGTACCAAGCCCGGCGGTTAATAAAAATGCTTTCATAGCTTGCGGGTTGTTATGTTAAGGGTTATTAAGTTATGAGGTCTTACTTTACGTTTAATAAAATACGTGACCCAGCAGGATCAAAAGTATAGGTAAGCTCTTTGTAAGCGCTCATGGCCGTTCTAAAATTTTCTTGCTGTTGGAGTGGTACATAGCTCATTAAAAAACCGCCGCCACCGGCACCCGCAATTTTACAACCTGTGGCACCATTTGCTAGCGCTACCGCTACCATTTCGTTAATATGCGGGTTGCTTACGGTACTTGCTAGCTTTTTTTTGTTCTCCCAATTGATAGCGAGTAAATTACCCAGCACTTCAAACTGTTTGTTGTTAAAAGCCGTTTCTAATTCATTTACTAGGCCTGCAATGGTTTTAAGCTCTTCAATTTTATGGGCAATATTATTTGACTGTTCTTCAAGCACACTCTCTGCTTTACGCATGACACTAGTGTTATGCAAAATAATAGACGCTTGTAATTTATTTTTATCGGTATCAGAAAGTGAGAGGTCTGTTACTGTTACTGAATGATCGGCGTTAAACTCAATTTTTTTAATACCGCCGTATGCTGCAATATACTGGTCTTGTTTACCAATGGGCTTTTTTAGCATGTCAATTTCAATAATACATGCTTCGTTTGCAATTTGCTCACTACTTACCTGCATACCTTTAAAATGGTATAAAGCATTTAAAAGCCCTACGGTTAATACCGACGAAGACCCAAGCCCAGAGCCCTTTGCCGTAATATCGGCAAGTGTAATAATTTCAATCCCTTTTTGGATGCCCACATGCTGCAGCGCTGCTTTAATAATATCGTGCTTGATATCAGCAACGTTTTCTACAATTTCATTTTCGGTGTAATGGAGTACAATTAAATCATCAAACCTTTTTTTGACAATTACATAAATGTATTTGTCGATGGTTGCAGAAATTACCTGCCCTTTATGTGCTCCATAAAAAGAAGCAAAATCGGTACCACCACCAACAAAACTTAAACGCAAAGGAGTTTGTGAAACAACCATAGTAACTATTTAATAACGCGGATTGTTTCTCCACGCATACACTGATGTAATAATATCTTGTAAGTTATACCTTGGCTCCCAACCCAATTGCTCTTTTGCTTTATGGGCAAGTGCAATTAAAGATGGTGGATCACCAGGTCTCTCATTTACAATAGTAAAGTTAACTTTTTGCCCCAATACCTTCTCCGTTTCCTCAATTATTTCAAGTACCGAATACCCGGCGTTAGTCCCTAAATTAAATATTTGATTGGTAATCTTACCCTTTACATTTAGCGCCAGCTCGTGGGCTCTGGCAATATCACTCACGTGGATATAATCGCGAACACCCGTACCATCGGGGGTTGGAAACTGATTGCCAAATACTTTTATCTCGTCTCTTTTGCCAAGTGCAGTGTCAATTACAAGTGGAATCAGATGTGATTCATTCCCGCGCGATTCGCCATTTTTTGCTGTTGCGCCTGCGGCGCAAAAATACCTGAATATAGTATACTCCAACCCATGCGCGGCTGCAGTGTCTGCAATAATTTGTTCATCAAAAAGTTTAGACCAACCGTACGGGTTAACGGGCTTTAAAATATCAGTTTCGGTAATGGTATTGTTTACTGGAATTCCATACACAGCAGCCGTAGAAGAAAACAAAATAGACTTGACATCGTACTGCTTCATTTTTTTTAAAAGCGCAATTGTACCGGTCACATTATTTTGATAATAAGGTAAAGGGCGAACAACAGAGTCGGGTACATTAGCAGACGCCGCTAAATGAATAACACTCGTAATGTTATGCGTTGTAAAAATGATGTCTAAAATAGTTTCATCAGAAAAATTAGCGGCGTAAAATGTAGCACTAGCTGGTACGGCTTCTTTTTTTCCATCGCGTAAATCATCTATAACTACAAGGCTGTAACCAAGTGTTTGCAGGTGTTCCCCAACAACGCTGCCTATATAACCTGCGCCGCCTGTAATGAGTATTTCCATAAATAAATAGATGCCATTAAATGCCGCTCA
>CANHVU010000062.1 GCA_947464275.1 Bacteroidota bacterium
CAGAATTTAGTCATTTCATTCCATCTAGATCCTCCACCATCATTTTTTTCCAAAAAATACTGATGAATAAGCAATATTTTCATCAATTTAAATTTTAAGTTTTATAGTTGTTATTAATTTTGACTCGTTGGTTGAAAAAACTAATTGCATAGTTGGTTCTTTTTGACCATACAAACTTGAATAATAGCCCTCCTCAATTAGTGGCAAGACCTCCGAACCATCTATTGTTTTAGCGCTTATTTCGAATTGCTCAAAAAATATTTTTGAAGGATGCCAATACTGTTTCATTGGAAGATTGGTATTATGATTTAACTCATCCGAAATTTCCCAAAAAGGTATTCCCTTTTTTTTAATTACTTTTCTTTTATGAACAGCTTTCTTGTCAATATGTCTAAAAGCAGAAATTTGACCATTGAATATAAATTCATCTTTAGCTTCCTTTAATTCAGCGTTTAACGATTGGGTCCAATAATACCATATAAATCGTCCACCTTTCAACATTTGGTCATTTTTTCCAAGTGTAACAGTATTATGTGATCTTGATCCAAAAAAATAATTTAAATCATTTTCATTAGTATTATACTTATATGAACCCGCGTCTCTTAAAATATTATTACCATCAATCCACAAATCTAAATGTAAATTGTCTGCTTGTGATGGTCTATCTCTATGACTTCCACAACGAACAAATGTCAAGGTGGAATCAGCACTATCATTTATAATATAATAACCACCATTTTTGAAAGAATTTAATATACCTTGATCTTTAGCAATAGTGATGCCCGAGGTTGTCTCCAATCCAAACCAATCTTTATCTTCACAAGATGAATATGGCCAACTTAATCCCATACTTAATGAAAGTGCTTCTAACTGAGGTTTATAATCTCTAAATTCTTGAACTCCTAGTTTAAAAAATAATGCCCCGTCATTAGCACCATAGTTCGGTAACATTCCATTATTCTCATTCATACATGATAATAGAAAACTGAGACTTTTTTTCGCTTTAATATATACATCATCACTAAATGGTAAATCGTTTAATTTATTGATTTGAATTGCCCAAGTGTATAATTGTATAAGTACTCGATGATAATTCATAGAAAATTGTAAAAAAGTACCATCATCATAAACTTGATAAGAAATTTCATTTTGAAACCATTTTTTTCCATTTCGTTTCCATTTTTTTGAGTTAGGGAAACTTGGAAACAATAATCCAAAAGTGTAAATACCCAAACATTCAGTTATGGCATGGTTATTTCGAACTGCTATTTTAGAAAAATTAATATTTTTATAAATATGATCCCCATGCCAGTAAATTGTATTGATGATTTTAAGGAACCTATTATTGGTTAGATTTTTTGAGTTTTTATAATAATTTAATGCAAAAATCCAATTAAAACACCTAATTGTCATTTCTTGACTACATACATAATTAGGCCCCATATTAATGGGATTTTTATCAATCCAATTTTCAATTTCATTAAATACAAATTCAGATTGATCTTCATCAAAATGATAATCGTATCTTATTATAGTGTTTAAAAAAGAAAATCTTGATTTCTCCCATACATATTTTATATCACCTGATTCACTTGAATAATCATTAATCTCAGACCAATGTTTAGAAATATCATATTTAAATCCATTATCTGGATTTGATACCCAATCATAATCAACTCCAAGAGAAAATTTCTTCGAAGAAAAGAAAAGATAGTCACCTTTTAAAATTGATTCAGCTTCATTTTTTAATGTTTTTATTCTGTTTTTTGGAAAGGTTAATTCTTCTTTACATTTAACAAAAAAGATTGATTTTTTCCAATCTAATAAAGTAATCGTATTTATAATAGGCGGTTTCATCGGAAAACGCTTTATCAATAAACCTGTTTTTTTTTGTAATAAAAACCAAACACGGAACAAAACATAATTAAGTCCCATATTAAAGAAGATTTGATAAATTTTATTTAAGCGTTTCAAAAATGTAAATAATAATTTATTTCCAAAAGTTTATTTACTATTCTACTGCCCGTATTACCATCCCATAATTTAGGAATTGAACCCTTTTTCCAATTTCCATCAAATAATTTTTTTAATGCTGGTTTAATAGCCTTAGGATCTGTACCTATCAATTCATTAGTACCAATTGAAACAGTTTCTGGTCTTTCAGTATTGTTTCTTAATGTTATACAAGGCACCCCAAGCACAGTCGTCTCTTCTGTAATACCACCTGAATCAGTTATAACAGCCTTAGATCTTTCCACTAAATAGTTAAACTCTAAATATCCCTGAGGTTCAATTAAATATAGATTTGGATGTTTTATTCCTAGTGATTCAATAATTTTTGCAGTTCGAGGATGCACAGGGAAAATTAATGGTAAACCATTGCTATTTTTGACTATTTCGTTTATTAAATTTATTAATTTATCATCTTTGTCAACATTGGCGGGCCTATGTAATGTCATTACGAGATAGTTGTTATCCATTAATCCTATCTCATCCCAAATTTTTGGCTTAACAAAATTCTTTCTATGTTTAAGCAGTGTATCTATCATAGTATTTCCCACCCAAAATATTCTATCATCACTAACGCCATTTTTCTTCAAATTATCATTTGCAATTTCAGTTGTTGTAAAAAAATAATTTGTTATACTATCTGTAACCATTCTATTAATTTCTTCTGGCATTGTCCAATCACCAGATCTTATACCAGCTTCAACATGTGCAACTTTTACATTTAATTTCTGGGCAGTGATTGCACACGCCATTGATGATGTTACATCTCCAACAACCAAACACAAATCTGGTTTTTTTTCTATTAGTACTTTTTCATATCCTATCATTATTGCGGCAGTTTGTTCAGCTTGAGTACCACCCCCAGCACCTAAATTAACATCTGGTAAAGGTATGTTTAACTGATCGAAGAATGATTCGCTCATGTTTTTATCGTAATGCTGGCCAGTATGTATTAACCTGAAGTCAATTTTTTTGCCTTGTTTTTGTGCAAGCTGAATTGCATGAGTAATAGGTGCAATTTTCATAAAGTTAGGTCGAGCACCTGCTATCAAATCTATTAACATAAAATTATTATTATTCATTTTGAATATCTATCCATCTATTTTCTCTTAAACTTTGAATAGCAGCAAATGACGCTTTTGTGGTGTTTATAATAGTATCAAATTCTATTAGAGGAGACCCTGAATTTTTAACCCTATTAATCAATTCTTGAAATTGGCTTTTATGACCCTTATCTATTGAGGTTTTGAGGCCTTTAAAGTTTTTAAATCCAAAAGCTTCGGTTTTTCGAAAATTATCAATTATAATTGTTCTTTCTTGATTATATACTTCAATTCTTTCTTTAGAATATGATTTACTACCATTAGAAAAATAGTTGATAACAACATTACTTCCATCTTCATATTTTAAGAAGATACTTGCATTATCTGTGTTTTCATCGGTTTGTTTTCCCAAACTATTCATGCAAACTGAAACTACTTTTGAATCTGTCAAATAGCTAGCTAAGTCAATATAATGACAAGCTTCTCCAATTATTCGTCCTCCTCCAATCTTTAAATCATGTATCCATACATTAGAAGGAATGAATCCAGCATTCATTGTTGCTACAATGTTTAGGGGGCCTGACTGACCTAGGGCTTTTTTTACTGCAATCGAATGTGGCGAAAATCTCCTATTAAATCCTACAGTTAATGTGGGTTTAGTATTTGAATTATTATAAGCTTCTATAATTGCATTTAATTCTTCAAAATTTAAAGCTAAGGGCTTTTCTACAAATACATGTTTCCCATGTTTTAATGCTTCAACAGTTTGACTTGCATGTTGATTATGACGTGTAGTAATTAATACTAAATCAACATCACTATCTTTCAAAATTTCTTGAAAATTAGTGGTTGAATGTGAAAAATTGTATTTTTTTGCCAATGCTGTACTATTCACCCCTCCGGCACTTGCTATGTATTTATTTTCTGCCCCGCATCCTTTTAGGGCAGGTAACATTGTCATTTTTGTGAAATTACCC
>CANHVU010000063.1 GCA_947464275.1 Bacteroidota bacterium
CATCGGGGATAAGATGAAGTTTGGTAGTCCAAGCGGAACAAATCAAACAACTACCACACAACCTGGTCTATTTAGTTCATCTACAAGTAGAACTAATAATTTTACCTACATAATGTTGGGTAGAATGGGAGCTGCACTTATGGGTGGAATAACATACTTGCCAGAGACATTTAAGGGTAGAGATGCTGAAATTGAGAACATCAAACTTTACAAAAGTAAAAAGGAAGGGAAACCGCACGGAGCATCAATAATATTCGATAATCCAGGTATGGACATAAGCGTTCTGGATTTATCATTTGCATTACAATATGGGGAGTTAATTAATCCAAAGGCTTCTATGACCAGTGACCAGGCATTAGCTGAACTCAAAAAGGCCAAGGATAAATTGGATTTAGGTTTAATAACCCAGCAGCAATTTGATAGCTTGAAGGTCGTTTTAATAAAGATTATTCAGTAGTAGCCCTTTACTTGCTTTTTTGTTCCAGAGCTTTTATTCCTCCAATGATTTGCATAATTAGAGCCTGTCTATTTTGTTCTGTGGAGTTAAGATTTTGGATATATAAGAATAGGCTGGATGAATCCATTATTTACCCCATAATCGGTGTATTTGTGATTATATATAGACGATGAAACCACGTTTAAGACTGGTTCAATATAAACGTCTCCGTGTTTTCCTATAATTCTTGTCGATTCTACTTCCTCCCATTTTTCTTGCGGAAATTGTATTTTTTCACCATTTTTCAGACCAGCAAGATTTCTTTCTCTTCTAATTAAAACTCTATCTGTTTTAATTATTGGATCTTTTGTAGAAAGGATGTTCGAATGTATTTTTTTAAGAAAGTTATCATCATTCGTTTTTATTAAACTGTGTGAATGCTTATGTTTTCTGTCTTTATCATTTTCCCAGACATAACTGATATAATCGTATTGAATGTCTTTAAAGAGATATTCAATTTGTTTTTCCATTCCTAAAATATACACATTATTACTTGGTCTATACCTTACATTGTAGTCAAAGTCAAGTTTCCCAGTGTTTATACCGTTGAAGTACGAAGTTTTCATATTTGATGATTGTTTTAGTAAATGGGCATAGTAATCGGTATTACCAAGCCGGTATTATATTATTATTTTTATAAATAGTCACCAGTTGAGAGAAAAACCGAGTTGTGCCAATAAATAATATTAGAAGGTTGCTAATACCATTATGAATGCTCCCTTATCCCCACAAGTAGATGCCTATGTACATTAGTACATAAAAAAAACGGAAAATAAAAATGGGAGTAGAATAATTGGTCAGTAGATGAATATCTGTACCCTTATATACATTCGTTTATCGTGGGACACTAAAATTGAACTTGGGGAATAAAAAAATCCCCAAAATAGGGGATTTCAAGGGTGTAAAATCTAATACCTTTATTTTGCTACACTACTTTCATTTTTTACAGAGATATTCAACATAGTAATTATATATCTCCATTTTAGTTACTTTCTTCTTACCGGTATCTCTAAATCCGTGACTTTCGTCTTTAACATATCTTCCAATTGTTTGTCTCGATAAGCCCAGCAATTCCCCGGCCTTTATTTGCGTTATTTCATCTTTCTCATATGTTAATTTATTGTCATAGAACTTTATAGCCTCTTTTGGGTGTCTGGGCTTAACATAAAATGGGTATTTGGCAGAGAAGTCTTGAATATGGGATATTGTAGATTTTAATTCGTCAAAATAGTCGATTTGTTTATTTAATGAGGTTATAATTGATTTCAATAAATGAGACATTATATCTCTCATTCCTTTAAGGTTGTTTTTTATGTTTTTTGTATGTTCTGGACTTACTGAAAGATTAATGCCTGTGTAATGTTTTACATATACATCTACATCGTGTTCTATTTCTTCAATATCTATCTCACCAGCATTCACCATATATGCAAGTTGAATGAATATGGTTTCTAATTGTTTGCTTTCAAAATGTAATTTACTTTTCATTTTTTTTACGATTAAATATTGAAATATGTGAAGTGTCTATGTCTCTACTTGTATCTATATATCCTTGTAGTGTAGATAATTTAGTGTGTCCAGTGTATTTCAGAAGAGTGTTTAATGGGATAGAAGTATCTACAAGGTTCGTTATGAAACTGTCCCTTCCCTTGTGAAGTGAAATACAATTATGCCTCAATTTGTCTTCACCTGTTTTTTTATCTACGATATTGGTAGGGTCATCAAACATACCTGTAATTTCCAGGGCATCTTTAATATCCCTATTTATTTTTATTGGTAATGGCGGTTTGTAGTCATATTTTTCAAGTATTTCTATTGCTATATCACAAAGTGGTATTTTGTAATTTACACCACTACTGCCTTTTGTCTTTCGAGCCAGTTTATCATATACTTTAATGCCTGTGACCTTATTTTCCTTAATATGAAACTTGCTAAAATGTTTATAATCTTCTCTACGCAGTCCCGTCAAACAAATAAAAACAAAGACATCTCTGGCTATATTGTGTTTCTCTAAATCAAAATTAAAGTCGTACAGAGAGTGTATTTCCTCAATATTTAAAGTTACTTTCTCTGTTTTTGGAACTTTGATGTTGGTTTTTCTAAACGACTTGATTAGATCAATCGTCTCCTGTGTAGCAACTTTAATCTCTTTTAAGTATTGGGCGAATTGAACGAATATATCAAATACCTTCTTACATCTTTTAGCACCATTTTCCCCGTCAGTAATGTAGAACTTTCCACGCTCAAAATCGTCCTCGTGTGGCGTTTTCATAAAGTTCAACATCTCCCTGCACCACTTGTTGTCTAACTGAAATATCTTATACTTCTCGCCTTTATATGTCTCAAAATCGTTTAATAGATTTTTAGTTGTCTTAAAGTCGCCTAAACTACTAATGGTGCCATTTGAGGTAAATTGATCCTCTTTCATTTTAAGGAATAAGCCATACAATTCAGTTAAGTATGAATTACTATTCTCATATATTACTTTTTGATTATTGTAAAGAATGTTCTCTAATTCTTTTACGGAAGGGGATACTCCTTTTTTGTAGAGTTCATTTAATATGTTGTTTCCTTTATCTACAAGTTCTTTAATCTTATTGTTACTTGTTTCGTAGTCTATAACTCCTGGCCTAACCTTTCTACTATCGTAGTCCCATTCTGTATATTTTCCTCTTGCATTTTTTTTGTTAGAAATTGAAATGCCAGTGGGAAATCTCATTTCCTCTCCATTTTTAGAGTAGTAAATGACTATTGATGTATTGTTCGGTTTCGGTAAAACGAACTTTAATTTAACCTTCATCTGCTTCTATTTGCTACTCTAATTTAAGATTTTAGAGAAGAATTAGAGAATATATTTTAACATTTACTATCTTTATGTTAGATTATGTTAATCAATAGATGCATAACTAAATGGTAATCAATTGTAATTTAACAAAAAAGAGGCATTTGTTAAAAATGGAATATAAGGGTATAAATCCTGTCTTCCCGACAACCACAAATAAAGCCTCAGCGAAAGCTGAGGCTTTTGTGTGTTACGAATGAAGGAATCAAGCTCGCTTGAATTCCTGAACGAGTAAGACACAAAACGTTTGAC
>CANHVU010000064.1 GCA_947464275.1 Bacteroidota bacterium
GCATGCCGCAATAAACGTTATTGCGCTTACTATTAATACATTAACTTTATTCATTGGTACAATAATAAGGTTATGAATTAAATAGCAAAAAAATATTTAAAAGCTTATAAAATTTATGTTGCGCATTACTTTAAACCAACAAGAATATTTGTTTGATAAAAAAGCTGGAACTGTATTGCTTAACGGCAAGCCTGTAAATGCTGATGTGGTTAAATTAGACAGAAATAAATTTCATGTGTTAATTAACCATAACTCTTTCAATATTGAACTTTTAAACAAAGATGAAAATGCCAAAAACCAAACCATATTGGTTAATGGACAAAAGCAAACCATTGAAATAAAAGATAAATACGATGAATTGCTAAAGCAATTGGGTATGGATAAATTAATGGGTAATAAAGTTAATTTATTAAAAGCACCAATGCCGGGTTTGGTATTAAAAGTATTGGTAACCGAAGGACAAGCAGTAAAAAAAGGCGATGGTTTATTGATATTAGAAGCCATGAAAATGGAAAATATTATTAAAGCCAGTGCCGATGGAATGGTTAAAAAAATTCACATTGAAGAAAAAAATGTGGTTGACAAAAACCAAAAAATGATTGAGTTTGAATAATAAAAAGTACTAAATTTTTAGTTCGAAGTACTAAGTTAAAACTATGAACTAAGTACTGTGAACTAAGAACTAAAATAAATGGGGTTGACCGGTTTTGACGGGGTGAGCAAGGGTTATGTTAGCATGCCGAGCGTGGAGAATTTAGCTCGTAAATATCAAGTCTCAAAATTTTATCTGGCGAGTCTAACTTTGCCATGGCTGCTTAATCTGGGATTAAGCAATTGCCATTGTCTCGTAAAATGTTAAGTTTTGTTTCGTTTTACATCAGAGGCATCATTTAAACCAAACCTTTGAGCAGTATGTTTATGGCTGCTTAGAGTACATAATAAACTATAAATTAAGCCGGTATGAGGAACAACCAACTTAGTTCGAAAACTAATGTTTCTATAAGCATGTAGAAGGCATAGCAATTCCATTTCCGGACGAGGGTTCGAATCCCTCCAGCTCCACAAACCAATGCCCCAACCTTACGGTTGGGGCATTTTTGTTTACGGAACGCCTACAAGCAAACCTTGTAAAGGTGTACCGCAAATAAAAATGCATCCTTTTTTTGCCGATGTTGTTGTTTAGCGAAGCGGCACCAACACCAAATTTGCATTTCAAATAAAGCAATTTCTACCAATAAAACCGTTTAGTATTTGGCTAAAGCGGTTGGGTCAGTAGTTTCCTTTTGTTAATTGGAACGAGCGGACGCTCGGACCAGCAAGGTGCTTCATTTTTTTCTAATTTAGAAAAATTAAAAAGAGAAATATGTGGCTGCGTCACTATAGATGTATAACCTTTATCACAAATATTTTTGGCTTCTTTCTTTAGGTTTAAAGCTAATTCGTTTACTTGATTGTCTGGAATTAACTGGATGGTATAATCAAACAGAGCAATTTCTTCTAATTCAAACAGCAATCCATTATCCAATTTTTGGTAAACGGTGGTAATTTTTACCCTTAAATTAAATTAGCTAACCCAAACAACAATACAAACAGCATAGTAGAAATAGAAAGCTGTTTTAATAATGGATCTAATTTTATTTTATCTGTGGTATTTTTTACTGTAAATAATTGTTTTAAAAACAATGGAAAACAAGCTACAAACGATAGGTTTTGCCAAGTAGGCATTGCTTTGTAAAACATTACAAATATTAAAGAACAAAGCAGTGCGGTAATAATAATTACATAATGGTAAACTTTACTTTTGGCATAGCCTAAACGCACCGGAATGCTGTTTTTTCCTGCCTCTATATCCGAATCAATATCGCGCATATTGTTTAAATTTAACACACCTACCGAAAACAAACCACAGCTAATAGCAGGTAAAAATATAAAGGGATTGATAGAACCTACCAATAAATAGTAAGTACCGCATACTGCTATTAACCCAAAGAATATAAATACAGAAATATCACCAAGGCCCATATAGCCATAAGGGCGCTTTCCATTGGTATAGGCTATAGCAGCTACTATAGCAGCTATGCCTGTAACAAATAAAGTAATAACACCATTTAAACCAATTACATCCAAACAAGAATAAAGCAACGCAATGCCAGTAACAAGGCTTAAAGCCACAAATATTTTTATACCTACTAACATTTGAGCTGCAGAAATTTTACCTGATTGCACAGCTCTTTTAGGTCCTTTACGGCCATCATGGTCTGCACCATGTTTGCTATCGCCATAATCGTTGGCTAAGTTTGAAAGTATTTGCAAAAACAAAGCTGTAAGCAAAGTTAACACGACAGAAACAGTAGATACATTTTGTGAAAATATTTTAGATAAAAAAACTCCCATTAATATACATGCCAATGAAAGCATGAGGGTTCGCAGCCTAAAGGCTTCAATCCAATTTTTCATTTTTTTATAAACCTAAAGTTATTCCTAAACGTAGGCGTGGTGTTTCATATACCACAGGTGCATAGCCTGCCGTTTGAATCATATCAGTTAAACGATAATAAGCCACTAACGAAATTCCTTTTACGCCTAATCTTACATAAGCATCAGCAGTAATATCTTTCAGGTAGGCTACATCATGCACAAATACCTCTCTTTTGTTGCCATTTAAATCCTTATCCTCGTAATTATAAACTTTCGAAAAATTCCATTTACCCATAGCTCCTAACTCAGTGTATAACGATTTTTTAAGTTTAAAACGAGCTCCTAAACTAAGTGATGCAGCAGTAACACTGAATCTATCCATTTCGTTATTGCTAACTGTAGTTGGAAATGTGGTATTGGTATCGGTTTTAGTAAAACTGTAGTTTTCGAAATTAATACCAACCTGTGAAACCAACTGTACCTTTTTTGCCAATTTATATTTTAAATTAAACAAAATATTAAATCCAAAAGAGTTTCCAAATTTTCCTTTCAAGCCTTTTTCATCAAAACCTCCATAGCTAGTAAAATCCATCATAAAACCAGCATCGGTTTTACTTGGTTTATAGGCAGGCAAATTACTAGTTGGTGCTTTATTTACTTCTTCTTCCACCACTACAGTTTGTGCATTAATTATGCAAATGCTTGCCATAACAAGCGCTAATGTTATTATTACTTTTTTCATATTTTATTCAATGGTTTTGGTTAATGTGTATCCTTCAAAATGAAAGGTTAATACATAACCTTTTTGTATGGTTTTGGGGTTAATTACAATATCTTCAATACTTTCAACCTCAATTACTTCGTACTGTAAAATTCTACCCTCGTTATTTTTAATATTCCAATACAGATTACATGGTTTAGGTTCTTCAACTTCAGGAATCATCATTGAATCGGTATTAACAGTATCTATCAATGCCTGGTAATTATAATATGCTAGGTATTTTTTTATTAAAACAGAATCGGTAACCTGAAAAGTAATGGTTTGATTATCTTTCAATGAATCAATTAAATGAAAATTAGGTAAAATTGTTTTTTTAGTTTTGGTAAA
>CANHVU010000065.1 GCA_947464275.1 Bacteroidota bacterium
GAGGTATGGATGTAAAATATGGTGTGAACGAAAGTTTTACTTTAGATGCAACATTAATTCCTGATTTTGGTCAGGTGGTATCAGACAATGTCGTGCTAAATTTATCTCCATACGAAATTCAGTTTCAAGAAAATCGCCCCTTTTTTACAGAAGGTATTGAGCTTTTTAATAAAGCCAATCTTTTATATTCCAGGCGCATTGGCGCGACCCCCGATGGTTATTATGCGATCAATAATAAAGTGGCTAACAATAGTAATTTATCCATTGTTTCAAACCCGGGCATCTCACAATTATACAACGCCACAAAATTTTCTGGAAGAAATAAAAAGAAATTAGGGATTGGTGTATTTAATGCACTTGTAGCGCCAACAACGGCAACTATTTTAGATAAATCTACAGGCTTAAAAACAAATTACGAAACCAGTCCATTAAGCAATTATAATATTTTAGTGCTGGATCAAGCGCTTTCAGGTAGGTCATCCATCACCTTAACTAATAGTAATGTTTGGCGCAGTGGTGGCGCTCGAAATGCCAATGTTACTGGGCTTGATGCGAGTTTATTTGATAAATCCAATACCCATCAACTTATTTGGAATGGTAGGGTGAGCGCTATTTCAGGTGTTAAAAATTATACTGGATTTAAAAATATTTTAGCATTTGCAAAAGTGAGTGGTAAAATTCAATATTTACTAAATACCAATATTGAATCTGATACCTACGACCCCAACGATATGGGTTTTTTATTGGCGCCTAACGAGTTTTCTGGTATTGCTAGAATTAGTTACAATCAATTTAAGCCAACTAAAAAGTTTTTACAATCTAGTTATACCTTAACCTTAAAACCGGCCTATTTATACAAGCCCAATGTGTTTACAAATTTTGAAATTCAAACAAGGGCTTTTTGGTTTTTTAAAAATTTCTGGGATGCCTCCGTTACCTTAAATATTCAACCGCAATGGCAGCATGATTATTTTGAAATGCGAACAGCGGGTGTAATGATTAAAAGAACGGGTTATTGGTATACCGGTTTTTCAGGTAGTTCGGATAGTCGTAAACAATTCTTTTTACGTTACAATTTAGGGTTTGCAGAGTCGCCGATTCCCAATGACGCATATTATAGTTTAAATATAGCGCCACGTTACAGATTTAATGATCATTTTAGTTTAGATATTGACCTGAAACGTGATGAGGATAATGGACAGTATGGTTATGCATATCGAAATGCGGCAGGCGTGCCCATAGCAGGCAGACGAAAAGTAACGACCTTTAATAGTATTGTAAACGCTATTTATAATTTTAATGCACGCATGAATATAACTGCACGTACTAGACACTATTGGAGTAAGGTTACCTATGAAAACTTTTTTAATGTTACGCCAAGTGGAGGTATTGTTGAAATTCCATTTGTACAAGGGAAAAATCAAAATTTCAATGTATTTAATATTGATATGTTTTACACTTGGGATTTTGCCTACGGCAGCCGTTTTATTGTAGGATGGAAAAACTGGTTAGGTTCAGATTTTAATTTGCCTTACGAATCTCATAAAAATTATACGAGTAATGCAAGAGCGGTATTTCAGCAGCCGCATGGAAATGAAATTACGTGTAAGCTCATTTACTTTTTAGATTACATGAAATTCAAAGCCAAAAATCCATTAAAGCCTAGTAGGAGCTAGCTTTAGCTGATTTAAGTTGGCCGTTTTGTTTCCTAAAAAAATAAAGATTTTTATTTTCTTGGTAATCTATTTGACTTTTAATACTTGTGTTATAAACCGGCATTAGATTAATGCTATTAAAAACGGGTGCTTGTTTAGAAAATAATGTATTTGTAAAATAAAGTAGTGTTTCGTAGCCTTTAAAAAACTGATCGCTAGGGCGGCCAAGGTATTTGACTTTATAGACAGCTGTTAATTGTTTTAATAGCTTTTCATTGCCATTAAAATAATAAGGGCTTGCATAAATTATTTCTACATTAGGTACATTGATTGATTTATCACCATCCCAAGTTGGCATGCCAATAACAGTAGCTTTATAGGCCGGATTTTCATTCAGTATTTTCACAAGTGCAGTTCCAAAGCTTTCTTTTAAGCTGCCGCATAATAAAACATTTTGCTTGGTAGAATCTAAATAAGGTTCAAGATCAGAAAAAACAATGCTGTCCTCAACTTCAATATTTAAAAAGGATTTTGCAGTTTTACTATCTACGATGATGCTTTGGATATAATCTTCGGTGGGTCCTTTTTTCTTGCAATACAAGATGGTGTTTTTTGCAAAGTTATTTTGCAGGTAGCTACTAATAGCCTCACACTGGGTTTTAAGCGTTGGGTTTAAAATGGCAAAAAACGGGTTATTGGTAATACCAGCGTCATTGGGGAAAATCGCCGATATCATTTGTATTTTGTGTGCAAGTGCAAAGTCGGCAATGAGTTTAGTGTCAGCTTTATTTGTAATGGCACTGATAATAAGTGCTGTTTTTTGTAAACTAGAATCTGTGAGTAGGGTTGCTAGAGAATTGTTTTTTTGTTTTGTATCTATAATGCGGATATCAAGTGAAGTGTTTATTTTTTTTAATGAGTCAATTGCCATTAAAACACCATTGTAAAAATCGAGTCCGGGTAACATGGTTTTAGGTAAATTATTATTACCTAAAATGTAATCTGATCCATTAAATGCAGCATCAATTTCTATTGGAATAAATACAACAATTGTTTTGCGTTCTTGAATTACTGGGGCTAATTGTGCATTGGTTGTTAAAAAGCAGGTTAACAATAAAACAATTAATTGGATGTATAGTAGGCTACTTTTCATGACATATTGTTTTACTCCCACTCAATGGTAGCAGGCGGTTTGCTGCTAATATCATATACCACACGGTTAATGCCTCTTACCTGATTAATAATTTCGTTTGAAACGTGCGCTAAAAATGAATACGGTAAATGAGCCCAATCGGCAGTCATGCCATCTACCGAAGTTACTGCTCTTAGAGCAACAGTAAACTCGTACGTTCTTTCGTCACCCATTACGCCTACACTTTTTACAGGGAGTAAAATAGTGCCTGCCTGCCAAACTTCAGTGTATAAATTGTGTGATTTTAATGCATTGATATAAATGGCATCAGCTGCTTGTAACAATGCAACTTTTTCTGCATTTACTTCGCCAAGTATTCTGATCGCTAGTCCTGGTCCAGGAAAAGGATGTCTATTAATCATGTCGGCTGGAATGCCAAGTTCTAGACCCACTCTGCGTACTTCATCTTTAAATAAATACCTAAGTGGTTCTACTAAAGATAA
>CANHVU010000066.1 GCA_947464275.1 Bacteroidota bacterium
ATTGGTTTGTTTATTTACCAATAAAAAATTGCTTCCATTAAAATCAATATTGAATTTGCCAATGGTTTCAGTTTGGTATTCTACTTCTACTTCATAATCACCAATGTTTAATACCTTTTCCGATAGTTGGATAATATTTAACAACTTTTGTGGTGCTAACCTATGGTCAAAATCGTTGGCTTCCCAAAGTTGAAAATTAACCACTTTCTCTATTCGAACCGTTCCACCACAATCAATAAAATGTTTGGTTATTTCGCCCACTTCGGTTACGTGAAAATGAGCAGGAACATGAGTGCCATTAGGCAATACAAAACCTATCTCTGATACTGAATTTAATTTTTCCTTTACTTCTGATAGTTTCATTTTATTATTTTTTAAATTTTTATACATCACTAACAACAGTTAGTTTTTTTGTTATTTACATTAATAGTAATGTGAGCAAAAAAAGCCTCCAAAACATTGATCGCATCAGGATTTAAACAATAACAAATTGCTGTTCCTTCAATGCTTCCTTTAATAATTCCCGCATTTTTCAGTTCTTTTAAATGTTGTGAAACTGTTGGCTGAGCCAAAGGCAAAACATTTACTATGTCGCC
The DNA here is from genome assembly GCA_947464275.1 of Bacteroidota bacterium. GTDB lineage: Bacteria > Bacteroidota > Bacteroidia > UKL13-3 > UKL13-3 > JAAFJM01. The sequence goes on from CANHVU010000066.1 coordinate 597, forward strand.
ACAAATACAAGTATCAACTGAAAGTAAATACTCAATAATTGCTACACGCGCGGGATGACCAATAGCTTTCGCCATGGCTGCTATTTGATTTTGTTTATCGGAAAAATGTTCTGTTTTACTAGCTCCCATATTATCTATTATTATATTGCAATATTACGATAAATAATTAAATTGTAACTATAAATAAACTTTTTATTTTAGCAGAATGATAAGCCATCTTAAACAAACACTTTTTGATTTTATACAGTTCTTAAAAAAACCAAAAGATGAAAAATTAGCCAATCAAACCAAAACACAAATCGTAATCACTTTTATTAACCTATTACTTTTTTGTTTCCTAATGGATGGTATTATAGGTTCCATAAATTATTTGTTAGAAAATTTAGGCTTTTATTCTACCAAAGACCATGCAATTGTTAGACTCATGGAAAATATGTCATTTCCTGTTGTTCTAATATTTGGAGTGCTTGTTGCACCTATTACTGAAGAATTGGTTTTTAGACTGCCTTTAAGATATAAGTATGATGTATTTGTTAAATTTATACTGTTAGTTACTAAATTTAGTAGCAAAAGAAAACAAGTAAGAGTTAGATTATTTTTTACAAAAAATTGGAATAAATATTACCCATACATTTTTTATTTGGTAACTCTTTTATTTGCATTTTATCATTTGGTAAATTATAAAATTACAAGCAATATTTTGTTGTTCTCTCCTTTGTTGGTGCTGCCGCAATTTATAGTAGGACTTACCTTAGGGTATATTAGGGTAAAGTTTAATTTCTTTTTGGGTATTTTGTTTCATGCCACATATAATGCCATCCTTTTTATACCTGCACTATATGTGCTTAACTTGCCAATAGAGCGCAGAAATGAAACAACCTCTGACTATAAAATAATTATTGAGGATGTTAAAAAAAACAGCAATAATGATGTAGTTTCAACCATTTCACCTGATGAAATAAGTTTTGAAAACTACTCGTTAAATGCTGTTATTGCTGAGTTGTTAGATAAAAATATAGACTTGATAGAAACAAATAATAACGATTCATTTACAAAAAAAATAAACATAAAATTTGAGCAGATAAATCAATCGAAAGCAGTTAATGTAAATAAACTATTATCTCTTTTATCAGAAACTTACCATTTTAAAATGATGAGTAATTTTAAATTTCAAGATGTTTATGAAATGAATATATTTGATAGTATTTTATTTAATAAAAGTAGTCTAAAATATGCCTTTCATTTGAATAGTACCACTAATTGTAAGAATGTTTTGAAATTTAGAAATGTAAATTTGGATGATTTGGCCAAATCATTATCATCTGTCTATAAATTGAACATAACAAATAATACTGGGAGTTTATCTACCTTTAATTTTGAAATTCCAAATGGTGATTTTAACAAAGTAAATTATATAATGAAAAGTGATTATGGAATTAGTTTGGTGAAAAATTTTAAAACGGTTGAGTTTAATAAAGTAGAATTTCCAATTACAAGTGAAAAATTAAAATGATTTTTTTTAAAAAACTGCATATCATAAAATATCATAGTTCAGTTTTAAAACTTTTTTTGGATGTTTTATTAAGCAAAGCCTTATATCAGTTTGTATAACCAATAATTTTTGTAGTAAGCCACTTACAATAATTTGGCAAAAATTAAATATAAAATAATACAATTAACCAATTGCTGCATTAATATTGCGGCCGAAAAAAAAGCACAAAACATGAAATTTAACCTAAAATCATTTTTGATTTATTCCTTTATTCTATTTTTAAACTTAAATACTTTTGCCCAGCAAAAGGGCAAAGTGGTATTAAGCGGCTATGTTCGCGATAGTAAATCAGGCGAAGATTTAATTGGCGTATCAGTAATCGTTAAAGAGACAGGTAAAGGCGCTGTAACTAACGAATACGGCTATTATTCCATTACCTTAGAACCAAACACTTATTTGGTTTCAATTAAATACCTTGGGTACAATACCATCAACCAAACAATTAACTTATCATCTAACCAAAAAATAAGTTTTGAATTGGTACCTCAAAACAAGGAATTAAAGGCAGTAAATGTAGTTGGAGAGAAAAAAAACGAAAACATTAAAACTACCGAAATGTCCACCAACAAGTTAGATATGAAAACCATTAGTAAAATACCAGCTTTGTTGGGCGAGGTAGATTTAGTAAGAAGTATCCAACTTTTACCAGGAGTAAGTACAGTAGGGGAGGGCGCGTCAGGTTTTAATGTTCGTGGAGGAAGTATTGACCAAAACTTAATTTTATTAGATGAAGCACCTGTTTATAATTCATCGCATTTATTTGGTTTCTTTTCGGTTTTTAATCCGGATGCTGTTAAAGATGTAAAACTTTTTAAGGGCGGTATAAATGCCAAATATGGTGGACGATTATCTTCCATTTTAGATGTTAGGTTAAAAGATGGGAATAAAAAACATTTTGCTGCTCAGGGTGGAATAGGCTTAATATTTTCTCGCTTAACTTTAGAAGGACCAATTAATAAAGGTAAAGGTTCATATATTATTGCTGGTCGTAGAAGTTATGGCGATGTGTTAGCGACTCCTTTTTTGGCAGGAAATAAGGATTTTGATGGC
>CANHVU010000067.1 GCA_947464275.1 Bacteroidota bacterium
AAGCTAGCTTCCAAGCAAAAAGAACTAACTGATCAAATTACCTTTTTCGAAACTATTTTTAATAATTTACCTGCCGATGTGGTGGTATTTAGCAAAGAACACAAATATTTATTTGTTAACAAAAACGGCATAGCCGACCCTGAAATAAGAAAATGGATAATTGGAAAAGATGACTTTGAATACTGCGAATACCGAAACAAGCCTATTGAATTGGCCTTAAAACGCAAGGAAATTTTTGATATCGTTACCAATACAGGTAAATCCTTATCCATGGAAGAAAAATTTGTTACTGTAAACCATGAAACAAAACATCATTTAAGGTTTATGCACCCTGTAATTGATGATAAAAATTCAATAGAATACATTATTGGTTACGGAATTGAAATAACAGAATTGAAGCAAAAGGAAGAGCTTATTTTAAAACAGCACCAAGCCATAGAAAAATCGCCTGTAGGTATAGCATTGCTCAATAGTTCAGGAGAGTTTTATTATATGAACAAGGCACATGCTGAAATTTTTGAATATACCCCAAATGAACTGTATAATAAATCATGGAAAACCATTTATGAACAAGCAGAAATTGAAGTAATAGAAAATACTTATTTTCCTATATTAATGAGCAGTGGAAATTGGTCGGGAGAGGTAGAGGGAATTACTAAAAATGGAAGAAAAGTATTACAAAATATATCATTAAGCACCACCGAAGATGGCGGACTTATATGTATAACCCGTGATATAACCAAAACTAAAGAAGAGCTAGAGAAAGTAAAATTAGTAAAAGACCAATTGGAACTAGCTATGGATGTAACCAATATGGGTATGTGGACCTATACTTTTGAAAATGGACTTTTTAATATTAATAATACTTTAAATACAATTTTTGAATTAAACGATAGAAACATTACTGAAATTTCGTATGAAAATTGGATTGACCTAATCTATTTTGAAGATATTAGTTCAGTAATCAGCAGTATTGAAAACCATACCAATAATTTTTTAATTGACCCTCATAATACGTTCAGGGCTGAGTATAGAATAAAGAAAAATGACGGAAGTTTACTTTGGGTATTAGGTGTAGGAAAAATATCGAAACACGATGAAGATGGAAAACCATTAGAAATGACAGGGTTTGTTTTAGATATTAATACCCAAAAAATATATGATGAAAAGGTAAAAGAAAGTGAAAAAAGATACCGCGATTTAATAGAAAGTTTAAAAGAAATCATTTTCACAACTGATTTAGAGGGCAAATGCACCTTTTTAAACCAAAGTTGGGAGCAAATTACAAGGCATAATGTAAATAGCACTTTGGCAAACGGCCTAATTAATTACGTTCATCCTGACGACAAAGAAATTATTGTTAATTTATTTAACCAATTAATAGAACAAAAAACGGAAAAAATTATTAGCAAGGTGCGTTTTATTGATGCTAACCAAAATATTATTTGGTTAAATTTTCATGCCACTTTACACCTAGATATTAATGGAAATACGATTGGAGTTATTGGTTCGGCCGAGAACATTACAGGGCTTGTAGAGGCAGAAAATGAATTAGAAAAAAACAGAGCCATTTTAAATAAGGTAGTTACCTCTATTGATGATGTAATTTGGTCGTTTGATATAATAAATAACAAAATTTCCTATTTAAGCCCTTCATCTTCAGTAATGACAGGTATTCCAGAAATTGATTTTTATAACGGCAACTACAATTGGTTTGATTTTATATGTGAAGAGTACAAAGACTTATTTAAGCAAGCTGACCTAGAATTAAAAAATGGAACTACCAAAGAACGTGAAATTGTTTACAAAATAAAAGTTCACCAAAGTGAAGAATACAGATGGGTTAGAGACAAAGCTAAAGTAGGTTTTGATGAGTTTGGTAAACCTAATAGGATAGATGGAATTATGTCGGATATTACATCACTAATAATAGCCGAACAGAACTTAAAAATTAGCGAAGAAAAATACCGTTTAATTTCGGAGAATATACAAGATATAATCACGATTTTAGATATTCATGGTAACATTTCTTATATGTCTCCTTCAGGTATAAAACTATCAGGTTTTAGTGAAAAAGAAATAGTTGGAAGTAATTTACTTAGTACTGTTCATAATCATGACAAAGAAGCGGTACGTAATTTTTTGTTAAATGAAATAAAACCAAATAAAGAAAATAATATACTTTTTAGGTCCAAAACTCAAAAAGGTGGCTATAAATGGTTTGAGAGTATTGTAACAAAATTAAATTCTGGTAATAATGAAATCAGTTTATTACAAGCTTCCACCCGCGATGTGACGCCTAGAATAAAAGCCGAAATAGAATTAACCAAGGCACTTGAAAAAGAAAAAGAATTAAGTATGCTAAAGTCCCGTTTTGTAAGTATGGCCTCACACGAGTTCAGAACACCTTTGGCTACCATACGTTCGAGCGCTGAATTAATTAAACTTTTTATAGACAAAGACCAAAATGCCATACCACAAAAAATATACAATAAAGTAACTGAAAAGATAGATGACATAACACTTGATATTGATAGAATAGCTGAACTCATGTCAGATATTTTAACAATGGGAAAAGTAGAAGCCAATAGAATCCCTTTTAATCCAGAAATCTTGAATATAGCTGAATTTGTTGGTGAATATTTATCAATTGATGCAAAAAAAATTACGGACGGAAGAAAAATAAATTTGGCTTTAAAAAGTTCAACAAAAGTAAATATTGATATAAAACTAATGAAACAAGTGTTGCAGAATTCCATTAGCAATGCCATAAAATATTCACCAAAAGAAAAATCAATTGATTTAACAATTGAAGAAATACATAACCATTCAGTTATCACCGTTAAAGATTACGGAATAGGCATTCCAGAGGCTGAACTTCCATTGGTATTTGAATCATTTTTCAGATCCACTAACGTTGATAATATTCCAGGAACCGGCCTAGGAATGTCTATTATCAAACTATTTGTTGAAATGCACGGAGGAACGGTAAATATAGAAAGTAAAATCAATAAGGGAACGTCATTAATAATAACATTACCAATTGCAATTTAATAACCTTAACTA
>CANHVU010000068.1 GCA_947464275.1 Bacteroidota bacterium
CTCGCCAAAAGCATGTCGGTCTTTGGCTATATTAAAGTCTATTTCGTTCAGTTTGTTCAACACCTTGCGTATGTTGATACCACTTTTCATGTAATTATTATTGCCTTCAAAAACCTCACGAACTATTACTGCTCGTTGGTTTCCTGTGCTTAAATCCAAATTGCGCAATGCAGGAAACAATTGCCTATCTACAAATTCTAACAATTCATCTCCAGTCATTCCCTCATCATCGCCTGCCCAATTTCCTTTTTCTTTTACCCAATGAAATTGGTCAGGAATTGGCGATATGTAATTATCGTCTAGTAGTTCTAATTCTTTGTCTTTATCCGAAAAAATTTTCAAAAACAACATCCACCCTAATTGCTCAATGCGTTGCGCATCGCCATTTAGCCCAGTGTCTTGCCACATGATGTTTTGAATACTTTTTATAATGCCTGATATATTGCTCATTTTGTTTTTTAATTATGACTGTTTCTATTTTTCTGAAATAGATTTAATCTACTGTTTATCAGATTTATAGCACTTTTTATTTTTCAATTTGTTTTTCATTTGTTTTTTTTATGCCAATGAATAAGTCCTGTTTTTATTTTCTCCTTTAAAGTTTAAAACACCATCTTTTACCATTTTATATATACATTTTCGTACATCTTTAATATCAATATCGCCAATTTTGGAATGTATAGCAGTAACTGAAAGGTTTGGATTAATTTTCAATAACTCTTCAATTAAGGCCTTAAGTCGAGGTTGTTCTATTGTTTTCAAAGTAGGCTTAATATTAATTTTAGAACTAGCAATAAGCTTAGGGTTTATCAAATACTCCGTTGCTTTTTTTATTCCACGATTAATTAAAATGGATAAATCAGTTAAACGACTTACATAAGACCTTAATCGTTCTTCATCCAATAATTGCAATTCTTTTGTTAATTGAGTTGCAAGAATTTTTTTCTGACGAGAAATAATACCTAAAACAATAAATTCTTTTTGAGAAAGCTGGTAGTTTTTGCCAATAAAATCAAGTAATAAAACAGTTTCTTCATCCAATATTTTTGAATATTGGGTTACTGAAGTGGAATTGTAATCAGATATTGGTATTGGAAACGCTTTAGCATCTCTACTTGTTATTTCATAAATTAAGTTGTAGCCTGTGCCTTCTCCTTCCATAAGTTTAAGGTCGTGAAGAATGCGTATAAGATGAGGGTTTCGTCTATGGGTAATATGTAATATATTATCTTTTGTAATGCCTAGGGGTAATCCGCCTGGATTGGTTATTTCTAAACGGTCATTAAATACTTTGATAAAAATATCTCCTGATATGGTATAGCTCTTGTGTGCAATGGCATTAATTAATAACTCTCTTACTAATCGTTCATCATAATGGCGGATTTTATTCCGAAATAAACCTTGTGGAAATTCATCATAATATGTCAATTCAACACCTTGTTTTTCAATTTCAAGTAGTAATTGTTTTGGATTTAATGAGTAATCTTGCCAATCTTCTTTACGTATTTTTCTTTCGAGTTCGTCATATACAATGTATTGCACTGTAATAGGATATACTAATTTACTTCTTTGTGATTTAGTACCAAGCCATAGCACACCAAGATTGGTCAATTTGGATTGCTCTATTAGGTTATAATGTTCAAGAATTTCAATATCCGAAAACTCCTTGATACTGGTTTTTACTCTATCTGAATTTCTAATTTCATTTGTGAACCATTCAATATTAGTAACTGGAATATCGTTAAGCAACACATTTCTTATTTGGATTTCCCATTGAAAAGCATCTTTTTCACTAGCTAATCGAACGATATCTTCACTACGGGCAGCTTGACATTGGTCACCAATACGTATATATATTTTTCCATCGGCAGTTGTAGCAATCGACTTTAAAGCAGGATGTACAGTCAAGCTAAAAAACTCGGCACCATTATCACTAGTTTCAACTTCATTTAATTGTAAACCTACATTAAAACATAGAGAACGCAACCTTGTGATAGTTTCATTTGTTGTTTCATTTGTGATTTTTTGACCAGATGGTGCTAAACTTTCTTTATCTTCAATTCCTATAACAATTTTTCCTCCTTGTGCATTTGCAAAGGCCACAGCGGTAATTGCTAAATCCCTCAACCCTTCGCTTTTTAACTTAGAATAGGTGTCAAGTATTTTCTTTAGACTTTTATATTCAACTGTACTATTTTCAATCATTATCCAATATTTTTATACAATTCTACTTCTAATTCTCTAACCGCTTGTAGGTATTTTTCTTTACTACCAAACTCACCAATAATTTCAGTTGGTGAACCCATTTCATCAAATGGATTTACCCTTAGCACTTCTATTTTTTCTATATTGGTTATTCCTTCATCTGCATATTTATCTAATAATGCTTCCAATACTTTTTTTGCTTGTTCGCCATACTTCGTAAAGTAATTACGTTTTCTTACATTATTGGCTCTTTCTTTACGTGTAAGTGGTGGTTGGTCGTAAGCCACATGGCATATCAAATCAAATAAATCCACTTGTTTATCTACCGCATCGTAAAGTTCTTCAACCATTACACCTTGCTCTTGTAATTCGGCTATTATAGCTTCCTTACGTTCAGTTTTATTCCAATTTGCTAAAAAATCATTCAGCGAAGCGTACTTTTCTGTAATTATTTCTTTGGTATGGTCTTTTAAACTGGTAGTAATTGGTTTTCCGTTTTTATCAAAATACATTTCACGGCTAACTAATACCGAAACATCCACCCCATTTACAAATACTTTTTCTCTTTTATCACCATCATCTTTAGCAATCCAAGTTCCCTGTAATTTTGAACCATCAGGATAACGAATGGTGGCTTTTTGAAATACAATTTCCTCCCCTGTAATGGTATCTAAAACTGTTACTTCGTTCTCCTCTTCTTCAATTACTACTAGCGATAAATCATCACCTTCTGTAACTGGTTTTACCCTTATAGGGTCTCCATCAAAGTCTTTATCTGCAAATAAATCAGTAGCATTTCTAAAATCTAAA